>JAFLRV010000073.1 GCA_022511245.1 Coprobacter sp.
AGCTGGATAGAGCAACAGCCTTCTAAGCTGTGGGTCCTGGGTTCGAATCCCAGCCCGATCACGAAAAAGGGAAGCCGTCTTTTCTGCTCCCTTTTTTTGTTTCCTTTTCCCGAATTTTTAACTTTGCGTCGGATATCAAAAACAGAACGAAATGAAAAAACAACTATATGTCTTGTGTCTGGCGGCCGGACTGGTTGCCTGTTCCCAAGAGGATAACGGGGCGGCCCAACAGTACGGAAAAGCCGAACAGCTCTATGAACAGGGGCAATATACCCGCTCCAAAGAGGCGATAGACAGTATCGGAATTCTTTACCCCAAAGCCTTTGACGAAATAAAGAGGGGAATGCAGTTGATGCGCAAAATCAATCTGAAAGAGTACGAACGCAATCTGGCCTATGCCGACAGTATGCTGCTGGTTAGCCGGGCCGAAGTCGAACGGTTGAAAGCCGATTTTTTTCTGGAAAAGGATGCGCAGTATCAGGAAGTGGGCAATTACATATACAAGACCGAAAAAAACAGCCCGGTGGTCAATCGCAGTTATGTGCGGGCGCAGGTAAGCGAGCAGGGTGAGATGATGATATCGAGCGTTTATTTCGGTGCGGCCGGGCTGAAACACCAGTCGATGCGGGTGGAGGCTCCCGACGGTACCTATGCCCTCACGGCTGTTATCCCGTATGACGGTGCCCGCAATTACAGTTTCATCAATAACGGAAATACGACCGAAATTGTTACCTATAAAGGTCCTCAGATGATTTCTGTGGCCAGTCTGATTTACAATACACCGGGTAAAATAAAAGTCAGTTACGAAGGCAAAAAGCCCTATTCGTTTTATTTGGACGAGCGTTCCCGTCGGATGATAAATGCCTCTTACGAGCTGGCCGCCGCCTTGCAGAGCGTGAAAGATTTCACCAGAGAACAGGCGGTTGCATCCAAAACCGTTGAGGTGTTGCGGCGCCAGATTGCCGAAAACGAACCGGAAATTAACCGGTAATGGCAATGGCGACAAGGCAGGTACATGTCGGGATATGTCCGGTGTGTTGCGGCCCTTGCCTCACTTTTTATACGTCAGCCATTTGAGTATATCCCGGTAGCTTGCCTTTTTTCCGTACATCATAATCCCGGTCCGGTAGATGCGGCCCGCCACTCCTGTCATCCCGGTAGAGGAGGCGAACAAAATAAGCAGTGACAGGACGGTCTGCCACACGGGAACGCCGAAGGCGATGCGTACAATCATGACAATGGGAGAGGTCAGCGGAAACAGAGAGCTCCAGAACGCAATGGCGCTGTCCGGAGACTGTGCGCTGAATATGCCGAGATAGAGGGCGATAATGATAATTACGGTTACCGGTGCGATGAACTGCTGTGTGTCGGTTTCCTGGTCTACCATAGAGCCGATGGCTGCAAACAGCGAGGCATACAGCATATATCCGCCGATAAAGAACAGCAGGAAGCAAATAAGAAATTCCGCTATGGGAATAGAAGCCACCGTCTGTAGAAACGCCTGTATGTTTTCATCGGTAATCGGAGGGGCCGCACCGGCACTCAATGCCGGGTCTGCCGCAACAGCCGGAATGTCGAAAAACAGACCGGCCAGGCCGGAGATACCGGCAAAAAGCAGTATCCAGATGAGGATTTGGGTAAGCCCGACTAATCCGATGGCACAGATTTTGCCCATCATCAAATCGAACGGTTTTACCGACGATACCAGAATTTCGACGATGCGGTTGCTTTTTTCCTGTGTTACGGCCCGCATGACCTGACTGCCGTAAAGCAGCAGAAACGTATAAATGGCAAGTGTAGACAGCAGACCGACTAATGTTGCGGTTTCGGCCGATGTCTCCGTCTCTTTTCCGTCTTTCCCGATACACACGGTCGTCAGTCGGAGATGACTTTCCGAGCTGTCGATGATTTCCTGTAGATCGGGGATGTCATATGCCGCCAGTTTCTCTCGGGAGAGGTGGGTGTTGACAATCTGCTCCACCGTGTTTTTTAAATCGGCGTTTATCGGATTCTCGGAATACAGGACAATCCCGTTCGGGTTTTGCAGCAGATTGTCCGATATGACGAGGTAGGCGTAGAACGGTTCGGACGAAATGCCGTCCTCCGTGTACGAAAAGGTGTAATTGTCCGTAGGGGAGAAGACCCCTTTATACAGACCGGTCTGGTCGATGACCTTGATGTTGCGTATGGCTGTGTCTCCTGCATTTTGCAGCCATATCGGAAAAAGCAGAACGGCCGCAAACAGGATAGGGGCGCACAGGGTCATCAGGATAAAGGATTTCTTTTTTATCCGGGAGAGGTACTCCTGTTGTATGATAAGGGTGCGGTTATTCATTTCAATGCGGTTTTACAGCGTCTATAAAAATTTCCTCCATGCCGGGCAATATCTCTTCAAATGCCGACAGCCGGGCCGACCGGGCCAGATGCGAAATCAGCGTCGGTGTATCGACCGCATCGTTCTTCCGGATGATGCTTTCCGTAAATCGGCCGTTTTCCCAGCTTTCGATAATCCGGTATTCGCCGGATGGGCCGGGTTCGGGCAGCGCAGTTTCCGTGCGTATCCGGAAAATATTCTTTTTGTATCTCTCTTTGATTTCATCTACACGGCCCGACAGGACCACTTTGGCCCGGTGGATGAGCGAAATTTCATCGCAGAGTTCTTCTACCGAAGTCATATTGTGGGTCGATAAAATAAAGGTGGCGCCCGTTTCCCGGAGCTCCCGTATTTCCTGTTTCAGTACGTTGGCGTTCACCGGGTCGAATCCGCTGAACGGTTCGTCGAAAATGAGCAGTTCCGGCCGGTGGATAACGGTGGCGATAAACTGGACTTTTTGTTGCATCCCTTTCGAAAGCTGCTCTGTCTTTTTCGTTTCCCATTCGCCGATACCTAATTTCTCCAGCCAGCGGAGCATCTCTTGGCGGGCATCGTTTTTGCTCATCCCTTTCAACCGGGCCAGATATACAATCTGTTCCCCGACCTTCATTTTGGGGTACAAGCCCCGCTCTTCCGGCAGGTAGCCTATCCGGGCGATGTCCTGCGGCGTAATCCGTTTGTTGCGGATGCAGACCGTCCCGCTGTCGGGAAGCGTGATTTGATTGATGATGCGTATCAGAGACGATTTGCCGGCGCCGTTGGGGCCGAGCAGTCCGTATACGCTGTTTTCGGGGACTTGTACCGTGACCCCGTCCAACGCCAGATGATGCTCGTATTGTTTGATGATGCCGGTTGCTTCCAGATAGTACATAAGCCTTGATTTAGAGCGGACTGATAATGCGTTCTCCCAGTTGTTTGGCCAGAACTGCCTTGATTTCGTTCAGGTTCTTTATTTTATCCATCAGTTCGGTGACGAGTGCCGTATTCTTTTCTTTTCCGGCCTTTTTGATTTCGTCCCGCAGCTTTTTGATGTTCTGGCACACGATGGCGTTTTTCAGTTCGAAAAGCGCACGGGGAACCAGGTCGGCCAGCCGCTCCTCTTCCGTTTCCACTTTCTGGAATTTGGTATGTATTTTGCTGAGCTGGTATTTTTCGCTCACCATATCCACCGTCGTCTGGCTTATTTCCGTATCGGGGTGGGAGAGAAAATAACGTTCTAAATGTTCTCCTTCGCTGTCGTATTTCTCGCTGGCTTCCTGTGCCATTTTTTTATACAGCGGATGTTGAAAGGTGATTTCATCGGCTTTTAAATCGGCGGTGATATAGGGGAGGACGGCCCATTCGGTCGTCTGGCCGCTCTCTTCGTCAACGGCACGGAAAAGAATTTTGCGCCCGTAACGTATCATGTACCGGAGCAGATTCCGTTCGAACGTATCCAACGGCGATGCGATTCGTCGGGGTAGGGCCGCCGCTGTTTCTTCCGGTGTTTCCGTCACTGTCTCCGGTGTTGGGGCGGCCGTTCCTTCGGCAGCCGGATTGTCATTCCGGTTCGGCTCTTTGGGCAAAGGTGTCTCTTTGGTAATCTGGTCCAGTTTTTTCTTGTTCACCTCCCGCAACAGAACATCCTCGTTGACATCGAGCAGCCGGCTGCACTCTTTGGTATAGACCGACCGGACAATCGAGTCGGGGATAATCGAAATACTTTGCACGATGTCGGTAATCAACGCCGCCCGTTTAATGGGGTCTTCTCCGGCACTCTCCAGCAGGAGGTTGGTTTTGAACCGGATGAAATCGACCTCGTGACTGTTGATATATTCGACAAAAGATGAGGCACTCTGTTTCCTCGAAAACGAGTCCGGGTCATCGCCGTCGGGCAGCAATACGACCTTGATGTTCATGCCCTCTTTCAGCAGGAGGTCTATCCCCCGCAACGACGCTTTGATACCGGCGGCATCTCCGTCGTAAAGAACCGTAATGTTGTCGGTAAAGCGGTGAATCAGCCGTATTTGTCCCGGCGTAAGGGAGGTTCCCGACGAAGCCACCACATTTTCGATACCCGACTGGTGCATCGACAACACGTCGGTGTAGCCCTCGACAAGGAAACAGCGGTCATTCTTGACAATCGACTGCTTGGCATGGTAAATCCCGTACAGCTCGTTGCTTTTGTGGTAAACCTCCGACTCCGGAGAGTTTACATATTTGGCCATTTTGTCGTCCTTTTTCAGGATGCGTCCGCCGAACGCCAGCACCTTTCCCGACAAACTGAAAACCGGGAAAATGACACGCCCCCGAAACCGGTCGCTCATGTAGCCGTTCTGGCCTTCGATACATAATCCGGTCTTGAGCAGATACTCTTTCTTGAATCCTCTCTTCTCGGCCTCCTTGCACAGCGCATCCCGCTGGTCGAGCGAGTATCCCAAAGAAAATTTTTTGATGATATCGTCCCGGAATCCCCGTTCGTGGAAATAGGCCAGTCCGACCGACCGGCCTTCGGCATGTTCGAACAGGATGTTGGTGAAATATTCCTGTGCGAAACTGTTGACAACCAACATGCTCTCCCGGTCGCTCTGTATCTGTTTCTCTTCGTCGGTCAGCTCCCGCTCCTTGACCTCGATATTGTATTTTCTGGCCAGATATTTCAGTGCTTCGTAATAGGTGAGCTGTTCGTGCTCCATGATAAAATGGACGGCGCTTCCCCCTTTGCCGCAACTGAAACATTTGCAGATGCCTTTCGCCGGCGACACGCTGAACGAGGGCGTCTTTTCGTCGTGAAAGGGACACAGACCGATGTAGTTGACCCCGCGTTTCCGCAAGGTAACGAAATCGGAGACGACCTCGTAAATATTGGCCGCATCGATAATTCTGTCAACGGTGGTCTGATCAATCATTTTGCGTTATTTCTTTCTTGCACGAAGATAATGATTTTAATTGTAAAAGTGGAGATAATCCCGATAAAAACAAAAGAAGGTTGTCTCACGACAACCAATCTTTGCTAACCTTAAATTAATACCATGAAAAACACACTGCAAAGATATGATTTTTATGTTATAAAACATGGTTATACAACATAAAAATTTTCACATTAACATTCATTATACATTTGGGATAACGGCATTTTGATTTTAATATAATGATATTCAATGATATAAAAGAAAAAAGGCCGTATACCAGATTTATTTCTTGTATACGGCCTTTTTTTGAGGTAGGGTATTTATTTCGACAAGGTAATAATCTCGAAGATTTCGGTTTCTCCCTCAATCGATATCCGGGCCGTTCCGGCAGCCGTGCGGGTCTGATAATAGGGCGTGTCGATGGTGGTCTTCGATACGATATCCCCGTGGGCATTCAGCTGTTTGATGGTTACGTTGCCTTTTCCGGCCGGTTTGTTCAGCACGATGATTTCGTTCGTACCTGCCGGAATCTCGAATGAGAGGCTTCCCCGATTCAGATACGAGGTGTCCAGCCGTCTGTCGAATGCACCGACAGCCTGTTGCATATCTTCGGCCGCTATCTGGAATCCCAGTTTTTCCGGCGTGAGGGCATTGACGGTAAACGAGCGTACCGCAGCATAATTTTCCCGTTTCGAATCCAGCCGTTTCAGTCTGACATACCGGGCGTTCACCGGTTCTCCGGCCCAGCAGATGACATATTGTTGGGTCAGTTCTCCGGTCAGCGGAGTCCAGTTCGTCCCGTTTTCCGAATATTCTACAATGGCGTGGTCGAAATAGTCGACATCATCCACCGAATTGCGGCCTTGCAGAATCGAGACGTCCGAAACGGGGATGACACGGCCCAAATCCACCCCTATCCAGTCTCCGGCTTTCTGGGACATGGCCGACGTATAATAGGTGACGGTGTCGTTGTCGAACATCAGTTTCGGCTGTGTCGTTTTCATGTTTCTGAACGAGCCGATACCTTTGTAATATACCGGTTGTTCGCCGAGAAGCCGGGTCAGGAATCCGAGAGCCATATCGTTCATGGCATTTTCGTAGAACGGTTGCAGCTTCATGGTTCCCGATTTGTGGGATTCATAATTTTTCTGTTCTTCGGCACTCATTACGTTTTCGATGTACTGGCTCCAGAAGTCGGCCGGCTGGCCCGACCGGTAGATTTGGATAAGTTCTATCGCCCGTTTGCCCCGTGTTCCTAACTTTTCGAATTCGACTAACCAGGGGCGCAGCTCGGCCAGTAGTGCCGGATTGGTGCAGCCTTTTTCAATTTCAGCCGGAGCTTTCTCCACTTTGTCAAACTCGGCCCAAAGCGACTGCATCTCCTCTTCGGTTCCGTTGTCCAGTGTGAATGTACGGGTTTCCCAAGACTCGTCCCGGCGGTATCCGGTCTCCGTGTCGCAGGAGTGTATGGCGAAGGTCCGGTAAGCCTCCCGTGCCTGAGGCATCAGTTCGGCCAGTCCCCGTTCCCAGTTGTCGATAGGGTTGTAGTCAGCGATGTTCCACGTATAGTCGGCGACGCCGTACAAGGCCAGTTTCGAAGCCTCGCCATGCTCCATCGGATTGCTGGCGATACCGCACAAATCGTTGTCGTCAAGCGACGTGCTCAGCCCGTAAACAGGCCCTTGCATGAGGATGTGGCGGGCATAGTCGGTAACGGGGTAGTTCCACCAGAAATAGGCCGGTCTTTTGATGCGGGAATTTACCCAGTCCAACGTCTCTTTGGTCAGGTCGCTGCACACGACATCTCCGGTCCAGAAGACTTCGATAGCCGGATTCAGGGTCGCTCCGTAAATGGCCAGCGGGCCCTGCGGGGTAGGGTTGGCCCACAGTTTCGAATAGTCGGTCGGACATACGGTCATCGACGATACGTCGCCTTTGGCCTTTACAAAATCGTCTGTCAGTCGGTTCAGCAGTTCCGTCTGTTTGACCGGGTTGGTTCCCTCTCCCGAAATATCGTCGAAGAAAATGGCGAATGACCGCACGCCCAAGTCATACATCCAGTTGAATTTGTTCACCAGATTCCGGTAATCCTCTTCGTTCCACTGGATATCCTGTCCCGGATGTATCGCCCATACGAAATCTACCCGGTTGCGGTTACAGGCCTGTATCAGCTCTTTGATGTTCTCGGCCTCTTTTCCCGGATAAGGCTGCCGCCAGTTGGGACAGCTGTGGTACGGGTCGTCTTTGGGACCGTACAGATAGGTGTTCATTTTGAATTTGCCGTAAAAATCGATTAACGACAGTCTTACCGCATGAGACCAAGGCGTTCCGTAAAAACCTTCGACTACGCCCCGATATTTCAAATCGGGATAATCGTTGATTTGAACGTATGGCAGTTTCCCGTCGGCCGTAGCCGGACTTTCGAGAAGCTGCCGGAGCGTCTGTATGCCGTAAAAGGCCCCTTTTTCGTCATATCCGATAATGGAAATCCCTTTTTTGTCGACCGTCAGCACATAGGCGCCGGAAATATTTTTTACGCCGTTTTTATCCGAAATTTTCTTCCCGAAATCGACCGTGAGTTTTACCCCTTTGGGCTGAAGAGCGGCAAATCCCAGATTTTCTCCGAACTTTTGTTGCACGTCTTTCAGTGCCAGTCCGTTCGAAATGTCGAGCAGGTGACTGCGGTCTATCATCGCTTTTTGCGGAGTAGGGTTGATGATAATCCCCTCGTGGTCTAATTTTTTACCCGGTACGGGCAGTACGTCCTGCGCCTCAGAACGCTGAGACGATAAGTCGAAATCCGACTCTTGCGCATACAATGTGCCGAAAGTGAAAGCACACGAGAGCCAGACAAGCAATGTCTTTTTGCAGTGAATCATTTTATAACGGTTTTTATGTTTAACATGGAGACAGCCCGTTGGTCGGAAATATCCCATCAATTTATAATTCGCCAATTATACAATGGTCAAAAATAACGAAAAATCGGGACATCTGAAAAACGCTCCGGAAAAAATATTTCGGAATGAAGAATAAATACCCGCCGGCCGGGCTTCCCGATACCGGGTTAAACGGGCTGTTCCTTAACGATAAACAAACCCGTTTCCCCGACAAGAGCCTTCCGGGCCGGGTTATCGGGAGAGAAAATTATGTTAATTATTAAATGAATGAAATCTGACTATGAAAAAATATCATTAATTTTAGCCTCGAATTAAACTAAAAACCCAATTAGGAGGAATTGAATTATGAAAAAGAAATGGATTTGTACCGTATGCGGTTATGTACACGAAGGAGATGAAGCTCCCGAATTTTGCCCCCAGTGCAAACAGCCCAAAAACAAATTTAAAGAAGCTGAAGAAACCGAAGGCGCTCTTCAGTTTGCCGACGAACATGTAATCGGTGTGGCAAAAGGTGTCGATGCCGAAGTAGTAGAAGGATTGAAAGCTCATTTTATGGGCGAATGTACCGAAGTGGGTATGTATTTGGCCATGAGCCGTCAGGCCGACCGGGAAGGCTATCCCGAAGTAGCGGAAGCCTACAAACGCATCGCTTGGGAAGAAGCCGAACACGCCGCCAAATTTGCCGAATTGCTGGGTGAAGTCGTTTGGGATACGAAAACCAACCTCAAAGCACGCATGGACGCCGAAGCCGGTGCCTGCGAAGACAAAAAACGGATCGCTACCCGTGCCAAAGAACTGGGATTGGATGCCATCCACGATACCGTACACGAAATGTGCAAAGACGAAGCCCGTCACGGCAAAGCCTTTGAAGGCTTGTACAACAGATTGTTCAAAAAATAAGAACTTATTCCCTTATTTTTGAAAATAAAAGAGAGGGTGTCGGAACGGAAATTCCGACACCCTCTTGCTATATATCGTTACCTCTGCCGTCGGCGATGCCCGGTTAAAAACGGCTTAGCGTTTTGAGCCGTTGTCCGTATTGGACTGGAATTCTGTCAGCTTTTTTCGCAGAGAGACTTTTATCATGTGTATCTCTCTTTTGAGCGTGCCCACCGGAATATTCATCTTTTGTGCGATTTCTTCGTATTTATATTGCGATACGTAAAGGCCAAACATGTGTCTGTGTCGGTCGCTCAAGTGTGAAATGATTTGGTTAATGTATTTGTAATCATACAGATAATCCGAACAGTCATTATTCGCAATCTCCTCTGCGACATCGGTTATGTCGATAAACGAATGGGAATAACTCTGCTTTTTACGGTAACTGTTGATAAACAGATTCTTCATGATAGTGAATGCCCAAGATTTAAAATTGGTGTTTTCGGCAAACTTTTCACGATTCTCCAATGTTTTAAGAATAGTATCTTGCATCAGATCCCGTGCCTCTTCCCGGTCAAATGTCAGAGAACAGGCGAATTTCATCAGTTGAACTTCTATTTTCAACAGATTTTCGACAATGAAAACAAGGGAGGACATCGATACTTATTTTTTATATGTTGTAAATTTATTTTTCGGGAAAAAAAGCCTCCGCTTAAGAAAAGTTGTCTCACTTACTTCTTATAGGCATATAAACTATTACATGCACAGCGGAGGCTTTATGCCAATCTCTGCATGAATAGTTATATCCATAAGTAAGTGAGACGGTACAAAAATAAAGAAAATATCCAATAATAAATAATTATTCAGAAATATTTATCCTAAAAATTGTTTTTTTGGAGGAGAGAGGATAAAATGAGAAATGGGGGAGGATGTTTTTCAGAACGGAAACAGGATAATTCCCTGCACACGGACCAGAATCCGGTTTTATATTTTGTTTGGCTTCGACAATAAAAATTTGATTTTCTGAATTTTCTTTTCCACCGTATCGTGCGGCATGTTCAGTAGTTTTGAAATCTCTTGGGAAGAATATTGGGCAAGATACAGACCCAGTAAGATTTTCTCCTCGTTGGTCATATGTTCCGTTATAAACCGGGTGGAGTCTGCCAGGCACTCGATATCGAGAACCGAATGATCCGAAATCGTTGTCGGCATCTTTGTGGCGGCCGTGAGTTCCCGGTGGAAAACATTTTCAAGGCTTTTATGAAAAAATGTTCGTATAAAATCTCCGTATTTCTTGTTTTTGAGCGCACTAACCATAAAAATCCTCTTACTTAGTAATTGTTGATTTGTTATAAATATCATCAATTAACAATAGATATACACAAAAATAATGCTAAATTTTTAAAAATGGCGGCGCCGGCCTTAAATTTTTTTTGATAAAATATTCTTTTTACGAAAGAATAGGGGAGAAATGAAAAAACAGAAGCCATTTTTTGGTCAGTTGGAATTATTGCATTACCTTTGCATCGCATTTGAGAAATCGATGCGTTTAAAACAGGAGATTCGCTAGC
>JAFLRV010000074.1 GCA_022511245.1 Coprobacter sp.
GGCTGTGCGTGACAGTTACAAACGGTTGCTGAAACCGGCTGTCGAAACCGAATTTGCGGCCGCTGCCAAAGAACGGGCCGATGAGGAGGCAATCCGTGTATTTGCCGAAAATCTCCGTCAGCTGCTGCTGGCGGCTCCGCTCGGACAGAAACGGGTAATGGGTATCGATCCCGGCTATCGTACCGGCTGTAAGGTCGTTTGTCTCGATGCACAGGGCAATCTGCTGCATAACGAAACCGTCTATCCGCATCCGCCGCAGAAAGAGGTGTCGGGTGCCGCCCGTAAAATCGTGAAATTGGTCGAGGCTTACCGGATAGAAGCCATTGCGATAGGCAACGGTACCGCCGGCCGTGAAACGGAACAGTTCATCACCGGTCTCCGCTACGACCGTCCGTTGCAGGTCTTTGTCGTCAGCGAAAACGGAGCCTCTGTCTATTCGGCCTCGAAGACGGCACGGGAAGAGTTTCCCGAATACGATGTCACGGTGCGGGGCGCAGTCTCTATCGGCCGCCGGCTGATGGACCCGCTGGCCGAACTGGTAAAGATTGACCCCAAGTCGATAGGCGTGGGGCAGTACCAGCACGATGTAGACCAAAGCAAACTGAAAAAATCGCTTGACCGGACGGTCGAAAACTGTGTCAATCTGGTCGGAGTGAATGTAAATACCGCCAGCAAACATTTGTTGACCTATATTTCGGGGCTGGGGCCTCAGCTGGCACAGAACATCGTCGATTATCGACAGCAGAACGGCCCTTTTACCAGCCGGCGTCAGCTGCTCGACGTGCCCCGTATGGGAGAAAAGGCATTTGAACAGTCGGCCGGGTTCCTGCGCATTCCCGGTGCGGCAAATCCGCTCGACAATTCGGCCGTACATCCCGAGAGCTATCCCGTTGTCGAACGTATGGCGCACGATTTGGGCTGTACCGTTCGGGAACTGATTGAAAACAAAGCGCTGAAAAAAACGCTTCAGCTTGAAAATTACCTCTCCGATACGGTGGGTATGCCTACCCTGAACGATATTGTGGCCGAACTGGACAAGCCCGGCCGTGACCCCCGCCAGCAGGCTAAGGTATTCGCTTTCGACCCTGCGGTGAAAACGTTGGACGATTTGCGGGAGGGGCAGGTTTTGCCCGGTATTGTCACCAACGTTACCAATTTCGGCTGTTTTGTCGATGTGGGAATCAAAGAAAACGGGCTGGTGCATGTGTCGCAGCTGGCCGACCGTTTTGTCTCCGACCCCTCCGAAGTGGTTGCATTGCACCAGCATGTCACGGTAAAGGTTATCGGAGTTGACCGGGAGCGGAAAAGAGTGCAGTTATCAATGAAAAACATATAGAAAATGAACAGAGTCGTTATCGGATTGGGTTCGAATGTCGGGAATGCTTTGGCGTTGCTCGAAGCCTGTTGCAAAGACATCGCTTCCATCGCCGTATCGGCCCGTTTTTCTGCCTGTTACGAGACGGCGGCGGTGGGGACGGTTCCGGCCCCCGATTACTGCAACTGTGTCGGCATTGTCGAGACCGATTGGGACTACGACCGGCTGTACCGTTGTTTCAAAGAGATGGAGAAGGCCGCCGGCCGCACGCCGGAATCGAAACATCGGGGCGAAGTGCCGCTCGATATAGATATTGTGGTTTGGAACGATGAGGTGAAACGGCCCCGAGATATGGAGCAGGAGTACATGCAAATCGGACTGAACCGGTTGAAAGAAAACATTTGAAATCCCCTTATGCTGCATCGCTTTATCCATACCGTTTCCCATATACCGCTGCCGGAGAAATTTACCTTTCCCTTTTGCTATACCCCGCATCCGCTCTGCATACAGGCGGCGCACGAAATGCAGGATTATATCAAGAAGCGCACCGACTGGGCCGATGAGTTGCAGCAGGGCAAAATGTTCGGGGTGCTGGTCGTTCGCACGGCTGCCGGAGAAATCGGTTATCTGGCCGCCTTTTCAGGTATATTGGCCGGTAGCAACCGGCACGACGGATTTGTCCCTCCAGTTTACGATTTGTTGCAGCCCGATGGCTTTTTTGTGAGTGGAGAACGTCATATTTCGATGCTCAATGCCCGGATAGAGGAGATGCAGAATGACGCTCACTATCGGGAGAGCAAAACGGAATGGCAGCAGGAAAAAAGTCGTTCCGAGCAACAGCTCCGGGAGGCCAGACAGGCGTTGGTTGAGGCCCGACGGCAGCGGGAGATAAGGCGACAGCAGCCCGATGAAGCCGAGCAGGCCCGGATGATACGGGAAAGCCAGTTTCAGAAAGCCGAATACAAACGGCAGGAGCGTGCATGGAAAGAACGTTTGGTCGCATTGCAGGCCCGTGTCGATGGGTATGACCGGGAGATAGATCGGCTGAAAGCGGAGCGTAAAGAGCGGTCGGCCGCCTTGCAGCAGCGGCTGTTCCGGCAGTTTGTCATGCACAATGCACTCGGCGGGCAACGGGATTTGTGCGTGCTGTTCGGGGAAGCCGGACATAAAGTTCCGCCGGCCGGAGCAGGGGAGTGTGCCGCCCCCAAGCTGTTGCAGTATGCCTACCTTCACCGGCTGGAGCCGCTGGCTATGGCCGAATTCTGGTGGGGTGATTCTCCCAAAACGGAGATTCGCCGGCACGGACACTTTTACCCGGCCTGTCAGGGCAAATGCGGCCCCATTCTGACCTTTATGTTGCAAGGCCTGTCGGTGGAGCCCAACCCGCTGTTGCAGTCAGTCGAAAATACGGAACTGGAGATATTGTATGAAGACGATTATCTGTGCGTCGTCAACAAGCCCGCAGGACTCCTCTCTGTTCCCGGAAAAGAAGACACCGACTCCGTATATCGCCGTATCTGCCGGCGTTATCCCGATATTTCCGGTCCGGCGATTGTTCACCGGCTCGACATGGACACCTCCGGTGTGCTGGTTATTGCCCGTACCAAAGCCGTCCATCAGCATTTGCAGGCCCAGTTCCGGAAACGGACGGTCCGGAAACGCTACATCGCTCTTTTGGACGGTCAGGTCGCCGCCGCCGAAGGCGTTATCGAACTCCCGCTGTGCGTGAATCCCCTTGACCGGCCCCGACAGATGGTCAGCCGGGAATACGGCAAGCCGGCGGTTACCCGGTATAAAGTCCTCCAACGTACCCCTGCCGCTACCCGCATCTCCTTTACGCCCGTTACCGGCCGCACCCATCAGTTGCGTGTACATGCCGCCCATCCCGATGGTCTGAACTGTCCCATTAAAGGCGACCGCCTCTACGGCACGCCCGCCGACCGCCTTTACCTCCATGCCGAATCCATAACGTTCGTTCACCCCGTCACTTCTGAACCTGTCTGCATCGAAATCCCCGCTCCGTTTTGATTTTCCGTTGCCTGATGGTTCGGAACCCATTTTTGGAAATCTGTTATTTTTACCGCCGTAAAAAAATAGATATATTGTTTTATATTTGAATCGAATATTCAAATTTTATATCATAGGATACTTTTCAGGATTTTGTTTTAGAATTTCATCGATTTTTATAAATTCTTGCCGGATAAAATTGAAAATATTTCCCTCTGCTAATTCTTTGGAAAGAGATATAATATCCCAGTTTTGATATTTATCAAAATATCTCCAACCAAACGGCCATGATTCGTTTGTCCCGAATCCAAACATATCTTTTTGTGTGCTGTCCGTACTCTTCCAGCGATAGACCCCATAACTTGGCAGTGCATCGGGGACGAACTCTACAGCAATCATTTTATTCCACTCCCGACGATGTATGCCGAAGCTGGAGTATTTAGCCTGATTGATGAAATTCGGGTCTTCATACCACTCGAATCCGGATTCTTTGCACCATTTCTTGAATGGTGCAATAATATAATTTTCAATTAAGAATGTCTTGTAATTAAATTGGTTATCAATTACAGATTTCACCACATCGGGATAATTTGTCATTAATTCGAAAAGTTTGAGACGAGAATCAGTGTCCATGTTTTGTGAAGTTAGTTGTTGGATTATATTATAGTATTGTTGAAGAGTTTCTCTGACCAATGGTTTGAAAATTGCATAACTGATACATTTTTCAATCCATAATAAAATATTTTGCTGATAGCTGATACAATAATAATCTTTTTCCGGTTCTAAAGATCCGGATGAGCCTAAAGAAGCCGGATGTCCGTCAAGAGTAAGATAGAGAAGCTTATGCGATTTTTCTTTGCAGAAGTTATGATATCTGAGCAATTGCGTAGGTTGGTCTATGGCATATATTTTATTTTCTATCACAAGTAAGAAGTCATCGATTCTTACCAATATGTCAATATTCCCTCCTTGTGTCCGGTCATCGCTTATGCAACCTAAACAATATTCGACCTTTATTTCAGCATCTTTCAATTGCTGTGTTGAAAAAGTTCTGTCTATATTTAGACTTTCTATAAAATTTTGTAAAGGTTTTATTCCTAAGGCATGATTTCCCTTAGGATTAAGTAAATCTGCAATAATGGCCGAATGTAGTCGGGTTTCATTGCTTTTCAGATGTAAAATCTCAAAAATATTATAATTTTCTCCTCTTAGATTTGCCTGTCGTTTCTGTTCATTTGCCAAATCAATTATTGTTTGTGCTTTCTCAAAAAGTAATCTTAAATCTGTTTGCATAATTTGATAATTTTATTGTTTTTAACTGTATCCGAAAAGGATGGTTAAATGGAAATATCCCGGTTTAATATTCGCACTCTTTCCTAAACCCACTACGGTTTTCCGCTCGTCAGACGATGTGGAAGCCCCTATATATTCGATAAGTGCCCCGATTTGTTGCGTCATGTCGTTTACGGTGTCGGCGTGAGAAATCTCAATATATACCAGTAGTCCCGTGAGCTTGAACCGGTCATTCTTTGCCGGTATGCAGATACGGTTCAGAAATTTGGGATAGCTGTTGCCGGAAAATATAACGCTCACCCCGTCAGTATACTTTTTGTTTTGGATAATGCGGTTTACATCATTTCTATCTATCGAAGTTACAGGTGTACTCTGATAACAGATATTATCGATAAGTTTTTCTATATATTTTGTGTGGGCTTGTTCATATTTATCGATTATTTTTTGGCTCTGAGCGTCTCCTTCTTTCGCCAATGCCCGTAGGTAGTCATAAACAACCGGGTTTTCTATGGCGGCTTTCAGGTCGGAGGGCAAGAGCCAATGATGGTCATTTATGCGTAACGTACCATCTTCGTTTATGCCATATGGCAGTAGCGACAGAAGTTCTTCATCTGTTCTCTGAATTACTTTTGCTTCTTCAGGATGACTTAGTTGCCACAATGCTATGGATTTGAGGAGGGCAATATAGGCATTTCGCCCCCGATGGGCCCATTTAATCACTTGTTCAAGAGTCACCGTAACGTTTGAACAGTCAATCATTGTTTTATTTCTCAGTATCTTCATACAACTCATACATATCTGTTATCCAACCTTTCATCGCTTTGCGCAGGCTGAGAGGCTGTAAGACCTCAATCAGTGCGCCGTCATGAAGCAGACGCATTATAAAATCATATTCGGGAACAAGGAATAATTCAAAATCGGTATATTCCTCCGTTTTCTCCAATGTCTGTTGACTATGGTGAAGAGGCAATGATGCCAAATATTTCGCATGATTCCCGTAGGCTCTAAGCACGATTCTTTTCGGCTTATCCTTTTCAGACACAATTCCATACAGGTTATGATAAAATTTATCAGCCGAAAATGATTGGGGTATCTTGAACCGGTTTTCTTCTATTGTCAGATCTAATATCCGGTCGAGACCATAACATAATAATACATTACGCTTAAGATTCCGGCCAAGAACATACCAGCGGTTTTCAAAGAGTTTCACGCAATACGGTTCAAATAGAAAAACGTTAGGGGAAGAATCCTCAAATGACTGATAGGTCATTTTGATAGATCTGTTCTCTTTCATTGCCGACAGAATATACGGCAAATGGTTATATCCCGATGGCTTGTGGTCGATTACTATCCGGTCTTTCAAAGAACGGTTTTCGTAGATAAGGTTGCCGGCCGATATCGAGTCCAGTATATATTTCCCGACGGCATCGTCTTCTATGGCATCGGGATTTTCGATATAATACAGGTTGCCGGCCGTTCGTTGACAGGAAATCTCGATTTGGAACAAATTACGGATGTCTTCCCGCCAACGATTAAAGGTCGCACGAGGCAAAGGATTACCCTCGCTAAACATGAAGTTTCTCTCCCAACGGGCGGATATTTCTTGATAAGAAAGTCTTCCGGCGTTACGGAGCGTATTTATTAACCACGTGTATTTCTGAATCTGTGTCATACAGTTAAAGGTGTGTGCCGTAAAGATAGATACATATTGTCTCATTATGTAAGACAATATGTAAAAGTACAATATTTTTCTCTTCTTTTAAAAAATGAAATACGGTCATATTATAAATATTTTTTCATTTCATTTTCATTCTCAATCATATTTACAAGGCAGCAGCAGACGAAATACGCCGGGCAACAAGGTTTGTACCGCATCCAGGGTTGTCGGTTTCGCCACGCTCTGACATGGGTGGCAAGGGAAACAGACCAAATCTGTTCTTTGAGGAAAAATTCTTCAGAACGGATAATGTTATCATCCGAAACATATTCGTCAAAGACCGATAAGTAGCCATGTTTATAGGGTGTCGAGTTAGGGGTTTGAGACATTTCTTTCAAAACATGGTAGGCTTTTTCACATTGGGTGTAATTATGCCAATAGTAAAAACTGAAATTAACCTTTAGGTATTTCCGGATTTGTTGCCAGGTGGTTACCCGGAAATAATGTTCCAGACGCATGTCGGACTTGACTGTTTTGTCAGATAGAAAAGAATTACATAGTTTGCCGTCATTTAATTTTAGCAACCGGGAGATTTCATCCCTGTTGATTTTCGTCCCCCGCATACAGATATATTTAATCGACGTTTGGGGTAACCCGAATACCTTTTCCACCGGATTGTAGGAACAATCCAAATAATTCAGCATCGGGGCATTCCGGACATCCAAATAACGTATATGATTATTTCTGCAAATCAGACCGATGAGATAGGGCGAATCGGCGAGTTTTAATCGGGGCAGGGACTGGCCTGTTAAAGAGATTTGTTTTAACCCTTTGCATCTTTCGAATCGGATGTCAACCAACTGATTTTTATATTTTGAGAACTCGATGGATTCGATGGCATTGAGTGGTTGTGCCTCTATATTGATTTCATAAATACCCGGAGATGAATAGGTATGTCTAAATGTAATATATTGGTCTCCCGATTTAATTTTTGCAGCAGAAATTCGTTTCGTCTTTTCCCAATTCACTGTAACGCAGCAAAAGGCCGGAATCTTTACAGAAAATTCACATTTTCGGTGGCGAGATGTAATGTTTACGGTCATCCTGACCCTGTCAGGTAGTCCATATACCCGTTCCAGCCATATGAATCTTTCCGTAATCTTTTCATAAAATGGATTATTCAGGACATGAGGATTGTCCAATATTGTCTTATACAACTCCATTGCTCTTTTAATGCTAACGGTTGATTCATAAATTTCTCCTAAAGCATGGACAAGTTCCGGATTGGGGTCGATTGTATCATTAAGACACCCTTCAAGATGAGAGCGGGCCTTCCCGAAATCTTTGGGTACACTGAGGCCATAAAAGTACATCAGTCCCAAAAGTTCAGACTTTGCAGATTGTAATGGCTCGTCTTTTATTATCCTCAGAAGAGAAAATGATGTTTTATAGTCTTTCCTCTCGTAATAATATTGGGCAAGAGTTAAAGCCTTGACCTGATTACCTTGACGGACTGAACGCCAATATTCTTTTCTGACCAGCCGATTGGAAAGATGATGGCGGGCATAGGCTGTATTTACTCCCGTTTTGGCAAACAGCTGCTCATCCGACAGACCCGTTATTTCATCATCACTTAAATCGGGCAGCGACAGGGCAAGCAAGCCGTTATGGCCGGATAACAGTCCGGCGTTTCGCCAGGCTCTGATTTGCTGCAGGGTATATCTCATTTCCCCGCTTTGGGCTGTATGGACAAGAAAGGCCGATAATATGGAGTAGGGTTGTGCTGACAAAATACCCCGCTCATCGTTATGGGCAAAAGCCTCGATGAACGACCGGGCATACCCAAGAGCCTCGCTCAAATATAAAAATCGTGTTTCATCTCGGTTTTCTTTTTGAATTTTGCCCAGACAGGATTGCAAAAGATTCAGGAGAGCCCATCGGTTTCCCTGTCGAGCCTTTCTTTTATCCGCTTCGTCTATCGCCTCTTTCCAGACGACATTCCCGGTTTGGGAGAATCGTTGGCGGCAACTTTTCGAAATTCGGTAGATTAGTGCATCAGGGGCTGTATTCCTTATAAAGGAAATCATTTCTTGAGGAGGAATATCGCATTTTTCAATAAATGACAAAATACGGTTATCCTCCTTTCTCTCTGCCAAAGAACGAAACCGGCTGTCAATCCATTGTTGATTTTTGTACGACATATTTGATATAATCTTCTTGTATCCAGTCAATATATCTGGCGTTGGCTTCAATCCAGCAAGCCGTGACCATATCGGTGTGCTTTCTTAGTTTTTTATAGGCAATAATAAGAGGAACAAGCTCTTGTATCCTCTTTTTCATCTCTTCCCAATAACCGTCGAGGAACACGGTGCTGACACAGGAAATTTTGAAATATAGCCGGACTTTTGGCGGATTGTCGATGTCATAATACATCGTGAAGTCTCCATCCCAGCCCGATTCCGAGAGCAATGTCCGAGCCTCGTCCAGTAAATCTTTGCAGATTGAGCTTCTTCTGTGATAGAAATTTCCGATATAAAACGGTTCGACCAAATCGACTTTGGGAACACGGGGCGGATATTTTTTTCTGTCCATAGCGTGATTGTTTTTTTACTCGCCGGCAAAACTATATATATATTGTCCCATTCCGTGAGACAACGGCCGATAAAAAAATAAAATATCGGATGATTGAGCGTATATAAACTCTGGTTATTGAATTGTAATTTTATTCTCTCTACTTTTTTAAACCGTTCGTTCAGAACAAAACTTCCGCTCCGGTTGTATTACCGTAAAAAAGAAACGATATGAAAACGGTAAAGGAATTATTGACAGAGCGCACCTCGATACGCCGGTATACGAGGGAGAAACTGGACGGAGGAGAGTTGGATTTTATTTACGAAGCCATTCGCAACAGCCCGACCAGCTACAACGGACAGCAGTTTTCGGTAATTGCTGTTACCGACCCGGAAGAAAAAGAACTCTTGTACGAGGTAATCGGACAGAAACAGATAAAGACCTGCGGCGTCTTTCTGGTGTTTTGTGCCGACTATTATAAAATAAAGGTGGCCGCTGAGGCTATCGGACAACCCTATCCGGAATTTTCCGATACGATGGACGGCATTATGGTGGGGATAATAGATGCTGCTCTGGCGATGCAGACGGCCTATATAGCCGCCCTCTCGATAGGGTTGGGCGGTTGCTGCATCGGCTACGCCCGCACGGCAAATCCCAACCGGGTAGCCGATATCCTCCATTTGCCCGAAGGGGTGTTTGTCGTTTGCGGACTGGCGCTGGGATTCCCGGCCGAGTCTCCCGATTTGAAACCGAAACAGCCGCTCTCGCTGCTGATACATCCCAATCACTATCGCAACGACGATATGGAGGCCGATTTGCTGGAATACGACAAAACGGTGTCGGAATACAACCGTACCCGCAGCGGAACGACCACCCAAAACGACTGGATTTCGCATATGCTCGGCTACTACGAAGAGGGGCTGACCTACCACATCGAAGGCTATCTGGAGAATCAGGGTTTCAAGTTGCGTCTGTAGCCCTTTCCCGTATCTGTTTTTGAATCATTTTGTTACATTCTGAAGGCTGAAAAGTTTTTCGTAAATGAACATTCTGTTTTGGTTGAAAAATTGAAAAGTTTTCCATTTTGAAAAATATTTTATTGATATACAATAAATTAAATATTTTTTAACAGTAAAAAGTTTTCCAAAAAGAAAATTTCTGTTGCAGAATAAAGAATAATTTTTTTACCTTTACAGCAAATTTAGAAACACATATTATCGCTTAAAAAAGTAACCTTATTTTCAGAGAAAAATGATACAGACAGTTGTAAAGCGTGACGGACGCATCGTAGGTTTCAACGAAGAAAAAATCATCGCTGCTATTCGTAAAGCGATGCTGCATACCGAGAAGGGTGAAGACATGGCATTGATTCGCCAGATTACCGACCGCATTGTCTGTCGGGGTGACGAGCAGATGAGTGTGGAGGCCATTCAGGATTGTGTTGAACGGGAGTTGATGAAGAGTAGCCGCAAAGATGTCGCCCAGCTTTATATTGCGTATCGTAACCAGCGGAGCATTGCCCGAAAGGCTAAAACACGGGATATTTTCCTGGAGATTATGGAAACGAAGTCGAACGACGTGACCCGTGAGAATGCCAATATGAATGCCGATACGCCGGCCGGCATGATGATGAAGTTCGCCAGCGAAACCACCAAACCGTTTGTAGACGATTATCTGTTGAGCACCAAAGTAAAAGCGGCGCTGAATGACAATTATATCCATATACATGACAAGGATTA
>JAFLRV010000075.1 GCA_022511245.1 Coprobacter sp.
CAGGAAAACGACTATGTGCGTGCCGGTACGCCGCTCTCCGACGGTGCCATTACCCCGTCGGATATCCTCGCCATCAAAGGCCCGACGGCTGTACAGGAATACATTGTCAACGAGGTACAAGATGTGTACCGTCTGCAAGGTGTGAAAATCAACGACAAGCACTTCGAGGTTATCGTGCGTCAGATGATGCGCAAGGTCGAAATCATCGATCCGGGAGATACCCGTTTCCTCGAACAGCAGGTGGTCGACAAACACGACTTCATGGAAGAGAACGACCGCATCTGGGGCAAGAAAGTTGTCGTGGATGCCGGCGATTCCCAGACCTTGATGGCCGGTCAGATTGTGACCCTGCGCAAGCTGCGTGACGAGAACTCGATGCTGAAACGCCGTGACCTGAAGCTGGTGGAAGTGCGCGATGCCATTCCCGCTACTTCGAACCAGATTCTGCAAGGTATCACCCGTGCAGCACTGCAAACTTCGAGCTTCATGTCGGCCGCTTCGTTCCAGGAAACGACGAAAGTACTCAACGAGGCTGCCATCAACGGCCGTGTCGACAAGCTGGAAGGTATGAAGGAGAACGTGATTTGTGGTCACCTGATTCCTGCCGGTACCGGACAGCGTGAGTTCGACCGCGTTATCGTCGGCTCGAAAGAGGAGTTTGACCGCGTTTTTGCCAACCGCAAAAATGTGACCGACTTTTGAGAAACAGCTATAGTCTGAAATAGATAATAAAGGCGCATCGTTCACCGATGCGCCTTTATTGTTTCCGCCTGCAACCTTCCGGCCGGTCCCGTTGCTATATAAGGTAGAAATTTAGTGTTATTCTGTTTTATCTGCGTCCGATAATGATTTTCAGGAAATTGGGCGTATAACGGTGCAGGAGATAGAATACGCCAAGCAATACGCCAATGGTCATAACGGATAAAATACTAAAATAGCAAATCTTTTGGATATCGGAATGTGTATGGACTAAAATGTTTAACAGAGTGGAAAATCGTCCTATAATTAATACATGTGAGACATATATAAAAAATGCAGATGATGCAAGGATTGGAATCACTTTACAATAGCCTTTATGAAGAAGCCAGGATGACAGGTTGTAGGCAAACAGCAATCCGGCAAAAATATTTAATCTTTTGATTATTGGGCAAGCATCGGGATATACATATATTGCTATGACATAAAGTAGTCCAAGTGCAGGATAAATAAGCATGGAACATTTGAAATATCGTCCGAATTCAATTAACATATCCCGTTTGTGAATACTCATATATGCTCCGTATGAAAAAAAAAGTACACTACTTATCATCTGGTTAATAAATGAGTTTTTTATATAATATGGACAGACAACAAACCAAATTATACATAAGGCAATAACAAAATAATGTTTCAAATATTTTATCAATTTATATAAAACAGGTGTAAACAAAACTATAAGTATTAAATTTCTGACAACCCAAAGCGGCCCATCTATTGGGGTTGTAATATTATCTGTAGCCGGATTCCCTATTATGTACCCGTGAAAAACCCAATAACAATCGAATATATTTTTTAAGGATAGATTTATTCCTGTATGATTTGGATGGAGTACCTGTTGTCCTATCGGTGTATCTCCAATAATGGTAACAATAATTAATATGAGTAATGTTATTGTATTCCAAACCAGATAGGGGATAAGCAATGTTTTAGTCCGGTTCTTTAGCTTTTTGATATATGTTTCTCGGTTAAATTCTACATTGTAAAAGAACACATATCCGGCGATGAAAAAATATATCGGCACACTTTGTCCACTCAAGAAACTGCTGATTATCGAGCATATAAGTTTTAGTATGGGATATTGCGGCTCGATACTATCAGGACCGGGCCATATGTGAATCAGCATTACTACTATGGCTAAGGGGAAACGCAACAAATCAAGGGTCTGACGGCGCAGTTGTTCGGTATTTGAAATAGCTGTCATGGGGTTGAGGTGTTTGCTATGCCGTGTCCCCCGACCTTGTATATATATTTATAATGGGATAAAAAAACGTGGGACATAATTCTAATCTGCTTTCTGAGGCTCTGGAATAACCTATGCAACCAAATATAGAATGAAGCCCACGTCATAGACGTGAGCGCCAAACTTCATCTCTTGGTTGCTCTTCAAATTTTCCAGATTTTCAGAAAGCAAGAAATAAAATTAACGCTTTTATATGTTGTGTGCCGGTGCTTTTAGTTGTAGGACGGCACAAATTTCAAATCGATACGACTTGTCTATATCATTTCATCATAAGCACTTTATTGTGTCTTGGGTCAAAGATAGGAATATTTTGTCTAATAGCCATACGTTCTTTTCTGTTTCTTTCTGTGGTATTGTTTTGTTCTTGAACTTATACTTGTATCTCTGCCTGCAACCTTCCGGCCGGTCTCTTGTT
Source organism: Coprobacter sp. (assembly GCA_022511245.1). Lineage (GTDB taxonomy): Bacteria > Bacteroidota > Bacteroidia > Bacteroidales > Coprobacteraceae > Coprobacter. Next base: position 2,415 of record JAFLRV010000075.1, read on the forward strand.
ATATAGAGAAAAAAGGCAATGAGAAGCAAGCTGGTATATATCGTAGACCCGTACTGCATCTGGTGTTACGGCAACGAGCAGGTGATAACCCATGTGTACGAGACCTACCACCGGCGGCTCGATTTCAAGGTGCTGGCGGTGGGCTTGTGGACGGGCGACAAGCGCAAACCGGCTACGGCCGAACTGGCCCGCATGTTCCGCTACCAGACCCGCAAGGTGTCCGATATTACCGATGTCCCTTTCGGCAACGCCTTCTACCGGCTCATCGACGACCCGACCCGCATCTTCGACAGCGAACTGCCGTCGATGGCGATGACGGCTGTCGACAAGTACTGGCATCAGCTGTCGATACCTTTTTGCAATCTGCTGCTGCGCACGCTCTATTACGAGGGGAAAGACCTGTCGGAGCTGACGGTGTATGAGCAGCTGGCCCGCCGGTTGGAACTCTCGCCCGAAGAGTTTCTGCGCTATCTCTGTTCGGACGAGGTGAAACGGCTTACGCAGGAGCGGTATGCCGAGTCCCGTTCGCTCGCTTATGAGTATCCCGGACTGCTGTATGTCGATTTTATCGGGGGTGTCTATCCTATATCGAACGGGTATGCCCGTTATTCGGATGTGCAGCGGCGCATCAACTGTTTTCTTTAGTGCCGGTCGGGATTCTGCCGGAGATAGAAAAGGGTCTGTACGAGGCCCCGCATGGCCAGATAAACGATGAAGGCGAGCCACAGGGCGTGGTTGCCCCAGCGGGGATAGAGGGTGTAATAGAGCAGAAAAAAGAGGGCCGATGCGATGGTCATGGCGCATAGCATCGGTCGGGTAGCGGTGGCTCCGATGAATATGCCGTCCCACAGAAAGGCGGCGAATCCGGCGGCGGGAATGGCCAGCGCCCAGTGGAAATAGGGCCGGGAGGCACCGATGACTGTCGGGTCGTCGGTGAGCAGGGCGAGAAAATCCTGTCCGCCGATGCCGTATAAGAGGGTGAATGCGGCTGCCAGTCCGATGCCCCAGCGGAAGAGTGTCTGTACGGCCTGTTTCCGTTCGGCGGGGTTGCCGGCTCCGGTGTATTTGCCCACGAGGGCTTCGCCGGCATAGGCAAATCCGTCCATGATGTAGGAGAAGAGGATAAAGAGTTGCATCAGCAGCGTGTTTACGGCAAGAATGACGGTTCCCTGCCGGGCGCCGCAGGTGGTGAAGAAGGTGGTGACGGCCACTAAGCAGAGGGTGCGGAGGAAGATGTCGTTGTTGGTCTGAAAGAAGCGTTTCAGAGCCTCTTTTTTCACTATTTCGGTCAGGGTGATTTTTATTTTCAGGCGGCTGTAGTAACAGCGGACCCAGAGCAGGAGGGCCATGACGAGCCCGGCGTATTGGGCGGTGAGTGTTCCCAGCGCCACGCCTTCGATTTTCATTTTCAGCCCGATGACGAAACAGAGGCTGGCGGCGATGTTGATGATGTTCTGGGTAATGGCGATGAACATGGGAAAGCGGGTGTTCTGCATCCCGATGAACCAGCCGGAGAGTCCGTAGAGTCCCAGTACGGCGGGTGCTCCCCATATGCAGATGTTGAAATAGTGCGAGGCCAGCGGCCGGATGTCGGCCGGAGCGTCGATGACGGAGAGTGCGAGCTGCCCGATGGGCCGTTGCAATACCATGAGCAGCAGGGCGATGAGGAGCCCTGTGCCTGCGGCCCGCAGGAGGATGCGCACGGTTTCGTCGAGGTCCCGTTTCCCGTAGGCCTGAGCGGTCATGCCGCTGGTGCCCATGCGCAGGAATCCGAACAGCCAGTAGATGATGTTGAACATGAGTCCGCCAATGGCAATGGCTCCTATGTAGGCGGGTGAGCCCAGATGTCCCGTGATGGCGATGTCGACCAGGCTTAACAGCGGTACGGTGATGTTGGAGATAATCGACGGCAGGGCGATGTGCAGTATCTTTCTGTTCATACGGGCAGTGCGGGAAGGGGCGTTTGAGACCCCATCCATGCGTTTTCTCTCCGGAGAGCGGAAAATGATGGACGGGGTGCTTTATCGCTGAAACGTTTGTTTCGTCAGAAAGGTTTAAAGCCCATGATTTCCCGTACTTCACGCAGGGTGCGGGCGGCGCTTTCCCTCGCTTTTTCGGCTCCGGCTTTGACGACTTTGCGCATGTATTCGTCGTTGTTCTGTATGTCGAGGATGCGCTCCCGGATGGGCAGGGTCACTTTGAGGATGTCTTCGGCCAGCTGTTTTTTCAGGTCTCCGTAGCGTATTTCGCAGTTGTTGTATTTCTCTTCGAAATAGTCGACCGTGTCGGGGGTGGAGACGATTTTCAGTATGGTAAAGAGGTTTTCGACCGGTTCCGATTTGGGCGAGTTGGGGGTTTGTGGCCCTTCGTCGGTGACGGCCCGCATCACTTTCTTGCGCAGGGTCTTTTCGTCGTCGAACAGGTACACGCAGTTTCCTTCGGATTTGCCCATTTTTCCGGTTCCGTTCAGGCCCGGCACTTTAATGGATTCGGCGCCGAAATTGTAGCTGGCGGGTTCGGGGAAATAGTCGACGCCGTATATGCTGTTGAACCGGCGGCAGAAGCGGCGTGTCATTTCGAGATGCTGTTCCTGGTCTTTGCCTACGGGCACCTTCGTGGCTTTGTGTATCATGATGTCGGCCGCCATGAGGCTGGGGTAGGTGAGCAGTCCGGCGTTTACGTTTTCGGGCTGTTTGCGCACTTTCTCTTTGAAAGAGACGGTACGTTCGAGTTCTCCTACGTAGACGTGCATGTTGAGCAGGAGGTAGAGTTCCGGGATTTCGGGAACGTCGCTCTGTATAAATATGGTCGCAGCTTCGGGGTCGAGCCCGGCGGCCAGGTATTCGGCCAGAATGTTTTTTACGTTTACATGCAGCATGGCCGGGTCGGGGTGCGTGGTGAGGGAGTGCAGGTCGGCAATGAAGAAAAAGCAGTTGTTTTCGTATTGCATTTTTACAAAATTGCGCAGGGCACCGTAGTAGTTGCCCAAGTGCAGGTTCCCGGTGGAGCGTATACCGCTGAGGACAGTTTCTTTCATATGGTTTGTTATTTTGGGTACAAATGTAGAAAAAACAGATTAGCCGGACAAATAAACGGTGGTTTTGATGCATCGGTTTGTCCGGATTTTCTTCTGCGGAGGGCAAAAAAAAGAGTACCGTTTCAGCAACAGATACTCTTTTTCGCAGATGCTCCTTCAGTGAAGGTTTAATCTTCTTCTTCCAAATCTTCGATGGGCAGCTGGCGTTTGAATGCCTCCTTGAATGAAATCAGGGATTCGGAACGGGATAATCCCAGCGGCTGCAATTTGGAGTGGATGATGCTCAGCAAGTGGCGGTTGTTGCGGGCATACAGTTTGATAAACATGTCGTACTGCCCTGTCGTGTAGTGGCATTCGACCACTTCCGGAATTTTTTTCAGCTGTTCCAGCACTTCGTTGAACTGTCCCGGATTTTGCAGGTAGAGCCCGATATAGGCACAGGTTTCGAATCCGATTTTGTTGGAGTCGATTGTAAACTCGGAACCTTTGATAATTCCCAGATTGGTCAGTTTCTGTACTCTTTGGTGAATGGCAGCTCCGGAGACATTGCATTCACGGGCTACTTCCAGAAAAGGAATACGAGCGTTGGAGGCTATCAGTTTGAGGATTTTGTAATCCAGACTGTCAAGTTGATGGTGTCCCATGTAATTAATATTAAGTCCTGTTTCTTGTTTTTACAACGTATACAAAGTTACGCAGAAAAGGGAATATATTCGAAAAAACGGTATAAATTTTCGTTTTTTTCACGAACGGCATGTTTTCAGCGGCTCCGGAAACGGCCGATGGGGAATGAAAATGGCGGGGAAGCTGTTTTTAACCGAAAAAAATGTTTTATATTTGTTTGGTCATTGAGATGGGTATGAAACTCGACAACATACAATTGAAAAATGGAATCTGCCGGTGGCTGTTCGTCTGGGCGGCCGCACTGCTGTGGGTCTCTTGCTCCGGAGGGGGAGAGCGGCAGAGAATCGTTTCGGTTACCGTATTGCCCCAGCAATATTTTGCCGGGCAGATTGCGGGCGACAAGTTCGAAATCAACTGCGTCGTTCCGGCCGGCAACAATCCCGAAGCGTATGACCCGTCGCCGTCGCAGCTGGCTGCTGTCGACCGGAGCGAGGCTTATTTTAAAACGGGCGGTCTGGGTTTCGAGGTGGCGTGGCTCGACAAGTTGTGCCGGAACAATCCCGGCATGAAAGTGTATGACCTGTCGGCCGGCATCGAGTTGTTGCGTGACGCCCATGACCATGATGCGCCGGGAGAGCTGCACGAAGAGGGTTTCGACCCGCACATCTGGAGTTCGCCCCGCCAGGCCCGCAGGATGGCCCGCAATATGTATGAGGCTTTTGTGGAGCTGGACCCGGACAACGGGGCTTATTACCGGCAGAATTACGAGTCGCTGCTGGCCGAAATCGACCGGGTCGACTCTTTGCTGACCGCTGTACTGGAGCCGGTCAGGGGGCAGACGTTTGTCATCTATCATCCCTCGTTGAGTTATCTGGCCCGTGACTACGGCCTGCGGCAGTTGAGTGTGGAGCACAACGGCAAGACGCCGTCGGCCTATTATATGAAACAGGTGGTCGATACTGCACGTGCCTGCGGTGTCGATGTTATTTTTATTCAGAAAGAGTTCGATGTGAAACAGGTGCAGATGCTGGCCGGTGAACTGGATTGCCGAATCGTGCCGATTAATCCGCTGAACTACGACTGGAGTGACGAACTGGAACGTATTGCCTATGCTTTTGTCCGACCGTGATATGGCTGTAAAGATTTCGGGCGTTTCGCTCCGTTACGACCGGCTTCCGGTGCTTTCCGGCATCGACCTGTCGGTGCCGGAGAATGATTTTTGGGTCATTACCGGTCCCAACGGCGGTGGAAAAACCTCTCTGCTGCGCATTATTGCGGGATTGCAGCCGCCTACGGGGGGCGAGGTGTCGTTTTATCGGCAGGGTGTGCCTGTGCCGTCACTGAATATCGGTTATCTGCCCCAGAAAAGCCATATCGATGTCCGTTTTCCCATTACGGTGTCTGAAGTGGTATCGTCGGGGCTGGTACGGGGCGACCGCTGGTTTTCCCGTCTGTCGGACGAGGAGCGGAAACAGGTCGGCGAGATGCTGGACCGGCTGGGCCTTGCCGACCTCAGGGAGCGGCCGGTGGGACAGTTGTCGGGCGGCCAGCTCCAGCGTACGTTGCTGGGTCGGGCGATGATTTCCCGGCCCGAACTGCTGCTGCTGGACGAACCTTCTTCCTATGTCGACCGTGTTTTTGAGAGCCGCCTGTATGAATTGCTGCAGGAGATGGCAGGACATACCACCGTTCTGCTGGTTTCTCATGATGTGGACCGGGTTTCCGGTCTGGCCACCCGCCTCGTCCGGATAGACAAGACGCTGGAGGTGCTTCGGTAGTCGGCCGACGTGTTTTTTGATTATGCTTTCCGGTACAATCCGCCGGGATAAGAACGCACCAGGTTTACAAATTCCAAATCCAACAGGGCGGCCAGCACTTGTGCGGCCGGTATATCGGCCTGTATGGAGAGCTGGTTGATGTGACATTCGCCTTTTTCCTGCAGGATGTCCAGCAGGAGAAGCTGTGTGGCGTCCAGTTCGGGAAACAGTTCCTGCTGGACCGGTTTCCCGGCGGGCCGCTCCCAGCACATGGCGTCGATAAAGTCGTCGGTCGAGGTAATCAGGGCGGCTTTGTTTTCGAAAATGAGCCGGTTGCATCCTTTGGAGCAGTCGTCGCCGATGCGTCCCGGAACGGCAAATACATCCCGGTGGTATTCCGATGCGAGGCGGGCGGTAATGAGGGCTCCTCCTTTGGCGGCCGACTCTACGATGAGGGTGGCGTCGGCCATGCCGGCTACAATCCGGTTCCGGGCTACAAAATTGGGTTTGAGTATCGGCTGTTGTGTGAGGTATTCGGTCAGTACGCCTCCGTTTCCGGTCATTGCAGCGGCATATTGCCGGTGCAGCGGCGGGTAGATGGTGTGCAGGCCGTGTGCCAGCACTCCTACGGTCGGCAGCCGGTTGTCCATCGCGGCCCGGTGGGCGGCGATGTCGATGCCGTAAGCCAGTCCGCTTACGATGAGTGTGTCGGGATATGCGGCGGCGATGTCCCGTACGAAATCGTCGCAGAATCCTTTTCCGTAGGGGGTGGCCCTGCGGGTGCCTACGATGCTGATGACCTTGCGGGCGTTGAGTTGGGCATTTCCTTTGTAGAAGAGCAGTACGGGGGCGTCGGGACAGTCGCTGAGCCGGGCCGGGTAGGCGGGGTCGGTATAGAACAGGACGTCGATTTGTTTCTTTTCGATGAATTCAAGTTCCCGGTCGGCGGTCTCCAGCGCTTTTTTACGCTCTTTGTCCGAAAATATGCTGCTTTTGATGCCACTGGCGGCCTGGATGTCCTTTTCTTGCTCCAAGAACAGATTTTCGGCTGTTCCGGTGTATTCGAGCAGCGACTGGGCCAGCATCTTGTTCATGCCTTTGATGCAGGCCAGTGCAATCAGATACCGGGTGTCGGGGGTGAGGCTCATGTTACAGGTATTTTTCCAGATAGGGCACCAGTTCGTCGCCCCGACTCAGGCGGCCGTTGTTTATACACACGGTTTCGACCCGTCCTTTGATGCAGAGTTTGTTGTCGCTGTTGCGGTAGATGTCCTGGTAAAAGACAAATTTAACGCCCTCTTTGCGGAGGAAGAGTTTGCAGGTGAACCGGTCCTGGCTGCGCAGCGAGTTTTTGTAGTCGATTTCGATGCGGCTTACGACCGGCTCTATCCCTTTCTCCCGCAGGTCGGTAAATCCGGTGCCGGCCTGTTGCAGAAATTCGTGGCGGGTGTGTTCGAGATAATGCTGGTAGTTGGCATTGTTCACAATGCCCTGCATGTCGCATTCGTAGTCCCGCACTTTCATTTCGAGTTCGAAACAGTAGTTGTTTTCGTTCATGGTTCTTCTTTTTTCAAAGGGTGGGTTTATTGTCCGTCGGCCTCGATGTCGCTGTCGTCGTATTTCTGGAACAGGAAATCGTTGTACGGGAAACGGGTCACGTGTATCTCCCTGACTTTGCGGTAGAGCATCTCTTTGAGTTCGTCGATGTTCTGTTTCTCTTTGGCCGAAATAAATATGCAGTTGTCGTTCATGCGGGCCATCCACGTCGATTTGAGTTCGTCGAGCGAAATGTTTTCTTTGGTGCGGGGGGTGAGGTCGTCGTCCTCTTTCTCGACATAGGTGAAGGCGTCGGTCTTGTTGAAAACGACAATCATCGGCTTGTCGGCCGAACTGCATACTTCGTGCAGGGTGCGGTTCACAATCTCTATCTGCTCTTCGAAGGCCGGGTGGGAAATGTCGACCACATGTACGAGCAGGTCGGCTTCGCGCACTTCGTCGAGGGTGGATTTGAACGATTCGACCAGATGGGTGGGCAGTTTGCGGATGAACCCGACCGTGTCGGAGAGCAGAAAGGGAAGATTCTCGATGATGACTTTGCGCACGGTCGTGTCGAGGGTGGCAAAGAGTTTGTTTTCGGCAAACACTTCCGATTTGCTCAGCAGGTTCATCAGGGTCGATTTGCCCACGTTGGTATATCCGACCAGCGCCACACGCACCATCTTGCCCCGATTCTTGCGCTGTACGGCCTTTTGCCGGTCGATGTGTTTCAACTCTTCTTTGAGCCGGGCGATTTTGTCGAGGATAATCCGGCGGTCGGTCTCAATCTGGGTCTCTCCCGGCCCGCGCATCCCGATACCGCCCCGCTGCCGTTCGAGGTGGGTCCACAGGCGGGTCAGTCTGGGCAGCAGATACTGGTACTGGGCCAGCTCGACCTGACTTTTGGCGTGGGCCGTCTGGGCTCGTTTGGCAAAGATGTCGAGAATGAGGCTGGTACGGTCCAGAATTTTCACCTGCAATTCGTGTTCGATGTTTTTCAGCTGTTTGGGCGAGAGGTCGTCATCGAAAATGACCAGCCCTATTTCGTTTTCTTCGATATAGGCTTTTATTTCCTGCAGTTTGCCCGTTCCCACAAAGGTGGTGGGGTTGGGGTATTCGAGCCGCTGCAGAAATTTCTTGACCGGCACGGCTCCGGCCGTTTCGGCCAAAAAAGCCAGTTCATCGAGATATTCGTTCGCTTTGGCTTC
>JAFLRV010000076.1 GCA_022511245.1 Coprobacter sp.
ACGTCCGCATAGTTTCAATCACTTCGCCCCACCGGACATGTCACGACATGTCCCTACATTTGAGTGACGTTTTTTGTTGTTTCACGGGTCCGGTTTCCCGGACATGTCACGACATGTCAGCGACATATATGTGCCATACTGCCCGGTTTATTGGGGCGGGTCAGCGGCGCAGGCGGCGGAGGAGGCAAAGGGCGGCGGCGGTCAGGGTGAGGTACCCGACGGACTGGATGATGCGCTGCCAGCGGCTGAGGGGGCGGCCGACGGTGCGGGTGACTTCGACGGGATAGGGGATGCGGAGGGTGTCGGTGATGTGTATGGAGTCGTGCCGGATGTGCTGGCGCCAGCGGATGTGGTATTTTTCGATGCGGAGGGTGTCGCCCCGCTGCTCGACGTAGATGCTGTCGTGCAGGATGAGGGTGTCGGTCTGCTGCTGCCGGGCGTATTCGCGGTTGTGGTGTTCGGGGGTGGGCAGGGGCGTCGTCCGGGTGGTGCGGCAGCCGGTGTGAAGGTGCAGCAGGGTCAGCAGGGCGAGGGTGCGGAGGATGGTATGGGTTTTTGTTTTCATCGTTTTTTTTGTTTTTTGTCCGGTCTTCCGGAGATGTGGTGACTTGTCTCTACGTATTTGCCGTTGTGGGGCCGGGCGGGGTGAAGTAGAGGTCGGCTTCGGCCTGGCGGCGCCGGATGAGTCCGGGCAGGGGTTGGCCGCCGGCGTATATCCAGCGCTGGAACTGCCGGCGGATGTCGGGGTCGTCGGGGTTCTGGTTGATTTTGCGCAGGAGGGTGCTGCCGGCGAGTTGCCGGGCGCCGATGTTGTAGGTGAAGGAGACGAGGGCGTCGTACTGGTTGGGGTTGAGGGTTACTTGCAGGAGGGTGTCGATGCGGGCTTCGGTGCGGGCGATGTCGCCGAGCAGGAGTTCGAGGGCTTGTTCGGGGGTGATGCGGTCGCCGATTTTGACGTCTTGGGTGTGGCCGTAACCGATGGTGGGTATGCCGGCGGGGCAGCGGTAGGCTTGTGTGCGGAGGCCTTCGAAGCGGCGGATGAGCTGTTGGGCTTGTGGTGTGGATTTCATATGGATTGCTGGTTTTGTTGTTGTCGGGAGATGTTTTGGAGTTTTTCGATGAGTGTGGGGGCGGTTGTGGGGGCGGGGGCGTCGTCGGGGCGGATGTCGCAGAGTATTTTCAGGAGTTTGGCGAGCCGTTCGACGTTGTCTTCTTCCTGGATGAGCCGGGTGAGCCGCCGGATGGTTTTCTGCCGGAGTTCGTCGAGGGCGTCGTCGTCGGGCAACGGGGCATCGTCGGAATGTTTTTGTCTGTTTTGGGGGGCAGCGGCCTCTGTCGGGCGACGGGTGTTTCGGGGGTCGGGAACAGGGGCCTCTGCCGGATGAGTGGTGTTTTCGGTGTCCCTGCAATTTTCCGTTTTTCCGGTCTCCTTACAGGGTTCTCCGGCGGGTGTTGTTTTGCGGGTGGTTCGGGTCATTGTTGCAGGGCTTGTAGCATGAGGGGATGGGTGTGGCTGTCGATTTGGGGCTGGAGTTCGGGGGCGATGGGGGCGGTTTGGCCGGCCGGTTGTTCGGGGGATTGGCCGGTTTGGCCGGTCGGGGCGGTCTGCATCTGTGCGAGCAGCTGTGCTTGTTGTTGTGCGGCCTGCTGCATTTCTTCCTTGCGTTTTTGTATGGCCTGGAGGAGGCGGTCGGCGAAGGGGAAGGCGCCGTTTTCGAGGACGTCTTCAATCTGAATCTGTCCGAGCTGGAAGAGTTGCATGAGGAAATCGTTCATCTGCTGGCGGTAGGCGGGGGTGGCGGTGCTTTCGGTAATGGTGAGGTCGAAGTGTACGTTGCGCACCCGTTCGGGGTCGAACCATTTGGCTTCTTCGGAGTAGTCGCTGCCGGAGATGTTGATGTAGCGTTTTTCGTGGTAGTATTGTTGTATGGTCTGCATGAGTTTGGTGTCGCGGTCTTCCCGGAAGGTGTTGAAGGCGGCGAGGAGGTCGACCAGGTTGGTGGCGGAGTTTTGTGCTTCTTGTGCGTAGAGGCTGGCGGCGGTTCCGCTGTGGGGCTGTTTGCCTTGCAGGGCGCCGTGTACGCCGGAAATCTGTTCGAGCAGGCGCATCTGGAGGTTGAGCATTTCGTAGGCGCCTACGTTGGTGGCGTTGGTGCTGATTTGCTGGGGGAGGGTGCCGCCGGGTCGGGGGCGGAAGAGGATGACGCCGTTGTAGCGTGTCCATTCGTCGGCGATGTCTTCGATGGTCATGCCGTCGGGTATCTGGTCTTCGGGAAAGAGGAGTACGCCTTTGGCGCTGGCGCCCATGATGAAGTCGACCATCGTGATGAGGCGGTTGACGTAGCGCTGCTGGTCGAGGATGTCTTCGACAAAGGAGTGTACTTCGCCGTCGATGAAGGGGTAGAGGCTGAGTACGTAGGGGTGTGACTTGTGCCAGTAGGGGGTCTCCATTTCGTGGAGGATGTCGCCGAAGGGGGTGAGCCAGCGGGCGTGCCAGCAGCGGTCGATGAACCATTGGGTCTCGATGAGGGGGATGTCGTCGGGGGCGAGTCCCTGCCGGCGTCCTTCTTGTATGCGCTGCCGGTTGATTTTTTCGATGTGGGGGTACTGGTCGGCTTCTATTTTATAGTATTCTCCTTGCAGGATGTCGTGGCATTTGATGCGTTCGCGGGATTCCCGCCGCCAGATTTCGATGACCCGGCACCGGGTGTGGTCGCCGGATTGCAGGAAGGTGAGGTTGTCGAGCGGGGCGGCGGTGAGGTTGCGGTAGGCGGAGCGCAGGGCTTCGTCGGTGACGCCGGCGTAGATGCGGCGCAGCTCGACGGCTTTGTTGCGGTCGCCGCGTGCGAAGGTGGCGATGAGGTCGGAGAGGGTGAGGTCGTGTATTTCGCCGATGAGGTTGCAGTCCCAGTAGCGGTAGTCGCTCATGTTGTTGTCGAAGAAGAGCCGGTTGTGGTTGACGACGGTGACGAAGGCGTCTTCTTTGCCGAGTGCGGCGTTCCAGCCGTATTGTATTTTGTGGCAGCAGAGTGCGGCGATGAGGTATTGTTCGAGGGTGCGGCGGTCGAGGTCCCACAGTTTGTTGATGGTGTAGGCGTAGCGCATGATGATGGTCATCATTTCGCCGAGTTTCTGTTCGTTGCGGTCGCCGGCGACGCAGACGGGTTCGGTCTGGTTGGAGGCGAACTGGCCGAGTACGGACTTGACCAGCTGGCGTATCATGTTGTTTTTGAGGGGTATCTTGCCTTGTGCCTTGATGTAGGCTTCTTCGGTGAGGGGGCGTCCGGTGGCGGGGTCTTCGACGGTGTCGTTCCACTGCTTGCCGTAGGTGTAGTCGCGGCAGCGGCGGGCGGTGCGGCGGAACTCTGCGAGGCTGTCCCACGCACGGGAGGCTTCGAGGATGAGCTGGGCGGTGTCGGCGTTGCGGCCGGCGGGGGTGTCGGGTTGCCGGTCGGCGGCGGGCCGTCCGGGATGGATGCGGTTTTTGGGTGTCAGTTTTTTCATCGTGTCCGGTAGTTTGTGTTCGGGTTACCGGAGGGGAGGGCCGTCGGGGTGGGCTTCCGGTGGCGCTAAGTTACGACTTTTCGGGGCGGGTTGTGCGGCGTTTTTCCCTCTGTCGGGGGAATTGTGGGGTTTTGGGGGTGTTGCGGGGCGGGTGCGGCGGTGTTTATTCGCCGTTGTTCGGCCAGGAGAGGAAGGGGTTCTCGTCGACGGTGTTGTGGTATCGCAGCATGTGGATGCGGGAGCCTTTCGGTCCGTGACTTCTCCGGCTCCATGAGTCGCTGTACCGGCGGGTCATGTAGGTGTAGGAGAAATGGTTCTGCGTTATGGTGTCCCGGGTGGTGTAGTCGCCGGTTTTTCCGTCGGTGTCGATGACGGAGGCGGTGGCCCGGTATTGGCCGATGGGGAGCGGGAAGGTTTTGGTTTCGCCGGGCATGAGCATGACTTTCTGGTCGACCGGGCCTTCGTACCGGAGCGTGAGGGTGTATTCGGAGTCGTTGTTTACGGTGAGGACGCCGGTGGTGCTGCTTACGAAGGCATAGGGGGTGAAGGTGTAGCCGTTTTGCCTGTTTTGCCGGAGGGCTGTCCTCTGCCGGGTGCCGGCGTTGGGGTGTCGGGCGAAGGTGTGGAGCTGCGCCGGGTCGTTTTGTGCGAGGGTGTAGTAGCGTTCCCGGATTTCGTCGGTATAGGGCGACTGGGGGTAGCCGGAGAGGAAACTGCTGTAGTCGAGGCAGGTGGCGCTGTCGGCGAGTGCCTGGTAGTCTTCTTCCATCTGCCGGTCGATTTGCTGCTGCACCTGGAGGCGGATGAGTTTGTAGTGGCTCCAGATTCCGCCGACTGTCAGGAGGATAAAGTATATTTTCAGGATGGTGTTGAGGGTCGATTTGGGGGCTTCTTCGCTGAAAGTGCAGAGCATCCCCACGATGCCGGTTACTCCGAAGACGCTGCCCAGCGTAATGAGTCCGCCGATGCCCCACAGCTGGCCGACGCAGCCGGTCAGGGCCAGGACGGCGGCGGTGAGCAGTCCGGTGACGAGCAGTGTCTTGCGCCGCTTCGGGGCGGTTTCGGTTTCGGTTTCGGGGCCGGGCTGTCCGGGTGTGCGGGGGGTGTCGGTTGTGGCGTCGGGTTGTCCGGGTGTATGTGGTTTGTCGGTTGTGCTCATGGGGTGGTATGTTTGTCGGGGTTTCTGATTGTTTCCTGCAAAAATAACCGTATTTTTTATATATGGAAAGAAATCGGTGGGCATGTGTGATTTTTTGTTTTTTTAACGATTTTATTCGAGAATATATATATTATAATATAGTGCTTGTTTTTATTTTTGCAAAAATCTTGATTAATACCACAAAAATTATGAAGAAAATTACATTACGAGTATTGTCGGCGGCTGCCGGCTGTGCATTGTCGGTGGCTTCGGTCTGTGGACAGGGGCTGTCTGTGGTACAGCAGTCGTACAGTTTGCCGAACAATGAGCCGGCGCCTTGTCATCCGGTGCCGACTCCCCGCCAGCTGAAATGGCAGGAACTGGAGTTTTATGCTTTTTTCCATTATGGCATGAACACGTATACCGGCCTCGAATGGGGTAACGGTAACGAGAATGTGAATCTGTTTGCTCCTACCAAAGTGCCTAATCCGAAGCAATGGCTTCAGGCGGTGCAGGCGGCGGGCATGCGGGGCGGCATCGCTGTGGTGAAGCATCACGACGGTTTCTGCCTGTGGCCTACGGAAACGACGTCGCACAAATGTACGTCGAGTTCGAATGCGAATGCCCAGAAGACCAACATCCCGAAAGATTTTGCGGCGGCTGCTCAGGAGCTGGGTATGAAATATGGCTTTTATATCTCGCCCTGGGACCGCAACAGCGCACTGTACGGTAAAGACGAGTATGTGAAAGAGGTGTTTATGAAACAGTGCGAGGAGCTGGCGCTGTATGGCAAAGACCAGTTCGAGATGTGGTTCGACGGCGCCAACGGCGGTACGGGCTACTATGGGGGCGCCAATGAATCACGGAGCGTGGATGCGGCGACCTATTACGATGTGCCCAACTTGCGCGATTATATCCATCAGCTGGCTCCTGACTGTGTGATGTGGGGGGTAGGCGAGGAGGCCCGCTGGATTGGCAACGAATCGGGTTTTGCCGGTGAGACGAACTGGTGTATGATGGACCGCGGGGCTTCGTCGGAGGAGGCGAACCGCAATACGGGTCAGGAAGAGGGCTGGATATGGCTGCCGGGCGAGAGCGATGCGAAGGCTACTACGGAGGGCTGGTTCTGGCACAGCAACCAGTCGGACCTGACTCCGGAACGGCTTTTCCAGATGTATCTCGAGACGGTGGGCCGCAATTCCAACCTGATATTGAATGTCCCGCCCGACAAATCGGGGTCGCTGCCGGCTTCGACGGTGAGCACACTGGCCAATCAGGGTCAGCTGCTGGAGACCCGGCTGAAGAATGACCTGGCCCGACAGGCTACGGTGACGGCCAGTACGACCCGTACGAGTGTCAGCGATGCGCTCACGTTCGATGCGGCTCACCTGAATGACGGTGACAAGACCTCTTACTGGGCTACCGATGATGAGGTGACGACGGCTACGATTACGCTGACGTGGGATACGCCGCAGACGGTGCATTATGTGTCGCTCATGGAGTATATCGCCAAAGGTCAGCGGGTGAAGGGCTTCACCATCGAGACCAGTGACGACGGCAATACCTGGACCCGCCGGGCAGCCAACGTGGGTACGACCACCATCGGCTACAAACGCATCGTGCCGCTGAACGGCAGCACGGCTGCCAGCTACGATGCCGGGTATACGGTCAAGGCTCTGAGAATTAATATTACCGACAGCCGCGCCTGTCCGCTGCTGCACACCATTTCTGTTTATTAATCTTATAATTTACGAACATGAAAAATTATCTGAAATACAGTGGTCTGTGTGCGGCTCTTCTGCTTTCGGCAGCGATGCAGGCACAGACGTCGATTAATTTTGAAACCCAGAATTACAGGAGTCTGGGTGTGTATGATACTTGGGAGGAGTCTCCTTTCCGCACGAACAAGCTCGAAGGCAACGTGGCGGTTATCGACAACTTCCTTTCTGACTCGGCGACGAACGCTTCGGCCAAAATATTGGGAATACAGCGGTCGCGCTTCGGGTCGAATACGTTCGGCGTGCGCATCGACCTGAACGAGTTTATCGCCACTTCGCCCACCGTGCAGTATGCGCATGTGCTGATGCACAAACCGGTCGAGGGCCGGGTGATGCTGATCGGGCTGGGCAAGCGGACCGACCGTCCCGACCAGTCGGATGACGTGGAACAGTTCTGGTCTTATCCGGTTTCGGATATGGAGACGGACGAATGGTTCGATGCCGTTTTTCCCGTGAAAACCAACGGCGGGGTGGAGATTCACTCGCTGGTGATTGTGCCGCATTGCGAGGCTCCGCACAAACTGACGGAGGATTTTGTGGTGTATATCGATGAAATCGAGTTTACCGACGATATTTCTCCCCGCATCGGGGTGGGCAACTACCCGGTGAACTTCCCCAAAGACTCGCAATGGGGCCGGGAAGACCGCAAGATAAACGGCGTGAAGCTGACCAGCTCCGACGGCGAACAGACGATTACCATCTCGGACGAGGAGCGGAAGCCTTTCTTGGAGAAATTCGAAACGCCCATCTGGGTCAAAGCGGGTGAAACGGTGACCCCGACATTCCTCTATACGGGCGAATGGGTGCACGGTTATATCTACATCGACCGGGACAACGACGGCGATTTCAGCTGGAATGTCCTCTCGGGCGACCTTCTCGACACGTCGACCGATCTGGTGGCGTTCTCGCTTTACCGCTCGGCTGCCAGCGGCGCCGCCAAAAACTCGGCGGGCAGCACTATCTATGACAGCGGCAACAACTTCGGTACGAAACTTAATCCGCCGGCCTTTGCCATACCGGCCGAACTGAAACCGGGCATGTACCGCATGCGCTACAAAGTGGACTGGAACAACATCGACCCGATGGGTAACATCTCGGCCGGCAACAATATTCTGGACAACGGCGGCTGTATGGTGGATGTGATGCTCAATGTGCACGGCGAAACCTGCAAGGTGAATAACGACAACCGCAACGGCGAGGTGGTTTCGGCTTCGGACGACGAGTCGCTCGACGGCTATGTCGTACCGTTCGGTCAGGACTTTACCGTGAAAATGATTCCTTCGAACGGATTTGCCTATAACGGTATCCGGGTGCGTCACGGTTACAACCTCTCCGGCGACTCGCTGGTGAACGGCAATCCGCAGTTCCGTGACGACTACTTCTTCCTCGATGCGTTCGACCTGGAGAACCATACGTGTGTGATTCCCGGCCGCTGCATCGACGGCGATGTGCTTATCGAAGGTATTTTTGTGGAGGCCGGCCAGCAGGCTACGGTCAAAAAGGTAACGTACCGCATCGTGCTCGACGGCGAGGAAATCGATACGCAGGAGTTTACCGTCGTGGCCGGTTCGGCTTATCCCGAACCTACGCTGTCGACAGAGGCTTCGCCGGAGTATTACACCATCACGGGTTATCCGGATGGGGAAACGTCGGACGTGGATGAAGATATAACGTTGATGGTGGAGCAGACGCTCCCTTTTGCTGTGAGCCGCGATCATGAGAATGCGACTTGGTACAACATGACGATTGGCGAGGCCAGATATGTGCTGAAATACAGTGCGGGTCAATCGTATATTTCCCTGTCATCGAGTGCCATTCCGGCTGTGACTGACTATTCGGCGCAGTGGGCTTTTGTCGGGAACGTGTTTACGGGTTTCCAAATCATCAATCGCGGCGCCGGTGAAGGAATGATTCTCTCGTCGAGAACCAACACGTCTGATTCGAATACGGGCGGCAGCACCTATCCGGTCATGGTTTCTGTTCCGGTGCCTTCGACGCACAATACGTACTGGATGCCGACGGTAAGTTCCAATGTCGGGGTAAACGGCTTTTTTCTGCAACAGCTGGGATATCCCGAAAACCGGATGAACAACCGCTCTAACCGGTTGGCTTACTGGACGGGCGGCGCTGATGCCGGCTCGACATTTCTGGTGACGCAGGCCGATGTGACGACGGGTATCGAGTCGTCGGTGGCGGATGAGTCGGACGCTCCGGTGGAACTGTATAACCTGCAGGGGGTAAAGGTGAACGCCGATACCCGCATACCGGGTATTTATATCCGCCGTCAGGGCAGCCGGGTTGAAAAAATACAGATTGTCCGATAACCTTTTTCGGAAGAAATGGACGAGGGACGCTCTTTTGGGAGGGCGTCCCTCTTTTTTTCTATTAATTCCTTTCTTTTACAGAGTTATAGTTTTGAGCAACTGTATGGACAAACTCAATAACGGAGGAGAACCCTTTCTGTTGTATTTGGGCACCGTGACCTGCTTCAATATGTGCTAATCCATATCTTTTGCCATCGGAATCTTGTATTCCTTGACTAAGCCGTCATTGTCCGGTTCGTTTGTGGGGCGATGCGGGTCATCGGGCCGTTTTTCGGTGTTTATTTGGTCTTTCAGCTGGGGGAATAGCTCTTTCAGTTGAGGGAGGATGTCTTTCAGCACCTCTTGGGCTTCCTCGATATTGGTGGGGTATATCCGTTTCGAGGGAAGGTTCAGTGTCCGGTAAGGGCCATGTAGGCGGGCTCTTTGCAGATACAGGTGGATGTCGCTGTCGTTGATTTTGAGTTGGGGATGCACTTTCCGTACAAAATAACGGAATATGCTTTTGATGTCTTTCCAGATCTCTTTATAGCCCGGCAGGTTGTACATACCGGCAGCGATGTCGGCGATGTATTCGTCGGCTGCGGTTTGCCACTCACCGTATCGTTCAAAGTATTTTTTTTGAGCTTTCGGGGGCATGCCTTCGAATACTTTCTGGTAGAAGTAGGCTGTACCGGGTCCGAAGATGGCCCGGATACCCCGATGTCCGACGATTTCGTGCATGATAACCCGTTCGATTTCTTCTTTGGTGGTTGCTCGTTCGAGGAAAATACCGGCTTGGTCGGTTCGGGGGTCGAAGAATCCGAGTGTGGTTCCCTCTGTGCTGAATTGTTTAGAGATTTTGGGCGGAAGATCATTCGGCGTCATGTAGATTTTGATATGTGAGGCATCGATTCGCTTGATGACCTGTTGGGCATATTCGATGCGTTTCTGCATGGGCAGTGTTTTCCGGTGGTTTCGTCCGGAGATGGCATCGAAAATGGAATTGAAATCGATTTGGACGAGTTGGCCATCGTGGGGGGTGTCGGGTTGGTCGAGCTGATTGTGACTGAGGCTTTCGGTGTGCTTTTCGGCGGATGAATGGTTTGTGTCGCCGGCCTCCGGAGTGGCTTGGGTTGTCCGGGTAATTTCGCTCAGGCGGGGTTCTCCGTTTTCGTCTAAAAAATCTAAATGTGGTAAAATATCTTCGTCACTATTTGTTTTTTTGACTCCTTTTAGTAGCTTTGCACCTGTTATGGAATTAATAGAATTATTGCCGTTACGTGGAGTTTCTCCCTCTCGGTCCGGGCTCGGCCCGCTTTTTTCTGTTAATTCCATTTTTTGTATTTCATAACTATAGTATTTATCTCCTTGTAGGACTTTACGGATAGTAGATTTTACCCGGTAAATTTTCCCATCTATCTCAATAGCATTATATATACGCATTACATTAAAGTATCGACCATGTGTATCCCTGTGTATTTCTGCAGGAATGCCGGTTATTATGAAATCGAGAACAGATTGTAATGCAGATAGATGAGTTCGAACATCTACAGACTTTATTAATGCGTATTCATTAAGCATCTCTTTTATAGATTTACGGCTGATGGATATTTGTTCTCCCGTGAACTGATTGATTCCACTTTTTCCTTGTAGATTGATTTTTGCCCATTTTTCTGCACTGTCAAGATTGGGTAGTTTTCCTTTACTTTTGTGTATTGGTGTTTCCATTTGTACTACTTCCCAATTTCCATACTTCTCTTTGAAGGCTTGGGTGCGCACTTCGACCCATTGTTGGGGAGAGAGGTT
>JAFLRV010000077.1 GCA_022511245.1 Coprobacter sp.
TGAAATCAAGGACATTAAAACGGTTATCTCACTGAAAGCCGAAACCCACAACTGCCCCACGACTGTGGAGCCGTTCAACGGTGCCGCCACCGGAACCGGCGGAGAGATTCGCGACCGGCTGGGCGGAGGTAAAGCCAGCCTGCCCATCGCCGGAACAGCCGTTTACATGACCTCGTACCCACGCACCCGGAAAGGAAGAGTTTGGGAAAAAGGCTCTATGCCCGAACGGAAATGGCTCTATCAGACTCCGGAACAAATTCTGGTAAAGGCGTCCAACGGAGCCTCCGATTTCGGTAACAAATTCGGACAACCCCTCATCTGCGGTTCGCTCCTTACGTTCGAACACGCCGAGAATTACAAAAAATTCGCTTACGACAAAGTGATTATGCTGGCCGGAGGCGTGGGATTCGGTACCTTGCGGGACGCTATCAAGGGCACGCCCGAAGCCGGACAGAGAGTGGTCGTAATGGGCGGTGACAACTACCGCATCGGTATGGGCGGAGGTGCCGTTTCGTCAGTTGAAACGGGCGAATACGCCAACGCCATAGAACTGAATGCCGTGCAACGGGCCAACCCCGAAATGCAGAAACGAGTATCGAATGTTATCCGTGCTTTGGCCGAATCGGACGACAACCCCATTGTTTCCATTCATGACCACGGGGCCGGAGGCCATCTGAACGCCCTCTCGGAACTGGTTGAAAGTACAGGTGGAAAAATCGAGATGGACAAATTGCCGGTAGGCGACCCCACACTCTCGGCCAAAGAAATCGTAGGGAACGAGAGTCAGGAGCGCATGGGACTGGTTATCCGGGAAAAAGACATCGAAACGGTGAAACGTATCGCCGACCGGGAACGGGCTCCGATGTACAACGTAGGTGAAACGACCGGAGATATGCGTTTCGTCTTTGAACAGGCCGACGGGATAAAACCCATCGATTTGGCTATGGAGGATATGTTCGGGAAAGCTCCCCGCACCATTATGGAAGACAAAACCGTCGACGAAACATACAGCCAGGTAGAATACAAACCCGGCAAAATACACGAATATCTGGAAAACGTCCTGCAATTGGAAGCGGTAGCCTGCAAAGACTGGCTGACCAATAAAGTAGACCGTTCGGTAACCGGGAAAATAGCCCGCCAGCAGTGTCAGGGAGAAATTCAGCTCCCGTTGAGCGACTGCGGGGTGGTTGCCCTCGACTATCGGGGCAAAGCCGGTATCGCCACTTCCATAGGACATGCTCCCCAAGCAGCGATGATAGACCCGGCTGCCGGTTCGATGCTCTCTATCGCCGAAGCCCTTACCAACATCGTATGGGCTCCGCTGGCCGAAGGGTTGAGCAGCGTCTCGCTGAGTGCCAACTGGATGTGGCCCTGCAAAAATGAAGGAGAAGACGCCCGATTGTATAAAGCGGTAGAGGCTTGCAGCCGGTTTGCCTGCGACTTGGGTATCAATATTCCCACCGGAAAAGACAGCCTTTCCATGACCCAGAAATATGGAGACGAAAAGGTCTATTCTCCGGGAACGGTCATTATTTCGGCCGGTGCCGAAGTGTCGGATGTCAAGAAAGTCGTTTCACCGGTATTGGTAAGAGACCGCAACACGGCACTTTATTACATCGATTTCTCATTCGACAATTTCCGGTTGGGAGGTTCCGCATTCGCCCAGTCGCTGAATAAAATCGGCGATGATGTACCTACGGTAAAAGATGCCGAATATTTCGCAACGGCCTTCAATACCATACAGGAGCTTATCGGAAAGAATCTCATTCTGGCCGGACACGATATCTCGGCCGGCGGTATGATTACAGCGCTGCTCGAAATGACTTTCGCCAATGCCGAAGGCGGTCTGGATATCAATTTGAGCCGTATTGCAGAAAAAGACATCATCAAAATACTGTTCAGCGAAAATCCCGGCGTATTGATTCAGGTAAAAGACAAGAGTGCCGTCGAAACGATACTGAAAGAAAACGGTATCGGATTCTGCAAAATCGGACGTCCCTGCCGGGAACGGCATATACTGGTCGAAAAGGACGGTGCAGAATACCAGTTCGGCATCGATTACCTGCGCGACCTGTGGTTCTCGACCTCCTATCTGCTCGACCGCAAACAAAGCGGAGAAGCCTGCGCCAAAGCCCGTTTCGAAAACTACAAACAGCAACCGATAAAACTGAAATTCGCTCCCGGATTTACCGGAAAACTTGCACAGTACGGCATCAGTGCCGACCGTCGCACCCGAAGCGGTGTCAAAGCCGCCATTATCCGGGAAAAAGGAGTCAATGGCGACCGGGAAATGGCCTATTCGCTCTATTTGGCCGGATTCGACGTAAAAGACGTTCACATGACCGACCTGACCAGCGGACGGGAAACTCTGGAAGATATCAACATGATTGTATATTGCGGCGGATTCTCCAACTCTGACGTATTGGGTTCGGCCAAAGGATGGGCCGGCGGATTCCTGTGGAACGAAAAAGCCAAAGCGACCTTAGACAAATATTATGCCCGTAAAGACACGCTGAGTCTGGGTATATGCAACGGTTGCCAGCTCATGGTTGAACTGGGACTGCTGACTCCCGACCACGAACAGAAACCCAAAATGCTGCATAACGATTCGCACAAGTTCGAATCCCAGTTTTTAGGGCTGACAATACCGAAAAACAATTCGGTCATGTTCGGTTCACTTTCGGGCAGCCGACTGGGCCTTTGGGTAGCTCACGGAGAAGGAAAATTCAGTCTCCCCTACTCCAAAGACAAATACAATATTGTAGCCCAATACAGTTATGATGCCTACCCGGCCAACCCCAACGGCTCTCCTTATGCCGTAGCGGGCATCGCTTCGGCCGACGGACGACATCTGGCCATGATGCCTCATCTTGAACGGGCCATCTTCCCTTGGCAGTGTGCATATTATCCTGCCGAACGTAAAGCCGGAGACGAGGTGACCCCTTGGATTGAAGCATTTGTAAACGCACGCAAGTGGATAGAAAAACAGACAAAAAAATAATATACATACAGGAGGAGAGGCGTAAGGCCTTTTCCTCCTGTTTTGTTATCAAACAGAATATTATCAAACGAGAATAAAAAACATTATGGGAGGATTTTTTGGTACAATCAAAAAAGAAGAATGCGTTGCAGACCTTTTTTACGGTGTCGATTACAACTCGCATCTGGGAACGAAACGGGCCGGAATGGTAACCCAAAACAAAGGGAATTTTACCCGAGCCATTCACAACATCGAGAACTCTTATTTCAGATCCAAGTTTGAAAGCGATTTGCCCACGTTCAGCGGGAATTCGGGTATCGGTGTCATCAGCGACACCGACGCACAGCCGATAATCATCAATTCGCATCTCGGGAAATTTGCTATTGTCACCGTAGCAAAAATCAACAATATTCCCGAACTCGAAAAAATATTGCTGGCCAAAGGAGAACATTTCTGTGAACACAGCAACAGCATAACCAACCAGTCGGAACTGGTAGCGATGCTTATCATCAAAGGAAAGAACTTCGTGGAAGGAATTGAAAATGTCTACAACAGCATCAAAGGTTCCTGTTCCATGCTGCTGCTTACCGAAAACGGCATCATCGCCGCCCGTGACAAATACGGACGCACTCCGATTATGGTGGGTAAAAGCGAAAACGGATATGCCGTGTCATCGGAAACCTGCAGTTTCCCCAACTTAGGCTATGACCTTTGCTACAATCTGGGACCGGGCGAAATCGCACATATTACCGCCGACGGATTTACCCAGATGCGCAAACCCGACAAAAAAATGCAGATATGCTCGTTCCTGTGGGTATATTACGGATACCCGGTATGTGAATATGAAGGAAAGAATGTCGACCAGATGCGGTTCGACTGCGGGGTCGAAATGGGACAGAACGACGATATAGAGGCCGATTTTGTTTCCGGCATTCCCGATTCGGGTGTAGGCATGTCGCTGGGATATGCCGTAGGTAAAAAAATTCCCTACCAGAGAGGTATCGTAAAATATACACCCACCTGGCCGCGCAGCTTTACTCCGCCCAACCAGCAGATGCGTGAACTGGTCGCCAAAATGAAACTCATCCCCAACAAAAGCCTGCTCAAAAACAAAAAAGTGGTGTTCTGCGACGACTCTATCGTGCGAGGAACCCAGTTGCGGGACAATGTCAACGACCTGTACACGTACGGAGCCAAAGAGGTGCATATGCGCATCAGCTGCCCGCCGCTCATCTATCCGTGCAAATTCCTGAACTTTACGGCCTCCAAATCCGATTTGGAACTGATTACCCGCCGGACCATACAAAAACTGGAAGGAGATCATACCAAAAACCTGGAAGCCTACGCAACCACCCATTCGCCGCAATATTGCCGCATGGTCGACAGCATACGGAAAGAGCTGAATATTACCACGTTAAAATTTAACCCGCTGGAAACACTGGTTAAATCCATCGGCCTGCCCAAAGAGTGCATCTGCACCCATTGTTTCGACGGAACCAGCTACGAATAAAAACACACCGACAGACCGGAAAGAAATTTCCGGTCTGTACTGCAAATCGTCGTCTGCAACAGATAAATCACTTATTTATCAAATAAAAAACAGTTATTTACGCAAAATAAGTGAAAAAAAATTGGGCAAATTGCCAGCAATCAGTAATTTTGTGCAAACGAATTTTTTATAAAAAGAAATTATAAATTCAATATCTATAAATTATGGGTTTAAAAATTATCGTACTTGCCAAACAGGTTCCGGATACCAGAAATGTCGGAAAAGACGCTATGAAAGCCGACGGTACAGTAAACCGTACTGCCCTGCCGGCCATCTTCAATCCGGAAGACTTGAATGCGCTGGAACAGGCGCTGCAACTGAAAGACCAATATCCCGGTTCTACCGTGACATTGCTCACTATGGGTCCTCCCCGTGCAGCAGAAATCATACGTGAAGGATTATTCCGCGGAGCTGACGGCGGTGTATTGCTGACCGACCGGGCTTTTGCCGGAGCCGACACCCTCGCCACCTCCTATGCTTTGGCATGTGCCGTGCGTAAAATCGGAGCATACGACATTATCATCGGCGGGCGTCAGGCCATTGACGGAGACACCGCACAGGTAGGTCCTCAGGTAGCCGAAAAACTGAATATTCCGCAAGTAACGTATGCCGAAAAAATCCTCAAAATAGAAGACGGTAAAGCTGTCATCAAACGTCGTCTCGAAAGAGGCGTCGAAACGGTGAAATCTCAGATGCCGCTGGTAGTTACCGTAAACGGAAGCGCTGACGACTGCCGTCCCCGCAACACCAAACTGGTGCAAAAATACAAATACGCCAAAACCGTAAGCGAAAGCCAGAATCTGGAAAACGACTATCTGGGCAGCATCCTTGACAGCCGTCCCTACCTGAAACTGGGCGAATGGAGTGTAACCGATGTGGAAGCCGATTTGCAACAGGTCGGTCTGGCCGGTTCTCCCACGAAAGTAAAATCGATTGAAAACGTGGTATTCCAAGCTAAAGAAAGCAAGCAGCTTACCTCTTCCGATACTGAAATCGAAGAGTTGATGAAAGAGTTAATCGCTAACCATACCATCGGATGATGTCCGCAGTTACAACCATTAACTTCTAAAAAAAAGTATTATGAACAATCTTATTGTATATTGCGAAATAGAAGACGGCATCATTGCCGATGTAAGCCTCGAATTGCTTACCAAAGGCCGTACACTGGCCAACAAACTGAATTGTAAACTCGAAGCACTGGTCATCGGACACAACCTCGACGGGGTGGAAAAACAGGTGTTCCCTTATGGAGCCGATACGGTTTACACGGTCGATGACAAAAGACTTTACCCCTATACGTCACTGCCCCATACTTCGGTACTGGTTAATCTGTTCAAAGAGATTAAACCGCAAATCTGCCTGATGGGCGCCACCAGTATCGGTCGGGATTTGGGCCCCCGTGTATCGTCTTCTTTGCACAGCGGTCTGACAGCTGACTGTACCTCGCTCGAAATAGGGCCTCACGAAGACAAGAAAGAGGGAAAAAGCTATGAAAACCTGTTGTACCAGATTCGTCCCGCTTTCGGAGGAAACATTGTAGCTACCATCGTCAATCCCGAATGCCGCCCGCAAATGGCTACCGTACGGGAAGGTGTGATGAAAAAAGAAATCGTATCTCCTACCTATCAGGGCGAAGTCGTAAAACTGGAAGTATCGAAATATGTGTCGGACACCGATTTTGTCGTAGAAGTTATCGAGCGGCAGATGGAAAAATCGAAAGTCAACATCAAAGGTGCCCCGATTATCATCGCCGGAGGATATGGCATGGGGTCGAAAGAAAATTTCAAGCTTCTGTATGACCTGGCAGCCACTATCGGCGGCGAAGTAGGAGCTTCACGCGCTGCCGTAGACGCCGGTTTTGCCGAACACGAACGCCAAATCGGACAGACCGGTGTTACCGTCCGCCCCAAACTGTACATCGCCTGCGGTATATCCGGACAGATACAGCATATCGCCGGTATGCAGGAAAGTTCGATGATTATCGCTATCAACAGCGACCCGAACGCTCCCATCAATACCATCGCCGATTATGTTATCACCGGTACGGTTGAAGATGTACTTCCGAAAATGATTAAATATTACAAGAAAAATTCGAAGTAAAATACACAAAAGATATGGCCAACTTTTATTTGGATAACAGTGATTTGAAACATCACTTGACCCACCCGCTCATGAAGCGGCTGGTTGCTTTGAAAGAGCGCAACTACACAGATGCGCAGAAATTCGATTATGCACCCTTCGATTACGAAGATGCCATAGACAGCTACGAAAAAGTACTCGAAATCGCCGGTGAAATCTGTGGCGACATCATTGCACCCAATGCCGAAAACGTTGACCACGAAGGTCCGCTGGTAGTAGACGGTCACGTACAGTATGCATCGGGAACACAGAAAAATCTGGATGCTGTGGTAAAAGCCGGACTGATGGGTATTTCGCTTCCCCGCCGGTACAACGGTCTCAACTTCTCGCTGGTACCCTATATCATGGCTGCCGATATGGTGAGCCGTGCCGACGCCGGATTCGAGAATATCTGGGGTTTGCAGGACTGCGCCGAAACGATATACGAATTTGCCAGTGAAGAACAGAAACAGAAATACCTGCCCCGTGTATGCGCCGGTGAGACTATGGCTATGGACCTGACCGAACCGGATGCCGGCTCGGACCTTCAGGCTGTCATGCTGAAAGCCACGTACAGCGAAGCCGACGGCTGCTGGTATCTGAACGGTGTAAAACGGTTTATCACCAACGGTGACGGAAACATCGCTCTTGTATTGGCCCGTTCCGAAGAAGGGACCAAAGACGGTCGCGGTTTGTCGATGTTTATTTATGACCGCAACGATGGAGGCGTTACCGTACGCCGTATCGAGAACAAAATGGGTATCAAAGGCTCTCCTACCTGCGAACTCGTATTCCGCAACGCCAAAGCCGAGCTTTGCGGCGACCGCAAAATGGGTCTTATCAAATATGTAATGGCTCTGATGAACGGTGCCCGTCTGGGTATTGCCGCCCAATCGGTAGGTATCTCTGAAGCCGCTTACCGGGAAGCCTTGTCCTATGCCCGTGAGCGCCGTCAGTTCGGCAAAGCCATTATCGAGTTCCCGGCCGTATACGAAATCCTTTCGTTGATGAAAGCCAAACTCGATGCCTCCCGTTCGCTGCTTTACGAAACCACCCGTTTCGTAGATATGTACAAAACGCTCGAAGATATCTCGAAAGAATCCAAACTCGAAAAAGAGGAACGGGCCGAAATGAAGATGTACCAGAAACAGGCCGATGCCTTTACTCCGCTGGTAAAAGGAATGGGCAGCGAATTCTGTAACCAGAATGCCTATGACAGCATACAGATACACGGTGGCTCGGGATTCATGAAAGATTACGCCTGCGAGCGTATCTACCGTGATGCCCGCATTACCTCGATTTACGAAGGTACCACCCAGTTGCAGGTAGTCGCAGCCATACGCCACGTCACCACCGGCACTTATCTGAACATGATGAAATTCTACGAGACACAGGAAATTTCGGCCGACCTCATCCCGTTGCAGAACCGGTTGAAAGCCATGACCGAAACCTACGAACGTATCGTAGCCAAAGTGACCGAAACCAAAGAAAGCGACTACATCGATTTCCATGCCCGCCGCATGGTCGAAATGGCCGGCCACATCATCATGGGACATCTGTTGCTGCTCGATACCACCCGTTGCGAATCGTTCCGCACTTCGGCCGAAGTTTATATCAACTACGGAGAAAGCGAAGTGAAGAAAAACGCCGAGTTTATCGACCGGTTCGATATTGAAAATCTGGAATATTACAGAATGAAATAATATCCGTTTCAATCATAAAAAAGAAGGCTCCGAAAAACGGAGCCTTCTTTTTTTATATCGGGAGGGCTTATTTTGCCGATTTCAAGGCATCCATAATCAAACCTTCCAGTTCTTCGGCCAGTTCGGGATTGTCACTGATGCATTTGCGGGCCGCATCACGACCCTGCCCCAGTTTGGTCTCTCCATAACTGAACCACGAACCGCTTTTTTTGATAATTCCCTTCTCTACACCCAAATCTATAATCTCACCCGATTTGGAAATACCCTCGCCGAACAAGATATCAAATTCGGCTTTGCGGAAAGGAGGTGCCACTTTGTTTTTCACCACCTTGACACGGGTCTGGTTACCAATCACTTCGTCACCATCTTTAATCTGGCTGATTCGGCGGATATCGAGACGAACCGATGCATAGAATTTCAAAGCATTACCGCCGGTCGTCGTTTCGGGATTACCGAACATGACTCCCAATTTATCACGCAGCTGATTGATAAATATACAGGTCGTGTTGGTTTTGTTTATGGTAGCGGTCAGTTTCCGCAGCGCCTGAGACATCAAACGGGCCTGCAATCCCATTTTCGAATCGCCCATCTCTCCTTCCAGTTCGGCTTTCGGAGTAAGAGCGGCTACCGAGTCGATAACCACAATGTCTACGGCCGACGAGCGGATTAACTGTTCGGCAATCTCCAGCGCCTGTTCTCCGCTGTCGGGCTGCGAAATCCACAGATTCTCTATATCTACGCCCAACTTTTCAGCATAGAAACGGTCAAAAGCATGTTCGGCATCGATAATGGCAGCGATACCGCCGGCTTTCTGCGCTTCAGCAATGGCGTGGATGGCCAACGTAGTTTTACCCGATGATTCCGGTCCGTAAATCTCGATAACACGGCCTCTGGGAAAACCACCCACACCCAATGCGGCATTCAGACTGATTGAACCGGTAGAAATAACAGCAATCTCTTCGACCCGGTCATCTCCCATTTTCATAATGGAGCCTTTGCCGTAGTTTTTCTCGATTTTGTCCATAGCGGCCTGCAAGGCTTTCAGTTTTTCGTTCGATACAGGAATACGTCCTGCTTTTGCTTCGTTTTTTGTTTCCAGATTATCCATAATTATTCTGTTTTTATTTATTATTCAATATTTGAGCTGCATGTTGTTTGGTATCGACTTTGGTAATTATTTTCTCAATCGTACCGGTCTCATCAATCAGAAAAGTGGTACGAACCGTTCCCATATAGGTACGACCGGCCATCTTCTTCTCGGCCCATACGCCAAACGCCTCGTTCAACCGGATATCGGTATCGGCAATCAATGAAAAAGGCAGCGTCTGTTTTTCAATAAATTTCCGATGCGATGCAGCCGAATCTTTGCTCACGCCGACGACTTCATATCCGGCGGTCTGCAACTCGGCATATGCATCCCGCAAACTACAAGCCTCTGCCGTACATCCGGGCGTATTGTCTTTGGGATAAAAGTACAATATCAGTTTCTTACCGGCAAAATCAGCTGCCTTTATCTCTTTTCCCTCCTGATTTATACCCAATATTTCCGGAATTTTATCTCCTACATTCAGTGCCATATTACAAATCTTTTTTTAATATTACATTTCTTTCAAAGGTAAGAAAAAATACCGATATCGCCAACCGGCATGCATTCTTCTTTTTGGCCTTTCATTTCCATTACAGCAGCAAAGGTACAGCCATCTTATGCCAAATAGTTGCACAAGGTGAAGAAATTTTTATTTTTAATGTTATTTTATTACGGTGCCATAAAAATATCTGCAGGGGTATTTATACTCCCTGCCGT
>JAFLRV010000078.1 GCA_022511245.1 Coprobacter sp.
ATTCCCTTCCTTTTCGAGGGCGAACGCAAAATCATGCGGGCTTGGGAAGGCGTCAAGGAGATGGAACAGAATGTCGACACGCTGCTGATTATCAACAACGAGAACCTGCGGAAAATATATCCCGACCTCGACTTTCTCAACGCATTCGGCAAAGCCGATGACATTCTGACCACTGCCGCTAAAAGCATTGTCGACATCATTACCATAGACGGGTACATCAATCTCGACTTCGCCGATGTCAACACCACCCTCAAAAACGGCGGAAAAGCCATCATGAGTGCCGGTATCGGGTCCGGAGAAAACCGGGTGTCGAAAGCCATACAAGATGCCCTCACCTCGCCCTTGCTCAACGATAACGAGATATACAATGCCAAAAAGATTCTGTTCAATCTCTATTTCGGCAACATCAAGATGAAAGAGATGGACGAAGTCAGCACCTTTATGGCCAAATTCGAAAGAAATTTCGACTGCAAGTGGGGTGTTACCATCGACGAACGTCTGGGAGATGATGTGAAAATTATCATTCTGGCCTCCGGATTCAAAGAAGATTCGCAGGGAACGCCGTTAGGCCGGCAGACCGGTTCCGAAACAGACTCTGTTTCCGGAACACCCGGTGATCCCAAATCGTCCATTATCGAAATGTACGGAGCCGAAGCCGCCAAACAAATGGAGAAAAACCGGGTGCGGGCCTCCTATGTGATTTTGAAAGCCGAACAGATGGACGACGATTCGTTGCTGGAGACGCTCGACAAATCGCCCACCTACAACCGGGACCCGCAGTTCACCACCCGGCTGACGATAAACAGCCAAACGACGCCGGCCGGCGAGGAAGCACAACCGGCACCCAAAACCGACGACAACGACGGCATCGACAAAATCATATTTTAACACAATCGCAGAATATTCAAAAAACCGACGATAAATGAATCTATTCGACCAAATCAGTAATGACATAAAGAGTGCCATGCTGGCCAAAGACAAACTCAGACTCGAAACCCTGAGAGGTATAAAAAAAGAATTTCTCGAAGCCAAAACGGCCAAAGGTTCCGACGGAGAACTCACCGACGATGCTGCGTTGAAAATTCTGGTGAAAATGGTGAAACAGCGCAAAGACAGCGCCCAGATATACATCGACCAGAACCGTCCCGAGCTGGCCGAAAATGAGCTGGGAGAAGCCAAAGTCATCGAAGAATACCTTCCCAAGCAAATGACCGAAGCCGAACTCGAAGCCGAACTCAAGAGCATCATTGCCGAAGTCGGCGCCACTTCGGCCAAAGAGATGGGCAAGGTCATGGGTGTCGCCAGCAAAAGACTGGCCGGACGGGCCGAAGGCAAAGCCATCTCGGCCAAAGTGAAAGAATTGTTAGCCTGAAAACTTAATCAAAACAAGAAAATCATATGTTGACGCTGGCTGTAATCAAAGAAAATCCGGAAGAGGTAGTCCGGAGACTGGCCAAAAAGCATTTCGATGCTCAGGAACTCATCACCCAAGTGTTGGAGCTGGACAAAACCCGGCGCAATTCGCAGTCGGAACTCGATGCCCGTCTGTCCACCTTGAAAAACCTCTCGGCACAGATAGGCCGACTGATGAAAGAGGGCCAAAAAGAAGAAGCCGAAAAAGTAAAAGCCGAAGTGGCTGCCCTCAAAGAGGGAAACGCCGCTCTGGAAACGGCGATGACCGATGCCGAGAAACAAATCACCGACATCCTGCTCACCATTCCCAATATGCCGTGCGAGGCTGTCCCCGAAGGACGCACCGCTGAGGACAACATCGTCGAAAAAAGCGGCGGAGCCATCCCCGACCTGCCCGAAGACGCCCTGCCCCATTGGGAACTGGCCCGAAAATACGACCTTATCGATTTTGAACTGGGTGTAAAAATCACCGGAGCCGGATTTCCCGTGTACAAAGGCAAAGGGGCCCGTCTGCAACGCGCCCTGATTAATTTCTTCCTCGACAACGCCCGGGAAGCCGGATACCTCGAAGTACAACCACCCTATGTGGTCAACGCCGCATCGGGATACGGGACAGGACAGCTGCCCGACAAAGAGGGACAGATGTACCACTGCAACGAAGACGACCTGTACCTCATCCCTACGGCAGAAGTACCCGTCACCAACCTCTACCGGGATGTTATCCTCAACGAATCGGAACTACCCGTCAAGAACACCGCCTACTCGGCCTGTTTCCGTCGGGAAGCCGGTTCCTACGGCAAAGACGTGCGGGGGCTGAACCGCCTGCATCAGTTCGACAAGGTGGAGATAGTCCAGATACAGCACCCCGACCGGTCCTACCAATCGTTGCAGGAGATGGTCGACTATGTGCAGACGCTGGTCGAAAAACTGGAACTCCCCTGGCGCATCCTGCGGCTTTGCGGCGGCGACATGAGTTTCACGTCGGCCATTACTTTCGATTTCGAAGTATTCTCTGCCGCACAGCAACGGTGGCTGGAGGTCAGCTCCGTCTCCAACTTCGAGAGCTATCAGGCCAACCGCCTCAAATGCCGCTTCAAAGGAGCCGACAAAAAGACCCGGCTGGCACACACCCTCAACGGCAGTGCTATGGCCCTGCCCCGTATCGTAGCCGCCCTGCTGGAAAACAACCAGACCCCCGAAGGAATCCGCATTCCCCAAGCACTGGTTCCCTACACCGGATTCGAGATAATCGACTGAACCCGATAACACCTAAAAAAATCCGCCGCAACCGAGACCATCAGTTGCGGCGGATTACTTTTAATTTCAAATACACATAATCCGTTACACCTCGCCGGCCCGCTTCTGCCGCTCGTATTCCGCAGCGACAAAATCGAGTTCACGGTACCACGCCTCCCCGAAACGGCGCACAAGCGGCTCTTTCAGGAACTGATACACCTTGACCCCCTCCCGGCGGCCCAGCACTTCGGCCGCCTTGCAAATTTTCCAGCGGTTGTAATTGAGGGCCGTAAAAGTGTCATACTTTTTGACCCGTATCGGATAGAGGTGGCAGGAGACCGGTTTGTAAAACCCGATGCGCCCCTCCCGGAAGGCTTTCTCCACCGCACAGTGACACATGCCGTTGGCCCCGTAACAGGTAAAGACACAATCCTTGCCGTTGACGATGGAGGTCACTTCGTCGCCCTCCTCATCAATATACGATACGCCCTGCTCCCGGATGACCTCCTGCGCCGCCGGCAGCAAATCGTCCCAGATGTAGGGCAACACCTCTTCCAGCTGCTGCCGCTCGCCCTCTTCCAACGGAGCGCCGGCATCACCTTCGATGCAGCAGGCCCCCAGACAGGACTCCAGATGGCATACAAACTCTTTCTCGACCACATCGAGACTGACCAGAGTATCTCCTCCTATTTCCAGCATAACGGATTTTCCGTTTAAACAAACGGACAGAGAGCGGCGGCATTTTCCACCCGCAGCCCGCTGTCCGTTTTATAGATAATAAATACAGTTGACGAATCAATCGTGAATGAGACAGCGTCCGCTCATCTCTTTCGGTGGTTCGAGACCCAGAATATGACATATCGAGGGAGCCACATCGGCCAAAATACCGTCTTCCACTTTCGCCGTCTTGTTCTCCGTCACATACACGAACGGAACAGGATTCAGCGAATGGGCGGTGTTGGGCGTTCCATCCTCATTGAGCGCATGGTCGGCGTTGCCGTGGTCGGCAATGATAATGGTCTCGTATCCGTTGGCTTTGGCAGCCTCGACAGCATCTTTCACACAGGCATCGACAGCGGTCACGGCCTTTTCGATGGCCCCGTACACACCGGTATGGCCCACCATGTCGCCGTTGGCGTAATTGACCACGATAAAGTCATATTTGTTTTCGTTGATAGCGGCCACCAGCTGCTCTTTCACCTCGTACACGCTCATTTCGGGCTTGAGGTCGTAGGTAGCCACTTTGGGCGAAGGAACCAGGATGCGGTCTTCCCCGTCGTAGGGAGTTTCCCGACCGCCGTTGAAGAAGAACGTCACGTGTGCATATTTTTCCGTCTCGGCGATATGGAGCTGTTTAAGCCCTTTCGAGGAGACAAACTCGCCCAGCGTATTCACCACATTCTCCTTGTCGAAGAGAATATGCACATTCTGGAACGAAGCGTCATACGGCGTCATGCAGTAATATTGCAGACTGGGAATGGTGTGCATCCCCGCTTCAGGCATATCCTGCTGCGTAAGCACGACGGTCAGCTCTTTGGCCCGGTCGTTGCGGTAGTTGAAGAATATGACAGCATCCCCTTCTTTAATCGTGCCGTCAAAACAGGCATTGACAATCGGTTTGATAAACTCGTCGGTCACCCCTTCGTCGTAAGACGCCTGCACGGCCTGCACCATATCATCGGCTTTCTTGCCGACACCGTTCACCAGCAGGTCATAGGCCTCTTTGACACGCTCCCACCGTTTGTCCCGGTCCATCGCATAGTAGCGGCCGATAACCGAAGCGATTCGGCCGGCGCTCTGCGAGCAGTGCTGCTGCAGCTGTTCGATAAATCCCTTGCCGCTCTTGGGGTCGGTATCACGACCGTCCATAAAGCAGTGGATAAAGGCATTCTCTATCTGGTATTCTTTGGCGATATCGCAGAGTTTAAACAGGTGGTCGAGCGAACTGTGTACGCCGCCGTCAGAGGTCAGCCCCATAAAATGGATGTTCTTGCCGTTCTCTTTGGCATAAGTAAACGCCGAAACGATTTCAGGATTTTCCAGTATGCTGTTGTCGGCACAGGCCCGGTTGATTTTCACCAGATCCTGATAAACGACACGGCCGGCGCCGATATTGAGGTGTCCCACTTCCGAATTTCCCATCTGGCCGTCGGGCAATCCGACATTTTCACCCGAAGCCTGCAACTGCGAGTGGGGATAGTTGGCCAGCAGATAATCCCAGTAAGGGGTCGGCGTATTGAAAATGACATCATCCTTGCGATGGTCACCGATTCCCCAGCCGTCGAGAATCATCAAAAATGCTTTTTTGTTCATCTATATCTGTTTTTTAGTTATACACCATTCCGGTAACGGATGTACAAAGTTATGAAAAATAGCCGAGATACAAGCAAAAAAATAAAAGCCGCTTCGAGAAATTCTCCAAGCGGCCTCTTTGCCTTTGACAGAAAAAAATTATATTCTTTTTTCTTTGATGCGGGCTTTCTTACCGGTGAGGGCACGCAAATAGTACAATTTGGCGCGGCGCACTTTACCGATTTTGTTTACGGTAATGCTGTCGATAAACGGAGAGTTCATGGGGAAAATTCTTTCCACACCTACATTTTCCGACATTTTGCGAACCGTAAAACGTTTTTTGTCACCGTGTCCCGAGATGCGGATAACGACGCCCCGATACTGCTGGATACGCTCTTTGTTACCCTCTTTGATACGGTATGCAACGGTAATCGTGTCTCCGCTTTTGAATTTCGGATGCTCTTTACCGCTGGGGAATGCTTCTTCTGCAATCTTAATCAAGTCCATTTTCAATAGCTATTTAAAATGTTTGTACTACGCAATATAACAGGTCACTCTTTCCTGCCAGAGATTACGAAAAGCGGTGCAAAGAAACAACATATTTGGCAGAAAAACAAACAGAAATACAAGAATTTTAAAATAAATCTGTAATCGGCGCTCTTTACGAGGGGCGGCAGCCGCAAATAAATAAAAGTTAATAAACGCCGCCAGAGGCCGTTACAAACAAAGTTTTTCTTATTTTCGCAAGGATTAACAAGGGTCCGAACAGAATCCCGACAAAAAAAATTGAAACCGGGCTCTAAACCGCAAGAAACATGAAAAAAACAGGAATCCTCATGCTGCTGTTCTGCTGGCCGGTACTGCTGTTGGCCGAGCTAAGACAGCCCGCTTTATACCGGAACGCCGATACGGAAAAGATGATGCACTGGGCCGACTCCGTCTTCAACACCCTTTCACTGGAGGAAAAGGTAGGCCAGCTTTTCGTTCTCGGCGTTGATGTCAGTCTCTCGGCCCGCAACAAAGAACTGGTCAAAAAATACATTCAGGAACTGCACATCGGCGGCGTACTGTTCAGCAAAGGAACGGCAAAGGAACAGGCCGAACTGACCAACTATTGCCAGTCCTTGAGCAAGGTGCCCCTTATGGTTACCCTCGACGGCGAATGGGGGCTTTCCATGCGGCTAACCGACACGCCGAAATTTCCCCGCAACATGGTGCTGGGCGCCATCGGAAACGATGCACTGATTTATGCCTACGGGAAAGAGGTGGGCCGCCAGTGCCGCCGCATGGGCATTCATGTCAATTTCGCCCCCGTTCTCGATGTGAATACCAACGAGAAGAATCCCGTCATCGGCACCCGCTCGTTCGGAGACGACCCCGAAACGGTCGCCCGCAAGGCCATTGCCTATGCGCGGGGACTGGAGAGCGAAGGGGTGCTCTCGGTCGGCAAACATTTTCCCGGTCACGGCGATACGTCCGAAGACTCGCACAAAACGCTGCCCGCCGTCAGCCATACACGGGAACACCTGGAGCAGTTCGAACTTCCCCCTTTCCAGCACTATATCGACAGCGGACTGGGCGGTATCATGGTCGCCCACCTCAACGTCCCGTCACTCGACAACCGCTCCGGATACCCGGCATCGCTCTCGCCGGCCATCGCCCGGCAGCTGCTGCAGGAGGAACTGGGATTCAGCGGCCTGGTCTTTTCCGATGCGCTGGAGATGAAAGGCGCTTCGGGATTCCCCGATTTGTCGGCACGGGCCTTGCTGGCCGGCAACGATATTCTGCTGAAACCGCTCGCCCCCGTCACCCGTGTCGAAGAACTGCTGAAAGCGGTTAAAAAAGGGACGGTACCCTACTCCCTCATTGAAGAAAAATGCCTGAAAATACTCCGTTACAAATACATTCTCGGTCTGAATCACTGCGACCCGATTCCGCTGGAAAATCTGGAAAAAGAGCTGAACAGCGCCAAGTCGCAGCAACTGGTTCGGGAACTGTACGCTTCGGCCCTAACCGTATTGAAAAACGAAAAAGAGATTCTTCCCTTCAAAAAACTGGACAGCCGTACCATAGCACTCGTATCGGCCGACCCGAAACAGGATGCCGGATTCTTAAAAATGCTGAACAACTATGCTCCGGTCGAATCGGTGGTGATAAACGCCCAACTGACCGAAGCCGAATGGTCGAAAAAACTCTCCCGGCTCGACCGTTGCAACACGGTCATTGTCGCCGTTCACTCCGGAAAATCGGCCGATGTCGCCCGCATACAGCGCATCTGCAAGAACCGGAATGTTATTCTGGCATTTTTCACCTCGCCCTATGTGCTCAAATCCTACGCCGCTGTCATCCGTCCGGCCGAAGCAGTCATTCTGGCCTATGAAGACAACGCCGTCACACAGGAATATGCCGCTCAGACGCTGTTCGGCGGCAGTCGGGCGAACGGCAGGCTGCCGGTCAACATCCAGAACCTGTTTCCACGTGGCACCGGAATCAGAATCGAGCCCACCCGATTAGGGTATGCCCGTCCCGAAGAGACCGGCATGGATGCTTCCGTACTGGATAAAATCGATGCCATCGTCCAGGAGGGAATGGAGGAACACGCATTTCCCGGCTGTCAGATACTCATTGCCCATCGGGGGAAAATCGTATATGCAAAAACGTTCGGAAATTTCGACTATGCCGGCACGCATCCGGTACAGGACAACGATGTCTACGATTTGGCTTCGGTCACCAAAACGACAGCCACTCTGCCAGCCGTTATGAAACTGAACGACAGCCGGGAGCTGCTGCTGAACCAACGAATGAGCACCTATGTCCCCGAACTGCAAAAAGATGCACAAAAAAGGCAATTCACCGTACAGGACGCCCTGTTTCACGAAACGGGCATGCCGGCCACGCTGTCGGTGTTTTCCCTTTTCCTCGACAAGGCATCTTACGGAGACCACCTTTATCAGCAAAAGAGAGACGAGACCTACCGCATACAGATAGACGAACAGCTCTATGCCCACAAAGACGCCCGGCTGACAAACGATTTGTTCTCGACGACCGGCTCCGGCGCCTTCCCGGTCACCATAGCCGAAAACCTGTATGCTTCAGACCGGGTTCCCGACTCGCTCTTCGCCTCCATTGTCAACATCGGGATGAGAAAAAACAAACGCTACCTCTACAGCGACCTCAACTTTATTCTGCTGCAAAAAGCGGTCGAAAAGATTTCCGGACAACCTTTGGACCAATATCTGTATAAAAATTTTTATGCACCGCTGGGAGCATCCACAACGACCTACCGGCCCATCGGGCACATCGACCGCTCCCGGATTGCCCCCACCGAAAACGATGCGCTGTTGCGGAAACAGACCGTAACAGGCTATCCGCACGATGAGCTGGCGGCTTTTTCCGGAGGAGTGAGCGGCAATGCCGGCCTTTTTTCCAGTGCAAACGACCTGGCCAAACTGTTGCAGCTCTACCTTAACGAGGGGGAATATGGCGGAGAAAGATATATTTCAGCCGCTACGGTGCGGCACTTCACCCGCACCAAAAGCCCCAACAGCCGTCGGGGACTGGGATTCGACAAGCCCGATACGAACAATCCGGCCGCCAGTCCGGTCTGCCCCGAAGCACCGGCATCGGTTTACGGGCACACCGGATTCACCGGCACCTGCTTCTGGGTCGACCCCGACAACGAATTGATTTTCATTTTCCTGTGCAACCGGATATATGCCCACCGGTGGAACAAAAACCTCACCAAACTGAACATCCGGCCGCGCATCCAGTCGGTCATCTACGAAGCACTGCCGTAAAGAGACCGGACTTCCCCCCCCTTCCCGGCATAAAAAAAAGAGACACACCCGAAAGCATGTCTCCCTGTCTTTTTCTTCGATGCAAAACTTATTCTGCGGGGTGAATGGCACCGGTGGGGCAGGCGTCGGCACAAGTACCGCAGTCGGCACAAACATCCGGATTGATTTTGTAGATATCACCTTCAGAAATAGCTTCAACGGGACATTCGCTGATGCAAGTACCGCAAGCAATGCAATCTTCGCTAATAACGTAAGCCATTGTTGTAAAAGTTTTATGATAAAATTAGTACTTATTATGTCCGGCAAAAATAATGGAATTTATTCATTATCTCAAAAAAATTAGCCGTTTTTATCCCTTATTTTATCTCAATATAAATAACAGGACTTCCGGCGGCAGCGATGCGGCAGAAGGTAACCGGCTCTTTGTCACCGGTCCCTGTAGCGGCCGGAGCCGGAACAGAGGCCAAAAATGCCGCCGACAAACAATAAGGTCCGCCATTTGCCGTTAAATAGGTGTACCGCAGAAAAATTATGGTGAAACGTCTGTTTGTATATTGCCTGCTATTGTTGCTGCTCCCGACGGGCATTCACGCCCAGCGCCAGAAAGTGCAGCGGCTGCCCTATGTAGACCAGCGACGGTTGCATTTCGGGTTCTCCATCGGCACGCATATACAGGACCTCCGGTTTGTCAATCGGGGAGAAGCCGAAGAAAACGGAGAGACCTGGTATGCCGAAGTTCCCGGATTCTCGCCGGGATTCAATGTAGGACTGGTCGGCGACCTTTACCTGTGCGAGTACCTGAATCTCCGGTTTACCCCCACCATGCATTTCGGCAACAAAAACATCGTACTGCGGGAAGAGGTGTCGGATGCACGCCGCACCGTCAACGTAAAATCGAACTACCTGTCGATGCCCGTCAGCCTCAAATACGGGGCCAAACGGCTGAACAACTACCGGCCTTATATCCTGACAGGAGTAAGCCCCACTCTGGATTTAGCCAAAAAGAAAAATGACCTGTTGCGGCTGAAACCCTACGACACGTATCTGGAAATAGGGCTCGGATGCGACATCTATCTGCCCTTCTTCAAACTCATTCCCGAACTCAAATTCTGTTTCGGACTGGGCAATATGCTGGAAAAGAAACGGAACGATTTGCAAGACCCGCTCGATTACAAATTTACCCGGTCACAAAAGAAGATAGCCTCCCAGATGGTGGTTCTTTCGTTCTATTTCGAATAACGTCATTAAGTCTATTTAACATATGAATATTTGCAAATAGCACATATTATCGTACCTTTGCACTCACAAACATCGCGGGGTGGAGCAGTGGTAGCTCGTTGGGCTCATAACCCAAAGGTCG
>JAFLRV010000079.1 GCA_022511245.1 Coprobacter sp.
CAATGATTTGTTAATTTTTTCTTGGGACAGCTGTGTGTCACGACATGTCCCTACAAAAAATATTTTACAGATTATCAAAGAAAACAATCGTATGGGCAATAGTCGCCTTGTTAGGGTGGGAACCGGATGCAGTAAAGACGGTGAGCCAAAAGGCGATGATAAGAGTCAAAATGATATTTTGGCTCAGGTAGTAATCAATCAGCTAATGGAAGATATGGTGTATGTGGAGGGGACAGCTTTTTGATGGGAGCGCAGAATAGTTTGTATATGTTGTGAATATTTATGCGTAAATAGTGTTAAATATGCTCTTGTTTATAAAAGAAATACTCTATATATGCTCTTTTTATCGTTTTTATAACTAATTTTGTCGTTCCAATAAAAGAATAAATATACAATAGCGGGAAATTGGAGCTTATTTATGAAAAGAAAAGCTGACAGACTTCAGGTGATACGGGAAATTGTTTCCGGCATGCGGATTCGCAGTCAGGAGGAGTTGTTGT
Source organism: Coprobacter sp. (assembly GCA_022511245.1). Taxonomy (GTDB): domain Bacteria; phylum Bacteroidota; class Bacteroidia; order Bacteroidales; family Coprobacteraceae; genus Coprobacter. Next base: position 501 of record JAFLRV010000079.1, read on the forward strand.
CCTGCTTGACCGAACGGGGGTTTGAGCTGACTCAGGCTACTTTGTCGAGAGACTTGAAGCAGTTGCAGGTAGCGAAGGTTCCAAGTCCGGACGGCGGGTATGTGTATGTGATGTCGGGTGCGAACAGTTTGCGTCTTCACTCGAAAGGCGGGATGGGGTATCCGGTTTCTTCGTCGGGATTTGTCTCGATTGAGTTTTCGGGCCAGATTGCCGTTATTAAGACCCGGCCGGGATATGCCAGCGGTATCGCTTACGATATAGATGCCCGGTTGCCGCATGAGGTTATCGGAACGATAGCCGGAGATGACACCATTATGCTGGTACTTCGGGAGGGGTGTTCGCATGGGGCTGTCGCCGCTGCTTTGGCCGATTTTATTCCGGCTATTCGGGAGTAATTGATAAGGAATGAGATATAGCTGATTTTGAATATAGCAGATTGAAAGATGGAAAATACGATAGATGTGATTGTCGCCAATGAGCAACATCTGGGATATGTAGAGATTATCCTCGATACGATAGAGAAGGCGGCGAAGATAAGAGGCACCGGAATTGCGAGACGCTCTCCGGAATATGTCCGCCAGAAAATGCTGGAGGGCAAGGCTGTGATTGCTTTGGACGGAGACAAGTTTGCCGGTTTTGCTTATATCGAGAGTTGGAGTAACAAGAAATTTGTTGCCAATTCGGGTTTAATCGTGGTGGATACGTATCGGGGTCAGGGGTTGGCCAAACGGATAAAAAGGCGGGTGTTCGAACTTTCCCGTACTAAATTTCCGGATGCCAAAATATTCGGACTGACGACCGGCCTGGCGGTGATGAAGATTAATTCGGAGTTGGGATATCGGCCGGTTACTTTTTCGGAACTGACGGATGACGAGGCTTTCTGGAAAGGTTGTCAGAGTTGTGTGAACTATGATATTCTGCAACGGACCAACCGGCGGATGTGTTTGTGTACGGGGATGCTTTTCGACCCGCATATTCAGCATGAGGGGGCTGTGGAAGAGTCTAAATAAAACAGATTATTATCAAGAAAAAATATACGGTTATGAAAAAAGAGAAAGTTGTTTTGGCGTTCAGCGGCGGTCTGGATACGTCGTTCTGTGCCAAATACCTGACGGAGGACTGCGGATATGAGTTATATACGGCGATTGCCAATACCGGCGGGTTCAGTGAAACGGAATTGAAGTCGATTGAGGAGAAGGCTTATAAACTGGGTGCGGTTAAGCATGCTTCACTGGATATTACGCAGGAGTACTATAACAAGAGTATAAAATATATGGTTTTCGGGAATGTGCTCCGGAACGGGACATATCCCATTTCGGTCAGCTCGGAACGTATATTTCAGGCGATTGCCATTATCAATTATGCCAAAGAGATTGGGGCTGATTATGTGGCTCACGGCAGCACGGGCGCCGGTAATGACCAGGTGCGGTTTGACCTGACGTTCGAGATTTTGGCTCCGAATATCAAGATTCTGACTCCTACCCGGGATATGACGCTTACCCGGGAGTATGAAATCGATTATCTGCGCAAGCATGGTATCGATGCCGATTTCAAAAAGATGGAATATTCGATTAACAAGGGTCTTTGGGGTACCAGTATCGGCGGGAAAGAGACGTTGAAGAGTGAACAGACTTTGCCCGAAGAGGCTTATCCCTCGCAGATGACGGCCGGAGCGGGCGAACGTCTTACGATTGATTTTGAGGCGGGAGAGATTGCTGCCGTGAACGGAAAAAAATATGCAGACAAGGTGGCTGCCATTCAGGAAATCGAGGCGATTGCTTCGAAATATGCCATCGGCCGGGATATGCACATCGGCGATACCATTATCGGTATCAAGGGCCGGGTAGGGTTCGAGGCTGCGGCTCCTATCGTGATTATCAACGCTCATAAAATGCTGGAGAAACATACGCTTACCAAATGGCAGCAGTACTGGAAAGACCAAATCGGAACCTGGTACGGAATGTTCCTGCATGAGGCGCAGTATCTGGAACCGGTTATGCGGGACATGGAGGCTTTCCTGCAAAGCTCGCAGCGAAATGTGACGGGCCGGGTACTGGTGGATTTGAAGCCGTATCATTATGTGCTGGTCGGTGTGGAGAGCGATTATGATTTGATGAAGTCCGATTTCGGGGAGTACGGTGAGGTGAACAAGGCGTGGACGGCCGATGACGTCAAAGGTTTTACCAAAATACTGGGCAACCAGATGAAGATTTATCATTCGGTGCAAAATAAAAATAAAAAATAAGAGCGGGACGGTATTGTTTTTCGGCCGGGACGGTGAATGACCCGGTTGAAAGACGTCTCTTTTGATTTTATATGTAAAGATATGATTAAGGCAGGAATTATCGGTGGTGCAGGGTACACGGCGGGAGAATTAATCCGGTTGTTGATAAACCACCCCGATGTAGAAATTGTATTTGTCAACAGCAGCAGCAATGCCGGGAACAAGATTACCGATGTGCATGCCGGTCTGCTGGGCGAGACGGATTTGGTGTTTACGGATGAATTGCCGCTGACTCAAATCGATGTGCTGTTTTTCTGTACGGCGCATGGCGATACCCGGAAATTTATCGGGGAGTGTCCGCTGCCGGAAAATCTGAAAGTCATAGACCTTTCGATGGATTTCCGCATACAGGGTGACGACCATGATTTTGTATATGGATTGCCGGAGCTGAACCGGAAACACATCATACGGGCGACCCGTGTGGCCAATCCCGGATGTTTTGCTACGGCGATTCAGCTGGGTTTGCTGCCGCTGGCCAAGAATCTGATGCTGAATCATACGATACATGTGAATGCGATTACCGGCTCTACGGGTGCCGGACAGAAGCCGTCGGCCACCTCGCATTTCAGCTGGCGGAATGATAACATTTCGATATACAAGCCGTTTACTCACCAGCATTTGGCCGAGATAAGACAGAGTCTGACCGGATTGCAGAACAGTTTTAAATCGGATATCGATTTTATTCCGGTACGGGGTAATTTCTCGAGAGGGATTTTTGCAACGATGTATCTGACCTGTCCCATCGATATCGAGGAGATACGCCGGATATACCAGGAGTATTACGAGGACCATTCGTTCGTTTTCATTACGGATAAGAATCCCGATTTGAAACAGGTGGTGAATACGAACAAATGTGTGATATATCTGGAGAAGCACGGCGACAAACTGTTGATTATCTCCATGATAGACAATCTGTTGAAGGGTGCTTCCGGTCAGGCGGTTCACAATATGAATCTGTTGTTCGGTCTGGAGGAGACGGTCGGGTTGCGGCTCAAACCGTCGGCTTTTTGAAAAGAGTTTAATTTATAAACATACAGATTATGAATTTATTCGATGTATATCCTTTGTTCGACATCGAGATTGTGCGGGGAAAGGGTTGTCATACATATGATGCAAACGGGACGGAATATCTGGATTTGTATGGCGGGCATGCGGTGATATCGGTCGGGCATACTCATCCTTATTTCACGGAATGTCTTACGGAGCAGGCCCGGAAAATGATTTTTTACTCCAATTCGGTCGTCAATCGGCTGCAGTCTGAATTGGCTGAAAAATTGGGGAAATTGTCGGGGTATGAGGATTATTCTCTCTTTTTGATAAATTCCGGAGCCGAAGCGAATGAAAATGCTTTGAAGCTGGCCTCTTTCCATACGGGAAAGAAAAAGGTTATCGCTTTTAAGAAATCGTTTCACGGACGAACTTCTGCTGCGGTGAATGTGACGGACAATCCCAAAATCATCGCTCCTATCAACCGCACGTTCGAGGTGTGCTATCTCCCTTTGAATGATATCGACGCCGTGCGGCGGGAGTTGGAGAAGGGCGATGTGTGCGCCGTTATTATCGAGGGTATACAGGGTATTGGCGGCATACAGGTGCCCGATGCGGATTTCATGCAGGGACTTCGGGAGCTTAGCACCCGGTACGGTGCGGTGCTGATTCTGGATGAGATTCAGTCGGGATATGGCCGCAGCGGCAAGTTTTTTGCACACCAGCATTACGGAATCTGTCCCGACCTGATTACGGTTGCCAAAGGCATGGGGAACGGCTTCCCCATCGGCGGGGTATTAATCGCCCCGACGTTTACGCCCTCTTATGGCTTGTTGGGAACCACTTTCGGCGGGAATCATCTGGGCTGTTCGGCGGCTATTGCCGTACTCGATATCATATCTGACGAAAAACTGGTTGAGAATGCGGCTTCCACCGGCGATTATCTGATGTCGAAACTCCGGCAGATTCCCCAGATTAAGGAGGTCAGGGGCAAAGGGCTGATGATTGGACTGGAGTTCGGGCAGCCGGTGAAAGAGCTGCGCAGCCGGTTGCTGTTTGAGCAGAAAGTGTTTACCGGCGTTTCGGGCACGCATGTCGTCCGGTTGCTGCCGCCGCTCTGTCTGACGAAAGAACAGGCCGATGAATTTATCGTCCGGCTCAATCGTGTATTGAACTGAAACAGCTCTGACTGTGTCGCATATTCACGGGAATCCCGACCGGGATTTCCGTGATTTTTATGCAAGGGATGCTGTTTTTTTACGGGAAAGTTGTATCTTTATGAAAAACATTTAATTGTCGACTGCATGAAAATTTCGATTATCGGCGCCGGGAATATGGGCGGAGCTATCGCCAGAGGATTGGCGCAAGGGTCGCTGGTGGCTCCGTCGGAGATAACGGTCACGGCGGCTACTCAGAGAACGCTGGATGCCATCAAGAAATGTAACGGAGAAATCAATACCACCACTGATAATCTGGCAGCCGTAAAGGAGGCCGATATCGTTGTGCTGGCCGTAAAGCCCCGATTGACAGACCGGATTGCCGCAGAGATAAAACCGGCCATTCGGGGAGATCAGATTCTGGTATCGGTGGCGGCCGGAGTGTCTTTCCGGCATCTGGAGAGTTTGTTTTGTGCTCCCGGCTGTTCGCCGGCTCTGTTCCGGGTAATACCGAATACGGCTGTTGCCGTCGGTGAAAGCATGACATCTGTCGCTTCGTATCGGGCCACTCCCGAACAGGAACGGCTCATCTTATCGCTGTTCGATGAGTTGGGCAAGTCGATGATGATAGAGGAGCGGCTGATGGAGGCGGCGACGGCGTTGGGTTCGTGCGGAACGGCTTTTGCCCTGCGCTATATCCGGGCGGCGATGGAGGGCGGCATCGAGATGGGGCTGTCGGCTGTCCAGGCCCGTGAGATGGTTGCCCAGACGGTGAAAGGAGCCGCCGAGCTGCTGCTGCGCAACCACACGCATCCGGAGGAGGAAATCGACAAGGTGACAACGCCCGGCGGAATTACCATCAAGGGGTTGAACGAGATGGAGCGTGCCGGATTTACGTCGGCCGTCATTCGGGGGCTGAAGGTCTCGAAATAGATGATTTCCGGGTATTTGTTAATTTCTTTCGGGGAAATTTTACATTCCCGAAATTTTATGTAAATTTGGTAAGTAAATTTTTAATTTTTGGATATATGTCTGTAAATAAAGTCGTACTGATTGGGAATGTTGGGAAAGACCCCGATGTAAGATATCTGGATAATAACGTGTGTGTGGCCAGCTTTACTCTGGCTACGACCGAAAGAGGGTATACTACGGCGAACGGCGTTCAGATTCCGGACAAGACGGAATGGCACAACATCGTGCTCTGGCGCGGCCTGGCCAAAGTTGCCGAACAATATGTGAAGAAAGGGTCTCAAGTGTATATCGAGGGTAAATTGCGTACCCGCTCGTGGGACGACCAGAACGGGGTGCGCCGCTATACCACCGAAATATATGCCGATAACATGGAGTTGCTCGGCCGCCGTACCGAATCGGCTCCGCCCGTTGCTCCGGTTCAGGGTGCGTCTTATGCGTCGACTCCGGTCTCTCCGGCCACTCCGGCCGCTGAAGAGCCTTTTGCCGGAAATAATCAAACCGACGATTTGCCGTTCTGATAAAAAATAGTAATTTTGCGCTGAGCGGTGATATATAGGTAGTTGCATTTTTTTTCGTGCAGGTATCTGTATGTCGGTGGATGCCGGTGACGGTACAGCTCTATTGTTTAACTAATACATGTATTTTGGACTCGGATAGTTTACTGTCGTTATTTTCGTCTATCGAATTTTCGCCTATTTCAGCAGGGGCTGTCGCCGCTTTGTTGACAGCCGTCGTTTTTCTGGTCTTTTCTGCGTTTATTTCGGCTTCTGAAATTGCTTTTTTCTCGCTTTCGCCTCAGGACCTGGCAGCAATAGAGGAGGAAAAGAATGGCCGGGACACGCTTATCCGCTCCCAGCTGAACCGTTCGGAATATCTGCTGGCGACGATTCTTATCGCCAACAATCTGGTGAATGTCGCTGTCGTCATGCTGTGCACTTATTTTATCAATGCAACGGTCGATTTTACGCATGCACCGATACTGGGATTTATTCTACAGACGATTGTCCTGACTTTTCTGCTGCTGCTGTTCGGGGAAATCATGCCCAAGATTTATGCAACGCACAATGCGCTGCGTTTTGCCCGCCGGGCCTCATATACGTTGAATTTTCTGCAACGGATATTTTATCCGTTGGAAACGGTGCTGGTCAGGTCGACGCAAGTTATCCACAAGCACATTTCCCGCAAGAATGCCAATCTTTCGATGAATGAGCTGTCGCAGGCTCTGGAGATGACCAACGCAGAAGATATTCATGAAGAGAAAGCGATGCTGGAGGGAATTATCCGGTTCGGCGGCAAAACGGTGGCCGATATCATGATTTCGCGCATCGACATGACCGATGTCGATATTAAAACCGATTTCCGGAGTCTTATCGACAGTGTGATTGAAAACGGTTATTCCCGGTTGCCGGTGTATGACGGCAGCGAAGACAATATCAAAGGGATTATCTATATCAAAGACCTGCTGCCCTATCTGGACCGGGACGAGTCGTTTCATTGGCAAAATCTGTTGAGAGCTCCCTATTTTGTCCCGGAGACCAAGATGATTGACGACCTGCTGGAGGAGTTCCGCTCCAGAAAAATACATATGGCTGTCGTGGTGGATGAATTCGGCGGTACGTCGGGTATCGTGACGATGGAAGATATATTGGAAGAGATTGTGGGCGAAATCAGCGATGAGTATGACGAAGAGGAGAAGCAGTATGTGCGGGTCGATAACAATACCTATATTTTTGAGGGCAAAACGCTGTTGAATGACTTTTACCGGATAACGGGTATTCCTGAAAGCGATTTTGATGAAATTGCCGATGAGGCTGAAACGCTGGCCGGTCTCATTCTGGAGATTAAACAGGATTTCCCGCAGGCGAAGGAGAAAATCGTTTACGGGGCTTATTCGTTTGTCATTCTTGAAATGAACAAACGGCGCATCTCTAAGGTTAAAGTAAAAATTGCTCCCCGCAGCGAAGAGCAGGCGGGGTCAGCCGAATCTTAATCCGATGCCTGTGCGATTCAATCTATCCGGTCGTTTCTGTTTTGTGCTGGTATGGGTGTCTGTACTGTCGTCTGTCGGTTTATGCGGCTGCCGACACGATGTTACGCCCAAGCCCTCCTCTTTTTTCAGAATAGAGCCCGATACCACGCCTTATGTGCCGGCGGATGCCGGATTGCCTGTCTTTTTCGAACTGCCGGCGTCGGCGGTTGTCATCCGGGATACCGTTCAGGCGAACGGGAGCTGGTTCGACATCGTGTATCCGTCGTACCGGGCTACACTCTATTGCAGCTATCATCGGGCGGCGGGACGCCAGGCGCTGCTGTCGTTGCTGGAGGAGAGCCGGGATTTGGTCTACCGTCATGTGACGAGGGCCGAAGAGATTGTCGCCCGGGAATACACCGACCCGGACAGCCGGGTATCGGCCACCCTCTATTTGCTGAAAGGAAACAGTGCGACTCCGGTGCAGTTTACCGTAACCGACAGCAGCTCGTATCTTTTCAGAGGGGCGTTGTATTTCGATACTCCGGTACGGCCCGATTCCGTAGCGCCGGTTGTCGGTTATCTGACGGCCGATATTGTCCATTTGATTGAAACGTTTCAACGCCGGGAATAGGATGGCTGTTATAGCGCATATTCAGCAGGGAGAGGGGCAGATTCTTCTGTGGCGTACCGGAGAGTCGGTTCCGGTATTGCTGGAGCGGTTGTCGTCCCGTCCCGACTGGCAGCGCATGTCAGCGTCGATTGTGCTGGAAAAACGGAAAAAAGAGTTTCTGATTCCCCGAATTCTGTTGCTTGACTTGTGCGGACCTTCGGCGGACATCGACTATACTCCGGAGGGAAAACCGGTATTGACCCCTGCGGGAGGCGGCCATATTTCCATTTCCCATACCGGGAGCTGTGTGGCGCTGGCTTTTCATCCGCAGAAGCCGGTCGGCGTAGATGTCGAACAGATGTCGGACCGGATTCTGCGCATCGCCCCCCGCGTGCTGAGTGTCCGAGAGATGGCCGCTCTCTGTCCCGAAAAAAAAGAGGTGCATGCCCTGCTTGTGTGGTCGGCCAAAGAGTCGCTGTTCAAAGCTGTCGGCGTGCCGGGAATAGACTTCCGTGAACAGCTGCATGTCGAGCCGTTCTGCCCGGCCGATTCGGGGTCGTTTGAAGCGTGGGAGAGCAAAACGGCCCTGCATACCCGCTATACCGTGCATTACAAGGTATATGACGGGTTTGTGCTTACTTATTGCATGCAGGAATAGTTCCGGTTATTCGAAATATTCTGTCCCGGAGAACGGGATGCCTTTCCGGTCTTTTTCTGAAAGCAGGATGTCGCCGGCCGGTACGGGCCACGCGATGCCGATGCAGGGGTCATCGTACAGTAATGTCGCTTCACTTTCCGGCGCATACACATTGTCGACCTTGTAGGTAAACGTGGCAGTGGGGCTGAGCACTACGAATCCGTGTGCAAATCCTCTGGGAATGAATAACTGCCGTTTGTTCTCGGCCGACAATTCGATGGCGACGTGTTTCCCGAACGTAGGGGAGGATTTCCTCAGGTCGACAGCCACATCGAATACTTTTCCCTCGATGACCCGCACCAGTTTGGCTTGGGAAAACTCTCCTTTCTGGAAATGAAGCCCCCGCAGTACGCCGTATCGGGAGCGGGATTCGTTGTCCTGGATAAAATCGGTTTTGCCGACGTACTTGTCGAACAGGTCTTTCCGGTATGTCTCGGTAAAATATCCCCGTTCGTCGCCGAAAAGTTTCGGTTCAATGACAAAAACTCCAGGTATGTTTTGTTCGATAAAGTTCATGCGTTACATTTTTTACAAATGTAGCTAATTTCCCGGAGACAGCATTTTTTATACGGAAATATTTTTCGTAGCGGTCAGTTGTTGCAGCATGAGATGCAGGTTAATCCATTTCCATACCCGTCCGGCATCGTATGGTGCACCGCTTTTGCAGCGGTTCCATTCCTGTTCGAGCGCATCGCCTTTAATCCAATGGGCGATGAGTCCGGTTCTCAAGTCGTATACGGTTTCGTCGACCCACTCTTTGAGTTCAGCGGTAAGCCAGTCTTTCCGGCGGGTTCCGGCCGATTTCGAAGGGGCGAGCCGTATGCCTTCCGGCATGAGGCTCCCGGCACACCGTTGCACAATCCATTTTTCGGATGGAGGTTGAG
>JAFLRV010000008.1 GCA_022511245.1 Coprobacter sp.
GATACGACCGCCGGTTTCGTATGTTACCGCCGGGAGGTGCTGGAGACCATCGATCTGGATGCGATACGGTTCAAAGGGTATGCGTTTCAGATTGAGATGAAATTTACGGCTTATAAATTCGGATTTGCCATCGTGGAGGTGCCCATCGTGTTCGTCAACCGGGTGCTGGGCGAGAGCAAGATGAATACCAGCATCTTCGGCGAAGCGCTGCTGGGGGTCATCCAACTGAAAGCGGGAAGCTGGTTTAAACGTTACGACAGAAACAGAAAGGGATGAAAAAGCGATTGATAAAGGATGCGACTCTTGTCAGTGAGGGTCGGGAGTATCGGGGTTCGGTATTGCTTTCGGGCGAACGGATAGAACGTGTCTGGGAGGGTGATGTGCCGTCCGACGTGCTCACCGGAGAGGTGGAGACGGTCGATGCGGAGGGGCTTTGGCTCCTGCCGGGCGTCATCGACGACCAGGTGCATTTCCGGGAACCGGGCCTTACGCACAAGGCCGATATTCACAGCGAGTCGGTGGCGGCGGTGGCCGGCGGGGTGACCTCGTACATGGAGATGCCCAATACGGTGCCGCAGACGACCACGCAGGAGGCGCTGCAATGGAAATTCGACCGGGCGGCGGAGACCTCTGTGGCCAATTATTCGTTTTACATGGGAGCCGACAACTCCAATCTGGAGGAGGTGAAAAAGAGCGATTTTTCACGGGTGTGCGGCGTGAAGGTGTTTATGGGTTCTTCGACGGGCAATATGCTGGTCGACGACACCCGTACGCTGGAGGGAATCTTCTCGGAGATACCGGCTGTCGTGGCGGTGCACTGCGAACAGGAGGAGATTGTCCGGGCCAACCGGGAGCGGTATACGGCCCGTTTCGGCGAGCAGCTGCCGGTGATGTTCCACCCGCTCATCCGCAGTGCCGAAGCGTGTTACGCATCGTCGGCCAAAGCGGTGGAGCTGGCATCGAAATACGGTACCCGGCTGCATGTGCTGCATCTCTCGACGGCACGGGAACTGACGCTGTTCGAGGACCGGCCGCTGGAGGAAAAACGCATTACCGGCGAGGTGTGCGTGCATCATCTCTTTTTCGATGACAACGATTATGCCCGTTACGGGAATGCGATAAAATGGAATCCGGCGGTGAAGACGACGGCCGACCGGCTGGCTCTCCTGTCGGCGGTCAACGGACACCGCATCGATGTGGTGGCGACCGACCATGCGCCGCACCTGTGGAGCGAGAAACAGGGCTCCTGCCTGAAAGCGGCTTCGGGCGGTCCGCTGGTGCAGCATTCGCTGCTGACGATGCTGGAACTGCACCGGAGGGGTGAAATCGCCCTGCCGCAGATTGTGGAAAAGATGTGTCATGCGCCGGCCCGACTTTTCGGTATCCGGCAGCGGGGCTACATCCGGGAGGGGTATTATGCCGACCTGGTGCTGGTGGACCCTCGCCGCAAGTTTACGGTGACGCCGGAAAACATTCTGTCCCGGTGCGGCTGGTCGCCTTTTGCGGGCCATACGTTCCCGGCGGCGATACAGTCGGTGTACGTCAACGGCACCGAAGTGTGCCGCAACGGGGTGGTCGACCGTTCGTTTCGGGGGAAGGAACTGCGCTTCGGGGCGTGACCGGCGGTATATATAATAATGAAAGAGGTACAGAGGTATGGAGATTGTATTTTTGATTATCGGATTGGCGGCGGGACTGCTGGCCGCCGTTGCGGTGTATGCGGTACAGCGCAGGAACGAAATGCGGTGGATGCAGGAGCGTGCCGGGTCTGAAACCCGGTTGCGGGAGTGCGAGGCGAAACGGCAGGAGACGGAAGCCCGGTTGCAGCAGGAGCGGCTGACGGTGGCCCGCTTAGAGGCCGAAGTGCGGCTGGCGAACGAGCGGGCGGCGGCGCAAAGGAGTGAGCTGGAGACCGTCCGGGAACAGATGGACAAGGAGTTCCGGCTGCTGGCCAATTCGATACTGGAAGAGAAATCGAAACGGTTTACCGAACTTAATCAGGAGAATATCGGCCGCATCCTTACTCCGCTACAGGAGAAGCTGACGGAATTTAAAAAACAGGTCGAGGAGACGTATGACCGGGAATCGAAAGAGCGGTTCAGTCTCGACAGCCGCATCCGGGAGTTGGTGGCACTCAACCAGCAAATCAGTCAGGAGGCCAATAACCTGACCCGTGCGCTCAAAGGCGACAGCAAGATTCAGGGAGACTGGGGCGAAATGATACTGGAAAGCATTCTGGAGAAATCGGGACTGGTCAAAGGCCGTGAATATTATACGCAGGAGACGCTGACCGACGAGACGGGACGGTCGCTGCAGAGCGAGGAGGGTCACCGGATGCGTCCCGATGTCGTGGTGGTCTATCCCGACAAGCGCCGGGTGATTATCGACTCGAAGGTGTCGCTTACGGCTTATGCCCGCTATGTGGACGCCGAACGCCCCGACGAGGGGGAACGGGCGTTGCAGGAGCATATCCGTTCGCTGAAAAACCATGTGCTGGAGCTGGCCGGAAAGCGTTATCAGGATTATGTGGAGTCGCTCGACTTCGTGATGATGTTCGTCCCCAACGAACCGGCCTATCTGCTGGCCATGCAGCACGACCCCACGCTGTGGCAGTTTGCCTACGACCACCGGGTGATGCTCATCAGCCCCACCAATCTGATTGCGGCGCTGAAACTCATCGTGGATTTGTGGAACCGTGACAAGCAGGGCCGCCATGCTATGGAAATCGCCAGACATGGGGGGTTGCTTTACGATAAATTTGTAGGCTTCGTGGACTCGATGAGAGATATCGGCACCCATCTGGACAAGGCGCAACGCAGTTACCAACAGGCTTTCAGTCAGCTGAAGGATGGTAACGGCAGTCTGATACGCAAAGTGGAAAACCTGCGGAAGCTGGGGGTGAAGTCGAAAAAGGTACTGCCGGCCGGATTGTTGCCGGAGGAGGATGACCCCGTTGAAAAACCGGAAGAGGAATGAAACTGACATACAGACCCTATACATTGGAATTGCGCCATGTCTTTACGCTGGCCTCCTCGTCGAGAAGTACGACACCGGCGGTGCTGGTGGCGCTGGAGAGCGACGGTTACACCGGATATGGCGAGGCTTCGCTGCCGCCTTATCTGGGCGAAAGCCAGTCGGCGGCGGCCGGGTTCCTGTCCCGTTTGCGGCTGGAGCCGTTTTCGCTGTCCCGCCCGCTGGAAGAGGTGCTCGATTATGTCCGGCATGCGGAGGAGGGGCATACGGCGGCCAAAGCGGCGGTGGATATCGCCTTGCACGACCTGTACGGCAAAGCGGCCGGAAAGGCGTGGTGGCAGTTGTGGGGCCTTGACCCGGCGGCAGTGCCCTATACGTCGTACACGATAGGTATCGATACGGAGGAGGTGGTGCGGCAGAAGACGCGGGAGGCGTCGGGGTTCCGGCTGCTGAAGGTGAAGCTGGGCCGGGATACCGACCGGATGCTGCTTTCGGCGATACGTTCGGAGACCGACTGCCCGATATGCGTGGATGTGAATCAGGGCTGGACCGACAAATATCAGGCACTGGAGATGCTGCACTGGTGTGCCGGGCAGGGGGTGGTGTTTGCCGAACAGCCCATGCCGGTGTCGCAAATCGACGACCTGGCGTGGCTGACCGAACGTAGCCCGATACCGACCATCGCCGACGAGTCGTTTCAGCGGCTGGCCGACCTGGAGCGCATACAGGGCGTTTTTTCGGGGGTCAATATCAAACTGATGAAATGTACGGGCATGGACGAGGCCTACCGCATTGCGGCGGCGGCCCGGACGTCCGGCCTGAAAGTGATGCTGGGCTGCATGACCGAGACGTCGTGCGCTATCAGTGCCGCTGCCCAGCTGTCGTCGTTGGCCGACTGGACCGACCTCGACGGCAACCTGCTGATTTCGAACGACTGTTTTCGGGGTGCCCGGCTGCAGGAGGGCAAAGTGCTCCCGACCGATGCTCCCGGCATCGGTGCGGTGCTCACCGAACCGTCTCTTTTTTTATAGAACCGTGAAATCATGAGTGCTCCGATACTGTTTGTTACGCCTCCTTTTACCCAGTTGAACACGCCTTATCCGGCGACGGCTTATCTGAAAGGGTATCTGAATACGCTGGGTATCGCTTCGGAGCAGACCGATTTGGGGCTGGAGGTAATCTTGCGTCTTTTTTCGGCCGACGGGCTCTCCCGCCTCTTCGATGAGGCCGGGCGGCTCTCTCCGGTGCAAAAGGAGGAGCGGTTCTGCCGCATGCTGGATTTGCGGGAGCGGTACATCGCCACGATAGACCTTGTCGTCGCTTTTTTGCAGGGGCGTGACCCGTCGCTGGCGCATGCGATATGCAGCGGAGGGTTCCTGCCGGTACCGGACGGGCCGGTCGATGAGGAGGAGCTGGAGTGGGCGTTCGGCACGATGGGACTGCAAGACCGGGCCCGCCATCTGGCGACATTGTATATAGAGGATATTTCCCGGCTGGTGACGGCGACCGACCCGCATTTCGGACTGAGCCGCTACGCCGAGCAGCTGGGGCGTTCGGCTTCCTCGTTCGACACGCTGTACGGCGAGTTGCAGAAACCGTGTACGTCGGTCGACCGCATCCTGCTGGCACTGCTGGAAGAGCGGCTTTCGGGGGCTTCTTATGAGTGGGTGGCACTGACCGTCCCTTTTCCCGGCAACCTGTACAGTGCCTTGCGTTGCGGCCAATATATCAAACAGCATTTTCCGGATGTGCGGGTGTGCATGGGCGGCGGTTTCGTCACGACGGAACTGCGGCTGCTGACCGATACCCGCCTGTTCGGTTTTGTCGATTATATCCTGCTCGATGACGGGGAGCTGCCGTTGCGGCAGCTACTGACGAAGGAGGAGAGCGACTGGGTGCGAACTTTTGCCCTGCGGGAGGGAAAGGTGGTTTACCTCAACAACCTTTCCTGTGCCGATGTTCCCATGCGGGAGCGGGGTGTGCCCGACTACACGGGGCTACCGCTCGACCGCTATCTGTCGGTTATCGAACTGACCAACCCCATGCACTCGCTGTGGAGCAACGGCCGCTGGAACAAACTGACGCTGGCGCACGGCTGTTACTGGGGCAAGTGCGCTTTTTGCGACGGTTCGCTCGATTATATCGGCCGGTATGAACCGCTGACGGCGACCGAGATTGCCGACCGGATGGAGGAACTGATTGCCCGTACCGGTGAGCGGGGTTTTCATTTTGTGGACGAGGCGGCTCCGCCGGCGCTGTTGCGTGACCTGTCGCTGGAGATTCTCCGGCGGGGGCTGACGGCGGTGTGGTGGACCAACATCCGCTTTGAAAAGAGCTATACGGCCGATTTGTGCCGGCTGATGCGCCGGGCAGGCTGTGTGGCGGTATCGGGCGGGCTGGAGGTGGCTTCGGACCGGCTGCTGGCCCTCATCGACAAGGGGGTTACCGTACCGCAGGCGGCCCGTGTGACGTCTCATTTCGCACAGGCCGGGATTATGGTGCATGCCTATCTGATGTACGGTTTCCCGTCGGAGACGGCGCAGGAGACCATCGATTCGCTGGAGGTGGTGCGGCAGCTGTTTGAAGGGGGGCTGGTGCAGTCGGGATTCTGGCACCGCTTCGCCCTGACGGCGCACAGTCCGGTCGGATGTTGCCCCGAACGCTATACGGTCCGCATCACGGAGCCTCCTTTCGGCGGATTTGCCCGCAACGACATCGACTTCGAGGACACGGCGGGAGCCGACCACGACCGGTTTGCCGAAGGGCTGCGCATCTCGCTTTACAACTATATGCGGGGAACGGGGTTCGACTTGCCGCTGTACAAGTGGTTCGACTCGCCGGTGCCCCGTACCACGATACCGCCCCGTTACATCGAACGGCTGCTGGACGAGCCGCCGGATTCGCTTGCACGTGACGGCCGCAAGCGGGTGGTCTGGCTGCCGGTGGCGGCTCCCCGTCTTGCAACCGGTGCGCAGGAGCGGAAAGGCCGCCGGCAACCGGTGGAGGAGCTGAGTATATATACCTCGTCGGGTCCTTGTTCGTTCCGGCTGCCGTCGGGTTGGGGACGCCTGCTGCAGGAGCTGCTGGCCGCCGTGCGGTTCCCCGACAGCGAAGGGATGCCGCTGGCCGACTGGCTCTCCGGCTTTGAAACGGCGCATCCCGGCGAACTGCCCCGCCTGTTGCAGCATCCCGTATGGAAAGCCCTCCGTGAGAACGGCCTGTTTCTGCTGTGAAAAACGGTTTTAGGGGCAAAAGATAGAAGTTGAAAATATCTGTTTTTAATATCGTTTTCCTATTATTATCGTTAATTTTACAGGGTGAAAACAGGTAATATTATCATGAATATTTGTTAAATGGAGCTGTATTATGGAAAGAAAGAAACGTGTGTTCGTCGATATGGACGGTGTGTTGGTGGATTTCGAATCGGGATTGGCGCAGGTCAGCGAGGAGACCAAAGAGGTGTATAAGGGCCGTTTGGATGAAATTCCCGGCTTGTTCGGCCTGATGAAACCGATACCGGGTGCCATAGAGGCGGTGCATGAGTTGCAGAAGCATTACGATTTGTTTATCCTCTCTACGGCTCCCTGGAAAAATCCTTCTTCGTGGTCGGATAAGGTGTTGTGGGTGACCCGGTATCTGGACGATGTGTTTCACAAGCGCATGGTGATTACTCATCGCAAGGATTTGTGTCAGGGCGACTACTTGATAGATGATCGGGGCAAGAACGGCACGAGTGAGTTTTCCGGCGAGTGGATTGAGTTCGGTTCGGACAGGTTTCCTGATTGGAACAGCGTGTTGTCTTATCTGGGCGTGAAGCCCGATGTGCCGGAATCGTCTGCATGGACAGCTTCTTTTGATTTTTTTGCTGACCGGCATGCTGAAACGATACGAAATTCAGCGTGTCATAAGAATGACGATGCCGAACAGCCGGTGCGCTGACGGGCACTGATGCGTCGGGTTGTTACACAGCCTCTGCCGGACTTTTGACAGGGGTTCGGCAGAGGCTGTGCTGTTATGTCTGTTTTACAGGATTCCTTGTGCCATCATCGCACGGGCGACTTTCATGAAACCGGCGATGTTGGCTCCTTTCATATAGTTGATGTATCCGTCGGGTTCGGTGCCGTACTTGACGCACTGGGCGTGGATGTCGCTCATGATGCGGTGCAGCCGTTCGTCGACTTCTTCGGCACTCCAGGCGATGTGCATGGCGTTCTGGGTCATTTCCAGCCCCGATGTGGCGACGCCTCCGGCGTTGACGGCTTTGCCGGGCCCGTACATGATGCGGTGGGCGATGAAGAGGTCGATGGCTTCGGGGCGGCAGCCCATGTTGGAGATTTCGCCTACGCAGATGACGCCGTTGCCGATGAGCTGGCGGGCGTCTGTTTCGTCGAGTTCGTTCTGGGTGGCGCAGGGCAGGGCGATGTCGACTTTCTGTTCCCAGGGCCGGCGGCCGGGATAGAAGGGTACGCCGTATTTCTGGGCGTAGGGCTGGATGATGTCGTCGCCCGAATTGCGCAGTTCGAGCATGTAGTCGATTTTTTCGCCGGTGATGCCGTCGGGGTCGTAGATGTATCCGTCGGGACCGGAGAGGGTGACGACTTTGGCGCCGAGTTCGACGGCTTTGGTGACGGCTCCCCAGGCGACGTTTCCGAATCCGCTCACGGCGATGATTTTGTCTTTGAGGGTCTGGTTGCGGGTGGCGAGCATCTGCTGCACGAAATAGAGTCCGCCGAAACCGGTGGCTTCGGGGCGGATGAGGGAGCCGCCGAATTCGAGTCCTTTGCCGGTGAAGGTGCCGGTGTTTTCGCGGCGGAGTTTCTTGTACATGCCGTACATGTAGCCGACTTCCCGTCCGCCTACGCCGATGTCGCCGGCGGGTACGTCGGTATCGGGGCCGATGTGACGCCACAGCTCCAGCATGAAGGCTTGGCAGAACCGCATGATTTCGGCGTCGGACTTGCCTCTGGGACTGAAATCGGAGCCGCCTTTGGCTCCGCCCATCGGCAGGGTGGTGAGGGCGTTCTTGAAGGTCTGCTCGAATCCGAGAAATTTCAGTATGGAGAGGTTGACGGAGGCGTGGAAGCGGATGCCGCCTTTGTAGGGGCCTATGGCGTTGTTGAACTGGATGCGGTAGCCGAGATTGACTTGTACGTCGCCTTTGTCGTCGACCCAGGGCACTTTGAAGGTGAAGATGCGGTCGGGTTCGACGAGCCGTTCGATGATGCGGGCTTTTTCAAATTCGGGGTGCCGGTTGTAGACTTCTTCGATGGAGTGCAGCACTTCTTTGACGGCTTGCAGGTATTCCGGTTCGCCGGGATGTTTGGCTTCGAGGGTGGAAAGGATGTGTTCGATGTTCATAGTTGCAGGTGTTTTTAATGGTTTTTGTCCGGTTCATGAAGGGGCAGTTCATTTTTTTTGTCTGCCGCTATCGCAAATTTACATATTTGTGCGGATAAAAAAATTATTTTTAGTAAATTTGAGCATTAAAGAATATTAATGGGGAATTGGCATTTTGCAAGTTAAAATCTCCGGAGTGACAATGGAAACGAAGAGTTTTAATCAATTATATCTGAAAGATACGTATTTTGCTAACTTAATGCAAAAACGCATCTTCAATGTTCTGCTTATTGCCAGCCGTTACGATGCTTTTATGCTGGAGGAGGACGGCCGGGTGGAGGAGCAGATTTTTTTTGAATATGTGTCGCTGAACTTGAGTTCGCCGCCTCGTGTGAAGCAGGTGAATGATTTCGAGCAGGCTTATTTCGAGCTGTCGAGCAAGCGGTATGACCTGGTGATTACCATGCCGGGTATAGAGAAGAGCGACACGTTCGAGCAGTGCAAGAATATCAAGAGCTGGTATCCCGATATTCCCATCGTGGTGCTGACGCCGTTTTCCAGAGAGGTGTCGCAGCGTATTGCCGACGAGGACCTGAGCGGGGTGGATTATGTGTTCAGCTGGCTGGGAAATGCCGATTTGCTGCTGGCGATTATCAAACTTATCGAGGACAAGATGAACGCCGAAGAGGATATCAAGTCGGTGGGGGTGCAGATGATTCTGCTGGTGGAGGACTCGATCCGGTTCTATTCGTCGATTCTGCCGCACTTGTACAAAATCGTGCTGAAGCAGTCGCAGATTTTCTCGACGGAGGCGCTCAATGAGCATGAACAGATGCTGCGCATGCGGGGACGTCCCAAAATCAAGCTGGCCCGTACTTACGAGGAGGCGATTGCGATATACAACAAGTATTCGAGCAACGTGCTGGGTATCGTCTCGGATGTGTCGTTCATGCACAACGGGGTGAAAGACAAAAAGGCGGGTCTGGAGCTTTGTTCGTATATCCGGGAGCGGGATGCTTTCGTGCCTCTTATCATCGAGTCGTCGGAGGTGGAGAACGAGGCGGAGGCGCTTCGGCTGAATGCGAGTTTTCTGGACAAAAATTCGAAGAAACTGCCGGTCGACCTGCAGAAGACGATTTTGCGGAATTTCGGGTTCGGCGATTTCGAGTTTGTCAATCCGTCGACGGGCGAGGTGCTGTTCAGGGTGCACGACCTGAAGGATTTGCAGAATACGATTATGTCGGTGCCGGATGATTCGCTGTATTATCACGGGTCTCGCAACCATATTTCCCGCTGGCTCTATTCCCGTGCGATGTTTCCCATTGCCGAGCTGCTGCGGTACCGCACTTTTTCCGACATCGGGGAGGTGCAGGCGGCGCGGGAGCTGGTGTTCAACGCCATCGTGCAGTACCGGAAGATGAAAAATCGGGGTGTGGTGGCGGTGTTCAAGCGTGACCGGTTCGACAAATATTCCAATTTCGCCCGTATCGGACAGGGTTCTCTGGGGGGGAAAGGTCGTGGACTGGCTTTTATCGATTCGCTGATTAAGCGGCACCCGATTCTGGAGAATTTTCGGGGGGTGAATGTGACGGTTCCCAAGACAGTGGTGCTGTGTACCGACATTTTCGACGAGTTCATGGAGTCGAACAACTTGTATCAGGTGGCGCTCTCGGACTTGCCCGACGACCAGATTCTTCGCTATTTCCTGCGGGCGAAGCTGCCCGACAAACTGATTGAGGACTTTTTCGCCTTTTTCGAGGTGGTGAAGCGGCCTGTCGCCATACGGTCGTCGAGTTTGCTGGAGGATTCTCATTACCAGCCTTTTGCGGGTATATACTCGACGTATATGATTCCTTATCTGGAGGACAAGTACGAGATGCTGCGCTTGTTGAGCGATGCGATAAAGGGGGTGTATGCCTCTGTCTTTTATGCCGACAGCAAGGCTTACATGACGGCGACTTCGAACGTGATAGACCAGGAGAAGATGGCCATTATCCTGCAGGAGGTGATAGGGACGGCGTACAACGACCGGTACTATCCTTCGTTTTCGGGGGTGGGCCGCTCGCTCAACTATTACCCCATTAACGACGAAAAGGCCGAAGACGGGGTGGTGGATCTGGCCGTAGGGCTGGGAAAATATATTGTCGACGGGGGGCGCAGTCTGCGTTTTTCGCCCCGTCATCCGCGCAATGTGCTGCAGACGAGTACGCTGGATCTGGCTTTGAGCGATACGCAGACCCGTTTTTATGCGCTCGACCTGAAAAACATGGCGCAGCAGGACTTTTCGGTGGACGACAGTTTCAACTTGCTGAAACTGCATATCCGGGAGGCCGAGAAGGATGACTCGCTGCGGCTGATGGTGTCGACGTTCGACCCGTATGACCAGATGATGCGGGACGGTTATTACGACGGGGGCCGCAAGGTGGTGACTTTTGCCAACATCCTGCAGCACGATGCTTTCCCGCTGGCCGACCTGCTGACGATGATGCTGGAGACGGGGGCCAAAGAGATGGGCCGCCATGTCGAAATCGAGTTTGCGGGTACGCTGCCGACGGCCGAGAATCCGCAGGGTACGCTCTACTGGCTGCAGATACGGCCTATCGTGGATACGAAAGAGATGCGGGACGACGAGGTGTTTGACCTGCCCGACGAGCAGACGATACTCAAAAGTGGGTCTGCTCTGGGACACGGCATCATGGACGACCTGCACCATATCGTGTATGTCAAGACCAAAGATTTCAGTTCGTCGAATAATATGCTGATAGCACGTGAGATAGAAAAAATAAATCGTATCTTTACCGAACGGAAAGAGAATTACATTCTCGTCGGACCCGGCCGGTGGGGGTCGAGCGATGTGGCGCTGGGCATCCCGGTGAAATGGCCGCACATCTCGAATGCCCGCCTTATCGTGGAGACGGCGTTGCAGAACTACCGGATAGAGCCCAGTCAGGGGACTCATTTTTTCCAGAACCTGACGTCGTTCGGGGTGGGTTATTTTACCATCAATCCGTTTATGAACGACGGGTTTTTCGATGAGGCTTATCTGGAGGGGATGGAGGCGGTCGAGGAGACCCGGTTCCTGCGGGTGGTGCGGTTCGACTGTCCGGTCGTGGTGAAAATCAACGGGAAGAAGAATATCGGACTGGTGCTGAAGCCGGGTGTGACCGGAGTGCAAACGGAAGAAAATACTAATATTATATAACGTAGGGATGGTGATGTCAAAATTATTCAAATCGTGGCGGTCTGCGGAGACGGACGGTGAGCCGGAACGTAAAAACGGGCCGGTCGAAGCGGCGGCCGCCGACCGGGAAAGTCGGGGGCAGGAGTATGTGGATGCATTGATGCGGGAGCAGATTCCGGCGACGCTGCTGGAACGCATGGCGGAGCTGATTAACGGCTCTCTGCCCGAAATCGTGCGTCAGAGTATCGACAAGGAGGCCGAAAAGCAGCATATATATGCTCATTTGCTGGAGCCTTTTACCGATTATGTCAAGTTTATCTATTCGAAACTGGAGACCGACGGTTCGACGGCCTGGCGGCGGGATGAAGGGCGTTACAAGGCCGAGATAGCCGCTCTCAACGAGAAGGTGCGGGAGGCTAATCTGCAGAAAGAGGATATTCAGAAATCGCAGTTGAGTGCCGAACGGCAGAAACGGGCGCTCAATGAACGGGTGCATGAGTTTGAGATGAGAATCGCCACGCTGGAGGCCGAAAAGGAACAGCTGGATATGGAAAAGAGCGCCCTGCTCAACAAGCTGAAGGTGGCGGCCGTGCAGGACAGCGATGCCCGTGACGAGTGTGTCCGGCTGCAGGAGGAAAAGAGCCGTGCCGATGCCCGGCTCTCCGAGCTGGAGACGGAGAACGGCTCCCTGAAACAGCGGTTGTCGGAGTGCGATTCGCTGGCGGCGCAAAATGCCGGGCTGACCGCCTCGCTGGAGCAGTGCCGCCGTGAACTGGAATCGTTGCGGGAACAGGGGGCGCCGTCGCCTGAGGAGGCGGAACTGAAAGCTGCGTTGGAAAGCCGGGCGACCCAGCTGGCCGGAGAGAACGAGAAGTTGCGCAGCCGGTTGGCGGAACTGGAGCCGCTGACGGCTCAGCTGGCTGAACTGACGGCTCAGCTGGAGCAGTGCCGCACCGAACGGGATGCGTTGCAGGAGCAGTGCCGGAGTGCTGCCGAAGCTGCCGGCAAGAACGGCGAGATGGCAGAGCGCCTGGCCTTGCTGGAGTCGGAAAACGAAGAGATGAAGGAGCATCTGCTGGAAGCGGTCGCCGTTGTCGAACGGAACGAGGAGCTGGAGACGGAACTGGAAGAGGGCCGCAGTCAGCTGGCTGCTTTGCAGGAGCAGTATCAGGCTTTGCTGGGCGACTCCGAATCGGGTAAGAAACTGGAGATTGCCATGACGCAGCTGAAAGAGGAGAACGAGGAGTTGCGCTACCGGCTGTCGGAGAGCGACCATATCGCCCAAGAGGCCCGTGAACGGGTGGAACAGCTGCGGGCGCTTCGGGAGAAACTGAGTGAAATGGAGAATGTGCATCTGCAGGAGGTTAAGGATTTGCAGGCCCGGCTGGCCGAAGCGGAAGCCGCCGGCCGGAATTCGGCGGTGTCGGAATCGGAACTGACCCGGTTGAAACATGACCTGCGGGTGGCCAACGATATGCTTTCGGCCATGCGCACCCAGCGGCAGGACTTGCTGGATGTGGCCGAGCGGGAACGGAAAGAGCGTTCGGCTGCGGAACAGCAGCTGTCGGCCTTGCAGACGGCGTTGCAGCAGTCGGAACGTGACCGGAAAGCGCTGGAGGGCGAACTTTCGTCTTTGCGGAAGGGGGACGCCGATGCGGCCCGGCCGGTGGAGAAAAAGACGCCCGAAGTCGATGACGACCGCAACCAGATGTTGTTGTGGTGACCCGGAAGAGCGTGTATGCGGAAAATGGGGCTGATGCCCCATTCTTCGTATTTTGCGGGTGGAGAGGGATTGAAAATAAAATCGTATTTTTGCCGAAAAGAAAGCTGGAGGGAAGATGAAAGTTTGCATTGCCGAGAAACCGAGCGTTGCCAAAGAGATTGCGGACATTTTAGGGGCCGGGAGCCGGAAAGAGGGCTATTACGAGGGAAACGGATATTGTGTGACGTGGACCTTCGGCCATTTGTGTACGCTCAAGGAGCCGCACGAGTATGCGCCGCAATGGAAATCGTGGTCGCTGTGGACGCTGCCCATGATTCCGCCCCGCTTCGGCATTAAACTGATTCGGGACAAGGGGATTGAGAAACAGTTTGCCGTTATCGAACGGCTCATGTCCGAAGCCGAAGCGGTCATCAACTGCGGTGACGCCGGGCAGGAGGGCGAGCTGATACAGCGGTGGGTGATGCAGAAGGCGGGCTGCAAGTGCCCGGTGTACCGGCTGTGGATATCGTCGCTCACCGAAGAGTCGATACGGGAGGGTTTCGCCTCGCTGCGGCGGCAGGAAGAGTTTGACACGCTCTATGAAGCCGGTCTTTCCCGTGCCATCGGCGACTGGCTGCTGGGGATAAACGCCACCCGGCTTTATACGATAAGATACGGGCAGAACCGGCAGGTGCTTTCCATCGGCCGGGTGCAGACGCCGACGCTGGCGCTCATTGTGGCCCGACAGCTTGAAATCGAGAATTTTGTGCCTCAGCCTTACTGGGAACTGAAAACGGTGTACCGGGATACGGTGTTTTCGGTGACGAAAGGCCGTTTCCCGACGGTGGAGGAGGGGCAGGCTTTTCTGGAACAGGTGCGGGATGTGCCTTTCGAGGTGACCGACGTGTCGAAAAAGCAGGGCCGGGAGGCTCCGCCCCGCTTGTTCGACCTGACTTCGCTCCAGGTGGAGTGTAACCGGAAGTTTGCTTATTCGGCCGACGATACGTTGAAAATCATCCAGTCGCTGTACGAGAAAAAGGTGACGACTTATCCCCGTGTGGATACGACTTTTCTGAGCGACGACATTTATCCCAAAGTGCCGGGCATCCTGCAGACGCTGCGGGGGATACCGGCCTACGAGGGGCTGGCGGCTCCGCTGCTGGGGGGCAAACTGCCTAAATCGAAGAAGGTGTTTGACAACTCGAAGGTGACCGACCACCACGCCATTATTCCGACCCATGTGCGTCCGGGCCATCTCACGGATACGGAACGCCGGGTGTATGACCTGGTGGCCCGCCGCTTCATGGCGGCTTTCCATCCCGATTGCAAGGTGGCTACGACGACCGTGCTGGGCCGGGCGGGGGAGGTGGAGTTCAAGACTTCGGGCAAGCAGATTCTGGAACCGGGCTGGCGGGTGGTGTTCGAGAAGGAACCGGCGGCGGCCGTCGAGCGGGAGAAGCCTGACGACGAGGAACGGGTGCTGCCCGATTTCGTCAAGGGCGAGTGCGGCCCGCACGAACCGGAGCTGGGCGAGAAATGGACACAGCCGCCCAAGTACTATACGGAGGCTACGCTGCTGCGGGCGATGGAGACGGCGGGGAAGATGGTCGACGACGAGGAGCTGCGGGATGCGCTCAAAGAGAATGGCATCGGGCGTCCGTCGACCCGTGCGGCGATTATCGAGACGCTGTTCAAACGCAACTATATACGCAAGGAGCGGAAAAACCTGCTGGCCACGCCTACGGGGGTGGAGCTGATTGCCACGATACAGGAGGAGCTGCTGAAGTCGGCTTCGCTGACGGGTATCTGGGAAAACAAACTGCGCAAAATCGAGCGCAACGAATATAAGGCGGGCGATTTTCTGGCCGAGCTGAAAGCGATGGTGACGGAAATCGTGTCGAACGTGAAACAGGACAGATCGGCCCGTTCGGTGACGGTAATGCCGGCGTCCGGGCCGGAAGGCGGGTCGAAGGCGGCGACCGGAGAGTCGGCCAAACCGGCCAAACCGAAAACGACCCGTGCGTCGAAAGGCCGGAAGAGGGTGACGGCTCCGGAAACGGAGACGGCTGTTCCGGCCGGAGATGTGCCGCCGGTTGGGGCGTTGTTGTGCCCGGTGTGCGGCAAGGGGCAGGTGTTGCGGGGCCGTACGGCTTACGGCTGTTCGGAGTGGCGGTCGGGATGCGGTTTCCGGCTGCCGTTCGGGGGGTCGGGTGAGCCGCTCGGTGAGCAACAGCTGGCGGAGGCTTTGCGGCAATACAGGGCGTTGAACGATAAACAGTAAAAAAAACAGGTATGAAATCGAGGGAATATTTTCCGGTAGTGAACGAGGCGGGCGAGGTGGTCGGCAAGGCGACCCGAAGCGAGTGTCACAGCGGTACGAAGATACTGCATCCGGTGGTGCATCTGCACCTTTTCAACAGTGAGGGTTGTCTTTATTTGCAGAAGCGGGCCGAACACAAGGACATCCAGCCGGGCAAGTGGGATACGGCGGTGGGCGGCCATGTGGATTACGGCGAGGAACCGTTGCAGGCTCTTTACCGGGAGAGCCGCGAGGAGCTGGGCCTGACCGGATTCGAGGCTGTGGCGGCGTTTCACTATATTTTCGAATCGGAGATAGAGCGTGAAATGGTGTTTTCGTACCGCACGGTGTACGACGGCCCGGTGACGCCTGACCGTGACGAGGTGCCGGAGGGGCGTTTCTGGGGTATCGGCGAGATTAGGGCTGCGCTGGGGCAGGGTGTTTTCACGCCTAATTTCGAGTACGAGTTCTCCTTACTGAATCTTTGACGGCAAGGGACGGGGTTCTGTCTGCTTTTTGCTGCTCCGTTCCGTTTGTCCGGCGGGTCAGGGTTCGGGGTGTTGCTGTCTGTCTCTGGCTACGAGCGACAGGATGTGTTGCAGAAACTGAATCTGTTCTGCGGGCAGGGGCCGGGCCAGATTTTCGATTAGTATGGATATTTCTTTGAGCGAGAGATTGGCGGCACCGGCGATACTGTCGTTCCCGTCACCGATGAACAGGCTGTAACTGACGTTGTTTTTTTCGCACTCGTTCTGCAGTTCTTCTACGTGTGTCAAGAGTTTTTCGGTTGTCATGGGTTTCTGTTGATGAATCGTTATTGCTACTTTTCTATTGATAAAATATCTAAGTTTTTATATATTAGTATATGCAAAACTAACAATTTAGTCTTATAATTAGTATATAAACCCGGTGCAGATTTACCGGATAAAGTTTTTTTAACATGATGAAGGTTGTTCATACAAATTATTCGGGTGATAAGTTCAGAGAATTTCTCCGGCGGAAAGGTATTACCTATAAAATTGCCGCTGCCGATTTGGGTATGGATAAAAATACGATAGGAAAAGCGGTCAGAGGCGGAAACCTGAATATTGATGTCCTCTTGAGAATCTGTAATAAATATAACCTGCCCATAGAAGATTTCTTCGAGAAGAAGGTGGTCGGTGAATTTGACGGAGAAAACCAAGAAAATAGTTTGTCGGCATATGACCGACCGGAAGATTTCCCGGCTGTGGTGGCCAGAGAAGAGGTGGAAGATTATAAAACATGTGAAAATATCTCTCAGAAGATTAAATATTTTCTCTCTTTGGTCGATGGCGATTTAGCTGCTTTGCAGGGCAAGGTGGACTATTTCCGGAAAGAGTGTAATCTGGACGAGCCTACCGGCGAATAAACGGATAATCTGACGGATACCAGATACGGCAGGCTGTTTCGCAGGAGACAGCCTTACTTTTGTGTGTGCTTTCTCCGACTGATGCTGTAAGAAAAAGAAAGCCTCCGGAATGCGGAAATCCGGAGGCTTTTATCGTATTTGGGATACGGGGCGGGAATCAGAGTACGCCTTGTGCCATCATGGCTTTGGCGACTTTCATGAAGCCGGCCACATTGGCTCCCTTCACATAGTTCACATATCCGTCGGGTTGTGTTCCGTAGCGGCAGCACTGGGTGTGGATGTCGAACATGATTTGTTTGAGACGGTCGTCTACTTCTTCTTTGGTCCAGCTCAGTTTGATGGCGTTCTGGGTCATTTCCAGTCCGCTCACCGATACACCGCCGGCATTGGCTGCCTTGCCCGGAGCGTAGAGTATCTTGGCTTTGAGGAACTCTTCGATGGCTTCGGGGGTCGAGGGCATGTTGGCTCCTTCGGACACGGCGATACAGCCGTTGGCCAGCAGGGCGCGTGCATCGTCTCCGTCGAGTTCGTTCTGGGTGGCGCTGGGCATGGCGATGTCGCATTTTTCGCTCCAGGGACGTCCGCCTTCAACGTATTTGCAACCGAACTCTTCGGCGTATTCTTTGATGCGTCCGCGATAGAGGTTCTTGAGTTCGAAGATGTATTTGAGTTTCTTTTCGTCGATGCCGTCGGGGTCGTAGATGTAGCCGTTGCTGTCGGACATGGTAACGACTTTGGCTCCGAGACTGATGAGTTTCTCTACCGTGTACTGGGCTACGTTACCCGAACCGGAAACGGTGACTACTTTGCCTTTGATGTCGATGCCGCGTGTCTTGAGCATTTCGAGCAGGAAGTATACGTTTCCGTAACCGGTGGCTTCGGGACGGATGAGTGAGCCGCCGAATTCGAGTCCTTTGCCGGTAAAGGTTCCGGTGTTTTCGCGGGCCATTTTCTTGTACATGCCGTACATGTAGCTTACTTCCCGTCCGCCTACGCCGATATCACCGGCAGGTACGTCGGTGTCGGGGCCGATGTGGCGCCACAGCTCGGCTACGAATGCCTGGCAGAAACGCATGATTTCGGTGTCGGACTTACCTTTGGGGCTGAAGTCGGAACCGCCTTTGCCGCCACCCATCGGAAGGGTCGTCAGGGCATTCTTGAACGTCTGCTCGAAAGCGAGGAACTTCAGGATAGAGAGGTTTACCGAAGAGTGGAAACGGATTCCTCCCTTGTACGGGCCTATTGCGTTGTTGTGCTGTACGCGGTATCCCATGTTGGTGTGCACTTTGCCTTTGTCGTCGGTCCAGGTTACCCGGAAGGTAAAGATACGGTCGGGGATGCAGAGCCGCTCGATCAGGTTGTAACGGTCGAATTCGGGATGCTCGTTGTAAGCGTCTTCGATAGTCGACAATACTTCTTCTACTGCCTGATGGTATTCAGGTTCGTTGGGAAAGCGTCTTTTCAGTTCGCTCAATACATTCTGTACATTCATCGTATTATTTTTTTATAGTTGTATAGTTCCGATTTTGGGTTGGGCCCGACGGGATTGCGACCCCGCTTGCGGCCTGTTTCTATCGTTTGGTTGCAAAGGTACAATAAATAATTTGATATTTGCAAGTGTTTCTATAAAAAAAATAACAAATAAATAGTTTTTGTTTGATTTTATGTCAAAATGCGCATTTTTATGCATTTTGATTGACCTTTTGTCGGCATAAGGTGCTGTTTGGGGTGTGTGAATTATTTTTCTTGCAGCCACGAAAGTTTGTTTTTCACGATGGCTTTATACGTTGCTTTCATTTCATCGGAGAGAAACGAACTGTCGATGCAGGCGGACCAAATGTTTTGCATTTTCAGAAACTTGTTGAATATGTTTTTTATGACTTTTTCATTCAGTCCGCTGTTTTTCATGCTTGTCTCGAAATCTGATTTCGTCAGTTTGCGTTTCTTTCCGTTCAGTGTCAGAGCCAGTTCTTCCGTATCTTCAGGCATGACCAGTGCTGTCGACAGCATATCATAGGCCGGAGTGAGCTGGTATGTTCCCGGCTGCTTGCTGTACAGGGAGAAATTTTTCAGGTGCATATCGGCGTTTCCCGTTATCCACGAGAAGACAACTTGTGTCCAGTAATTTGTCAGGTCGAGTTGGGGAACTGACGAAAATCGCTGTATGGCTTTTGCTATCTGTTCGTACGAGCCTTTGTATTTGTGTTCGGTCTGCCGTTCGGTCAGTTGGCACATGTCTTCCATCGGGAGTTTCTCTCCTGTGGGTGTGCGGTCGATGCGGCGGGTGATGTAGCACAGTTCGCTGTCGGCAAACCGAATCAGACTGTGAGGTACGACCTCGATTCCGGCCAGTTCGGCCAGATGCATAGTGAGGTCTTCCACTTCGGGTAATGCTGCGAAACGGTCGGTCTGGGGTTTCAGTATATACCGTCCCCATAAACCTACAATGGTAAATCGTTTCGATTCTACATTTATATCCAGCGAGAGTTTGGCCTGTACGCCGGTCAGTGTCGTTTGGCTGCGTATGACAGCTTTGGCCAGGTCGGTCAGGTTGTCACGGGTATAAGGCAGTTCGGGAACGGTCGGCGTACCGAATATTTTCCGGGAACAGCTCTTGTGCATGTCCTTTTCGCCGCCGGTGAGTTCTTTGTAACAGTAGAGACATTTGGCCATATTCATTCCTCCTCCTGAGTTATGGGTACGACACCTACTGCTCCGATGCAGTCTTTGCAACAGGCCAGCAGCAGGCCCATACGGTCACGACTGTCGATTTTCCAGTTTTTTCCGGCGATATCGAGCAGCCAGCCTTCGGGTATCAATCCGTCGAAAAAGGGAAAAAGCACCTTGTCCCGGAACGGACGACGGGTCAGGGGCAGGGTGAGGCTGACGGCCTCTGCTTTGTCTGACGCCAGAAAGTCGGCATCGTATTCAAAGGTATAGCCGTTTTCGTCTTCGGTGAGCAATCCTGCTTTTATGTTGCGCAGATATACAGCAGCCTGTTTCATGGCATGTCATTTTTGATTTGCCGAACTACTCCCGCTTCGCTGCCGAAGAGGTTTAATATCTGGTTTACCTTGTCGAGCCGAAGGGTTTGTTTCCCTTGTTCCAGCTCCCGGACAAAACGGAGCCCTACGCCCGATTTTTCGGATAATTCCACTTGGGTAAGGTGATACTGCTTACGCATCGACTTTACATATCTGGAAAATACAGTTTGTTCCATAATTATACCTTTTCGGGTACAAATATAATGTTTTATTTTGAGTTTGTACCTTTTCGGGTATAATATTTATGGTATGTTCTTAAATTATACCTTTTCGGGTATAGTAATAGGAGTGCCAATGAAAAAACGGCAGGGCCGGTGAGGGCGCTGCCGTTTTTATGGTGTGTGGCGGCCGGGCGCTGCGGCCCGGCTGCGGGGTTTAGTCTTCCTGGTCTACGCCCCATTGCTGACGGGCGAGACGTTTGTAGTTGTTGTAACGCCATTTGGCATTGTCTTTGGCGGCCTGGAAGAGTTCGGCGGCTTCGGCGGGGTACTGCTTCATGACGGAAGCGTAGCGTACTTCGCCTTTGAGGAAGTCTTCGAACTTGTCCCACTGGGGCTCTTTGCTGTCGAGGGTGAAGGGGTTTTTGCCTTCGGCTTCGAGCGTGGGGTTGTAGCGCCACAGGTGCCAGTATCCGCATTCAACGGCGGCTGCTTCTTCGGCTTGGGCTTTGCCCATGCCTTTCTTGAGGCCGTGGTTGATACAGGGGGCGTAGGCGATGACGATGGAGGGTCCGTCGTAGGCTTCGGCTTCGCGTATGGCCTTGAGGGTTTGTGCCTGGTCGGCTCCCATAGCGATTTGTGCGCAGTAGACGTAGCCGTAGGTGGAGGCGATGAGTCCGAGATCTTTTTTGCGGACGCGTTTGCCGGCAGCGGCAAATTTGGCGATGGCTCCTACGGGGGTGGCTTTGGAGGCTTGTCCGCCGGTGTTGGAGTAGACTTCGGTATCGAGCACGAGGATGTTGACGTTCTTGCCGGAGGCGAGTACGTGGTCGAGGCCGCCGAATCCGATGTCGTAGGAGGCTCCGTCACCGCCGATAATCCATTGCGATTTCTTGATGAGGTACTTCGACAGGGTGGCGATTTCCTTGCAGATGTCGCACTTGTCGGCGTTGGCGTTCACAACGGGGGTTATCTGTGCTTCGAGTTCGATGGAGCGCAGGGTGTCGTCTTTGTCGGCAATCCACTGGCGGAAGAGTTCTTTGGTCTCTTCGGGGCAGGTGTCGCTTTCGATGGCTTGTGTCATGAGTTTGACCAGACGGGCGCGCATTTTGTCGACGGCGAGGGTCATACCCATGCCGAACTCGGCGAAGTCTTCGAAGAGGGAGTTGGCCCAGGCGACACCGTGTCCTTTTTCGTTGGTGGTGTAGGGTGTCGAGGGGATGGAGCCGGAGTAAATCGAGGAACAGCCGGTGGCGTTGGCTACCATTTCGCGGTCGCCGAAGAGCTGGGAGATGAGTTTCACGTAGGGTGTCTCACCGCAGCCGGAGCAGGCGCCGGAGAACTCGAAGAGCGGGGTGGCGAACTGGGAGTTCTTGACGTTGGCCTTGATGTCGACCAGGTGTTGTTTGCTCTTGACGTTGTCTACGCAGTAGGTCCAGTTCTGTGCTTCGGCGAGCTGGGTTTCGAGGGGTTTCATTTCGAGGGCCTTGCCGTTTTTGTTGCCGGGACATACGTCGACGCAGTTGCCGCAGCCGAGACAGTCGAGTACGTCGACCTGCATGCGGAAGGTCATGCCTTCGAAGGCTTTTCCTACGGCCTTAATCGAGGGGAAGGCGGCTCCGGCCTGTTCGGCGGTGTCGAGTAGGAAGGGGCGCACGGCGGCGTGGGGACATACGTAGGCGCACTTGTTGCACTGGATACAGTTTTCGGGTGTCCATTCGGGTACGAAGGCGGCTACGCCGCGTTTTTCGTATTTGGCTGTTCCTTGCGGCCAGGTGCCGTCTTCGATGCCTTTGAAGGCGGATACGGGCAGCAGGTCGCCGTCTTGTGCGTTGATGGGGCGCACGACTTCGTTGATGAAGGCGGGGTCGTTGTTGGGTACGACTTCGTCGTCGGGCAGGTTGGCCCAAGCGGGGTCGACGGGGAGTTGCTTGTATTCGCCTCCGCGATCGACGGCAGCGTAGTTTTTGTTGACGACGTCTTCGCCTTTCTTGCCGTAGGACTTGACGATGAATTTCTTCATCTGTTCGATGGCGAGGTCAACGGGTATCACGCCGGTGATGCGGAAGAAGGCGGACTGCAGGATGGTGTTGGTCCGGTTGCCGAGTCCGATTTCCTGTGCTATCTGGGTGGCGTTGATGTAGTATACGTTGATGTTTTTCTGTGCGAAGTAGCGTTTTACTTTGTTGGGGAGGTGTTGTGCGAGTTCGGCTTCGTTCCAGATGGTGTTGAGCAGGAAGGTGCCGTTCTGGCGCAGTCCCCGTGTGACGTCGTACATGCGCAGGTAGGCTTGTACGTGGCAGGCGACGAAGTTGGGGGTGTTCACCAGATAGGTCGACCGGATGGGGCTGTCGCCGAACCGGAGGTGGGAGCAGGTGAACCCGCCGGACTTCTTGGAGTCGTAGGAGAAATAGGCCTGGCAATATTTGTCGGTGTTGTCGCCGATGATTTTGACGGAGTTTTTGTTGGCTCCGACGGTTCCGTCGGCTCCGAGTCCGTAGAACTTGGCTTCGAACATGCCTTCGCCGCCGAGTGCGATTTCTTCTTTTCGGGGCAGCGAGGTGAAGGTGATGTCATCGACGATGCCGAGTGTAAAGTGGTCTTTGGGCTGCGGCAGGGCGAGGTTCTCGAATACGGAGAGGATTTGTGCGGGGGTGGTGTCTTTGGAACCGAGCCCGTAGCGTCCGCCTACGATGAGGGGGGCGTTTTCTTTTCCGTAGTAGATGTCTTTGACGTCGAGGTAGAGGGGTTCTCCGTTGGCGCCGGGTTCTTTGGTCCGGTCGAGTACGGCGATGCGCTTCACGGTCGAGGGCATGGCTGCCAGGAAGTGTTTGGCCGAGAAGGGCCGGTAGAGGTGTACGGAGAGCAGTCCGACTTTTTCGCCTTGTGCGGTGAGGTAGTCGATGGCTTCACGGGCGGCTTCGGTCACGGAACCCATAGCGATGATGACGCGTTCGGCATCGGGTGCTCCGTCGTAGTTGAAGAGGCCGTAGCGGCGGCCGGTGATTTCGGATATTTTGTTCATGTACTCTTCTACGATGGCGGGTACGGCTTCGTAGTAGGGGTTGCACGACTCCCGATGCTGGAAGAAGGTGTCGGGGTTTTCGGCCATGCCTCGTGCTACGGGTTTTTCTGGATTGAGGGCCCGGTTGCGGAACTCCTGCAGGGCTTGCTGGTCGACCAGCGGGGCGAGGTCTTCGTTTTCGAGCATCTCGATTTTCTGTATTTCGTGCGAGGTGCGGAATCCGTCGAAGAAGTTGACGAAGGGTACGCGGGCTTTGATGGTGGAGAGATGGGCTACTCCGGCGAGGTCCATGACTTCCTGTACGGAGCCTTCGGCGAGCATGGCGAACCCGGTCTGGCGGGTGGACATGACATCCTGGTGGTCACCGAAGATGCAGAGGGCATGGGAGGCGAGGGTGCGGGCCGATACGTGGAAAACGCAGGGGAGGAACTCTCCGGCGATTTTGTACATGTTGGGTATCATGAGCAGCAACCCTTGCGATGCGGTGTAGGTGGTGGTGAGGGCTCCGGCCTGCAGGGAACCGTGTACGGCTCCGGCGGCTCCGGCCTCAGACTGCATTTCTTGTACTAATACGGTTTCGCCGAAGATGTTTTTGCGTCCGGCGGCGGCCCACTCGTCTACGTACTCGGCCATAGTCGAGGAGGGGGTGATGGGGTAAATGGCGGCTACCTCGCTAAACATGTAGGAGATGTGTGCGGCTGCCTGGTTCCCGTCACAGGTGAGCATTTTTTTCTGTTTGGTCATATTCTGATTCTGTTTTAGAGTTTATGAATATTTTTTTTGTGTTCGCTAATATAGAAATCCGAAGAGCCAGAGCGGGATTTTGTTGTCGTGCCCGGTCTCGGTGCGGTCGACGGCGTAATAGAGGTCGGGGCTGGTGCGCCGGCGTCCTTCTTCGCCTTCGATGCGGAAATTGTAGGTGCGGTTGACCAGAAACTGGGCTCCCCGCTCGCCTTTGTTGAGGCGGTTGTCTTTGTGCAGGGTGTTGTAGAAGAAGGTCTCCCGCACGGCCTGTTCGGTGACCGGTGCCGGGTGCATGGGATACATGAGGTTGGTGTTGTGCATGTAGACCATCGCCGGTTTCTTGGGAAATTCTTCGCCTGCGGGGTAGAGCATGTTGATGAGCCGTGCGTCTTTGAGGTACTTGATGTAGTTGACCACTGTGGCTCGGGAGGTCTGTATCTCTTTGCTGAGCTGGCTGACGTTGGGCGCGCAGGGTGCGCTGGTCGAGAGCAGGTAGAGCAGCTTGCGCACTTTCGGCAGGTAGGTGAGCTCGATTTGCTTGAGGAAGAGGATGTCGACTTCCATCATCATGTTTACGGTCTTGAGCAGGTTCTCGGAAAAGTTGCGTTTTTCGAGAAAGAAGGGGTAGAACCCGTGATGCAGGTAGTCCTGGAAATGGGCGAGGGGCTTGACCCGGCTGCATATCTCCCGAGCAATGCGGGGATGGTCGGCGAGCAGTTCTTCGAGCTTGACCGACGGGAAATCGGTGCCGGCCATCAGGTTGAGGT
This sequence comes from Coprobacter sp., assembly GCA_022511245.1. GTDB lineage: Bacteria > Bacteroidota > Bacteroidia > Bacteroidales > Coprobacteraceae > Coprobacter. Next base: position 24,621 of record JAFLRV010000008.1, read on the forward strand.
ACTCCCGGAAGGAGAAGCCCCGCAGGTTGTAGGAGTCGACACTGCCGGAGAGTATGGGGTTTTCTTCCTTGAGCCGCATGACGGAGGAGCCGGTGAAGACAATCTTCAGTTCGGGGAAATGGTCGTGACAGTATTTGAGCTCTTCGGACCAGCCGGGATACTTGAAGACCTGGTCGAGGAGCAGGGTTTTGCCTCCTTTGACACGGAACTCATCGGCAAAGTCGATGAGGGTGCGTTCGGTAAAATAGAGGTGGTTGAGGTTGATGTAGAGGCAGGAACGGTCGGTGCCGAAATTTTCTTTGGCGTACTGGAGCAGGAACGTGGTCTTGCCTACGCCCCGGCTTCCTTTGATGCCAATCAGGCGGCTGTTCCAGTCGATTTCCTGCATCAGCTCCCGTTTGACGGGACTGGAGGTGTGTTCGACCAAGTATTTGTGTGTCCTGAAGAATGCTTCCACTGCCCAATTTTTCCTGTACCGGACAAAGGTAGTAAAAAAAACGGGTTTTGCAAAGTGGAGTTTGCAATTTATGGTTTTTTTTGAAGAATTATTTCGGAGCTGAGACCGAGATTTCCGGGTCTGTTGCCGTTGGGTCGGGGGTGACGTCGTTCTGGGTGCAGGCAGAGCGGCGGATGAGCCGGGTGAGTTGCTGGGTGAATATGCGGGCTCCCTTGTGGTTGAGGTGTATGCAGTCGCCGAAACAGGAGTCGGGATAGGCGAACCGGGTGCAGTCGATGAGGGGAATTTGCGGATAGTACCGGCGATGTATTTCCCTGTAGACGGTGTCGTTCCATAGTGTTTGGTGTTTGGGGGTGGTGAGGTACAGCAGGGTCATGTCCCGGTCGTGGCAATAGGCGACGATTCGGTCGAGATAGTAGCGGTTGACGGCCGGAAACCCGTCGATGTTTTTGGGGGCAGCCGGTCCTTTGGCGTGGCGTTCGGCCATGTCGGCGGCGAGTTGGTCCTGGTAGAGCGGAATATATCCGCCGATGCCTGTTTTGTTCAGCTGTACGGATTCGGGATGGCGCCGGGCTTTTATCAGGTGCTTGATTTTGGCGAGGCTGTAGGGGTATCGGATGTAGGAGAAGATTTTGTTGAAGGTGTATTCCTTGAGGTTCATATACCAGTCGGCGGGTGTAAAAGTATCGATAAAATAGATATTTTTTGTCTCGCCGTTGAAATTGCTGGTTTTGAACAGCAGGATGTCGTCGGTGGCTATAACGATGGTGTCGAGGGCCGGATTTTGCTGTTTCAGGGATTTTATTTTGGCATAGACGTAATCGAGGGTTTCTGCGCCGGCACCGAAGTTGAAGGCGCCGGGCAGCAAGCTGTCGTTGACGGCGCATTCCACAGTGGAGTTGCCCAGATATGCGGTCGTGATGTGGCCGGGTAGGGTAAAGAGCTGCTTTCGGGGCCTTAGCAGCAGGAGATGGAAGAGGGCGACAAGCAGGGCCGAAAGAGCCAGAAAGGCAAGGGTGTGCAGGATGAATTTTTTCATAAGGGCAAATCAGAATTGAAAGTAGATGAATTGTTCTTGCGGACCGGTGAAAATGAGGATGCTGAACAGTATAAGGAGATAGATTCCCCACCGGATGGGGCGGGGACGGCCTTCGACGATTTGCAGCCCGTATTCTTTGTGGCGTTGGCTCCATTCGGTAAGCAGGAGGAGCGTTATGAATGCAAAGGTGTAGATGAGCGTGTCGCGGTTGCCGTCGAAAAGGTTTTCGGTCGCCCGGTCGGAAAGGGAAAAGCATCGTTGGAGGTATCGGGCGGCATCGCCGACGGTTTGTGACCGGAAGAGAATCCAGCCTGTCGTTACCAGAAAAAAGGTCGTTGTCATGGAGAGCAGTTTCCGGAGAGCCGGCAGCCGGCGTGCGGGGTCGGCGGTGCGGGGATGGAGAGGGTTTTTCCGGAGCAGTACAAGCGGAAGAAAGAGAAGGCCGTGATAGATGCCCCATGCGATGAAGGTCCAGTTGGCTCCGTGCCACAGGCCGCTGATGAGGAATACGACAAGCGTGTTGCGTATGACTTTGGCGGCGGAGCAGCGGCTGCCTCCGAGCGGAATGTAGATGTAGTCCCGGAACCAGGTGTTGAGGGAGATGTGCCAGCGGCGCCAGAACTCGGTGATGTCGCAGGAGAAGTAGGGGTAGCGGAAATTTTGGCGGAGGTCGATTCCGAAGAGCCGGGCGGTGCCTATGGCAATGTCGGAGTATCCCGAAAAGTCTCCGTATATCTGGAATGTAAAGAGGAGGGCTCCTGTCCAGAGTGTGAGGGGGTCGGCGGTCGTGTAACGGTCGAATACGAGATTGGCCAGCAGGGAGCAGTTGTCGGCAATGACTAATTTTTTGAAGAATCCCCACAGCATTTGCCGCAGCCCGTTTACGGCCTTGTCGTATCGGAACCGGCGGGGTTGCAGAAATTGAGGGAGAAGGTGGGTCGAACGTTCGATGGGGCCGGCCACCAATTGGGGAAAGAAGGCGATAAAGGTAGCGAAGGCGACAAAATCGGTGGTGGCCGGAAGTTTCTTCCGATAGATGTCAATGGGGTAGCTGATGGCTTGAAAGGTGTAGAAGCTGATTCCTACAGGGAGAAGGATGTCTAATGTTATCCAGTCGAGCCGGATGCCGAATTGCCGGAAAAGGAGGTCGAGATTTTCGGAGAAGAAATTGGCGTATTTGAAAAAGACGAGGATGGCGATGTTGACGGCGATGTTGACGCCGCAAATCCAGCGTTGGCGGTTGCGGTCGGGCGTTCGGCTTATGGCTTTTCCGGAGAAGTAACAGAGGAGTGTGGTGAGGATTATCAGCAGGAGAAACCTCCAGTCCCATCGGCCATAGAACAGGTAGCTGACTGCCAACACGAAAAGGTTTTGCCGGGAATATCGTTTGAAGAGAAACCAGTAGCCGCAAAAAACGAGGAGCAGAAAGAGGAGAAATTCGAATGAATTGAACAGCATATTGAATGTCGGTTTTTGGGACGGGAGTAAATTTTTATAAAAAGCATCTCCGAATATATGCCAAAAATAGTGAAAATTTTTGAGAGATACATCTTTGGGGACCTAATATAAAGAATGTCTGTTTTTCGGATTCCTCCTTAAGGCTTATTAACAGGGGCGGGTGAAACTTTCGGGCGGCGGGGATTGTTA
>JAFLRV010000080.1 GCA_022511245.1 Coprobacter sp.
AGCCTGAAACATGCTGGCTGTCCAGCCGACCAGAAAACAAATCACTACAGGAACAACAATGTTGATAATCTTTCTCATAATACTAATATTGTTTTTTGTTTACAAAACAGATGAAGTCCGGTTTATGTTCGGCTGCCGGCCCGATTTTGAGAAAGAGAATCCGGTTTTTCGGAGAAAACGTTATACCTGTTTTTCGGTCAGATATTTCCAGAACCGTACCGGCATCTGCTGCCGGTGCAGTTTCAGGTTGGTGCGTTCCCGTATGGTGGTCGCTTTGAAATAAGTCTGCCACAATTGCTGGAACAGCTGTTCGTCCCGGTCCATAATCCCCTTGTCCAGCAGACCCGAAGAAAACAGTTCATGGTCTGTTTCAGGACATACCTCCGTTATCTCCGACAGATTATAGAAATATCCGTATCGGCGTCGGGTATCGTAGATGAGCCACTGCTGGTCCTTGAACCGGTCTTTCATATGGGCGAGAGCCAGCGGCAGTACGTTGTATATCGGTTCTATGGCAGCGAAATAGGTGCCGTCGAGCGCCTTCTGAAACCGGAGAAACTGAACCACCCGTTCCCGTTCCTTGCTTACCTTGCGTCCGATTTTGTGCAGTTCCAGCACATCCGGGTCGCCGAAATTCGTTTCCGGCGATTGGGCCAGGTCCAACGCTTTGCGCATATACCGGAACAGAAGCATATCCACACCCGGCAGTTCCGAGAACCAGCACACCGCCAGCTCGGCCACCGCCCGGCCCGACAGTTTTTTCTGCAATCCCCGCCACACCCGGCCCGCTTTCACCTCATCGGTATACACGACCCATGATTCGTCATAAAACAGCGGCAGCGGCTCCTGCTCCGTTTGCAGGAGGTCGGGGAAACATTTACGGGTATAAGCATCGAAAATGCAGGTCAGCAACCCCTCGAACGTTTTGTCGTATATAAAAATCGTCATTCAGTCGCATCAAAAGGCAGTTGCAGCTGCCGTTCGTCCAAATTTCGTTTCGGAACCGATATCAACCGGCTTCTGACCGCCTCCGGAGATAACTCGTTGATAGTTCGGTTCGGCAGTTCCCGGCAGGTAATGAAATAGCGGGCCTTTTTCAGTACTACCCCCATTTTTTTCAACTGGTGAGCCCCTATGTTGCCGTATCGGCGTGAGGCCACAATCAGCGCCGCCGACTTTACTCCGATACCCGGTACCCGCAAAATCATTTCATAATCGGCCCGGTTGATGTCTACCGGAAAATGTTCGGGGTGGCGCAGCGCCCACGAGAGCTTGGGGTCTATCTCCAAATCGAGGTCGGGATAAGCATCGTTTACAATCTCATCTACCCGGAACGCATAGAACCGCATCAGCCAGTCGGCCTGGTACAGCCGGTTTTCCCGTACCAGCGGAGGCTGTTTCAGGGCCGGCAGCCGTTTGTCGTATTCGTTTACGGGAACGAATCCCGAATAATAGACCCGCTTCATCGACGGTCGCCGGTAAAAGGCAGAGGAGAGTTTCAGTATCTCCTGGTCCGAGTCGGGAGTCGCTCCGATGACAATCTGTGTACTCTGTCCCGCCGGAGCAAAACGGGGAGCATGCCGGAACTTTTTCCGCTCTTCGATACTCTGCAATACCCCCTGCTGTATATATTGCATGGGAGTGAGCACACTTTTGAAATTCTTTTCCGGAGCCAGCAGCTGCAAACTCTTTTCGTTCGGGATTTCGATGTTCACGCTCAATCGGTCGGCATACAGCCCCGCTTCGTTGACCAGTTCCTGACTGGCACCCGGAATGCTTTTCATATGAATGTAGCCGTTGAACCGGTGTACCAGCCGCAGGTCTTTGACGGCCCGCACCAGCCGCTCCATCGTGTAGTCCGGGTTGCGTACCACCCCCGAACTGAGAAACAATCCTTCGATGTAGTTGCGCCGGTAAAATTCTACGGTCAGCTCTACCAGCTCTTTCACCGAGAGCGTGGCTCTCGGCAGGTCGTTGCTCCTCCGGTTGATGCAGTAGGCGCAGTCGTACATGCAGTAGTTGGTCAGCATGATTTTCAGCAGCGAGATACAGCGGCCGTCTTCCGTAAAACTGTGGCAGATGCCCCAGCCCGACGTACTCCCGATACCCCCTGTCCTGGCTTTCCTCGATACCCCGCTGGAGGCACACGACACGTCGTATTTGGCCGATTCGGCCAATATCTTCAGTTTATCGAAAATGCGAGCATCCATACCGTAGGGATTGAGAAAATAAGCGATACAAAAATAGCGAAAATCTTTCTCTTTTCCTCACCTCCGGGACAGATTAACAATGCTAAATTCAGCCGGGAAAAAATCCGGTTTCAGAGCGCTGTTTTTCAGGCTTGTTTTTCAGTGTGGTTCGATGTGCGGTTCAGTCGGGGAAACATTTTCCGGAAGCGTATCAGCGGATGGGTAACGGTTCCGCCCGCAACCACGATGACGACAGCGGCGATAATCAGCACGATGCCGGCGATATCACGGCCTGTCACGATTTCTCCGAATACCGTTATTCCGAAAAACAGAGCCGTGACCGGTTCCAGCACCCCCAGAATGGCCGTCGGTGTCGACCCGATATACTGGATGGCGGCTGTGGTGCACAACAGCGAAATAGCCGTAGGGAAAAGTCCCAGCGCAATCAGATTGCCCCACAGATACCACTTTCCGGGCAGTTGCAGACCCTCATCGCCGGCAAGCAGACTGACCACGAAAACCGACAGGCCGAACAGCAAGACATAAAACGTCACCTGCAACGTCGCCATATCTTTCAGCCGTGTCTGGTTGATACCCACGATATACACCGCATAGGAGAGTGCCGAGCCGCCGACCAGCAGCGAGCCGGTCAGGCTCAACGTAGCTCCGTCGGTACCGTTGTAGAGCAGTCCGATGCCGCAGGTAGCCGTTACGATGCAAAGTATCGTCTGCACCGACAGCCGTTCCCGGAATACCGCAGTCATAATCAGCGCCACCATAATGGGATAGACAAAGAGCAGGGTAGAGGCGATACCCGCATCCATATAGCGGTAACTCTGGAACAGGGCCAGCGACGAAAGGGCGCACAAAATGCCGAATAGTGCCAGTTGCGGAATGTCCCTGCCCGAAATCTGGAAGCCTCGTCCCCGCATTTTCAGCATAACCGCCAGGATAGGCAGGGCGAGCAGGTACCGGAAAAACAGCACCGAATCGGGATTCATTCCGTCGGCATACAGCGGCAGGGCAAAAAGCGGATTCATCCCGTAAGTAGCCGCCGCAATCGCCCCCAATATGTAACCTTTGGTCTGTGTATTCATGTTTTATCGTTTCAATCCCCGTTCCAGTTTCTCCAGTCCCTCCAGCAATACCCGGCGGGGGCAGGCGATATTCAGGCGCAGGAAATGTTCGCCCCCTTCGCCATACATCGTGCCGGGACTCACCATTAACCGCTCTTCGTCGAGCAGACGTTGCGCCAGCTCTTCGGCCCCGATACCGGCGGTTTGGCAGTCAATCCACACCAGATAGGTTCCCTCCAGCGGCAGGATGGGGTAGTCCGGCAGCCGGTCCTGGAAAAACGACCGTACACATTGATAATTCTCCCACAGGTAGCGGCGCAGTGCATCCAGCCACTCTTCCCCCTCGTTGTAAGCCGCTGTCAGAGCCGCTACTCCGAACGGATTCACGTCGCATACCTCGTTGTCGTTGATGGCCCGGTCGATGCGTTGCCGCACTTCGGGGTCGGCGGCCACGATATTGGCAATCTGCAACCCGGCGATATTGAATGCTTTCGAAGGAGAGACACAGACCGCCGCCCGTGCCGTGTATTTCTCTCCTAAAGAATAATAAGGCGTATAGTCGTGACCCTCGTAGGTCAGTTCGCAATGAATCTCGTCCGATACCACAAATACATCGTGCCGCAGGCAGATGTCGCCGATGCGCAGCAGTTCCTCCCGAGTCCATACCCGCCCTACCGGATTGTGCGGATTGCAGAGCAGCAGCATTTTCACGTCGGGCCGGGCCGCCTGCCGCTCCAGCGCCTCGAAGTCGATGCGGTATCCCTCCCGGTGGTAGACGAGCGGTGACGCCTCCAACAGACAGCCGTTGTTGCGTATCGAGGAGTAAAAACAGTTATAAGCTGGAGTCTGTACCAGAATACGGTCGCCGGGACGGGTCAGTCCCTTGATAATGGCCGAAATGGCCGGTACCACGCCGGACGTGTAGATGACCCTCTCCCGGTCGATGCTCCAGCCGTGCCGCCGGGAAAACCAGTTGTTCAGGGCTTCATAATAGGCATCCGGTACCCGTGTGTAGCCGAATATGCCGTGTGCCACCCGCTTCTCCAATGCTTCGATAATGCAGGGAGCTGTCCGGAAATCCATATCGGCCACCCACATCGGCAGTACACCCGCAGCCGGTTTGTCCCATTTCTCCGACCCGGTCCCCCGACGGGGCGTTACAGTATCAAAATCGTATTTCATATAGTCGTTTATTTCAGTTTGTCAATTCGGTTCATCCAGCGGCCCGACTGCAGCCGGACAAGGAAAATAACCCCTCGGAAACAGAGCTCGGCACACATCGCTATCCATACCCCGTGCAGACCGAGCGTAGGAGCGAGCAAAGCAGCCAGTGTGACCCTCACTATCCAGATGCTGCCGAGATTCATGATGCTGGGAACTACCGTGTCTCCGGCTCCCACAAAGACCCCGTACGCCACAATCGAGGCAGCGAACATCGGTTCGGCGAAGGCTTCGGTGCGAAGGGCCTTGACCCCTAACGCCAGCACTTCGGGGTCCGGAGTCATGACCCCAATCATCAACGGGGCCGCAATATACATGACAATACCCATGATTGTCATAACGGCCATCCCCATACCGACCGTCGTGTAAGCAAACTGTCGGGCCAGCACCTTGCGTCCGGCGCCCAGACTTTGGCCTACGAGGGTAGTCCCCGCCTCGCCGATACCGTATCCCGGCATGTAACAGATACTTTCAGCCGTTATGGCCAGAGAGTTGGCCGCCAGCGAGCAGATGCCGAGCGGAGCGACAATCGCCGTGAGTGTGATTTGCGCCGCTGTGGTAATCATGCGTTCGATACCTACAGGCATTCCTATTTTGAATGCCCGTTTCAGGCAGTCGGCTTGCGGACGGAAAGAACCTTTCGTACCGGCCAGCCGCAATGCACGGCCCCGAAACCACAGATAACTCAATAAAATAATCGTTGTCGTCGTTTCAGCCAGAGCCGTCCCCAGAGCCGCCCCTTTGACGCCGAGTCCGGCACGGGGCAGGGTAAACGACAGGCCGAACAGCGTTATATCCGTCGACGGGAATATCAGCAGGAAATTGAAAGCCACATCCAGCACGCACATCAATACACCCACCATGCCGGGCACCAGCATATTGCCGCTGCATCGCAGCATGCCGCCGGCCAGAAAGTGATATTGCAGCGCCGGCAGAAAAAAGGAGAATATCAGAAAGTAGGTCGACGCATCACCGGTAATGGCCTCTTTTCCGCCCAGCCAGATAGGCAGGTGATGACTGACGGCGCACCCTGACGAAGCCAGCAGCAGACTGAACGTCATTGTGGCCACCAGTGCCTGGCGCAGTACCGACCGGGCTTCCTCCGGCTTGCCCGCTCCCAGCAGGTGGGCCACCTGTACCGAAAACCCGATGGCTACAGCCGACGATAACCCCATAAAAAGCCAGGTAGTGGTCGCCACCAGCCCGATAGCCGCAGAGGCATCAGCCCCTAAACTCCCTACCATAGAGGCATCGATATACTCCATGAATATGGCTGAAACTTGGGAGATAATGGCCGGAATACTCAAGGTAACTACCATGTACAGCCGTTGTTTCCAGCCGATTTCCCGGCTGTTGCGAATCACGGCCGACAGATTGTCGGGATTGATTTTGTTAAATCTCATTCCGCTGCAACAACAGTTACCGGACGCCGTTTATTTCGTCCCACGTTTGGATTTGGCAGTCGGCCGGAGCCTTGATGTTTTCGTCCAGAATGATTTCACCGAAACTGCCGGCGACGATGCGGCCGCTGCGCGGGTTTTTCACACTGTGAACATGTCCGTTGATGCAGGCGTCGACCGAAGCGTATTCAAAAGCCAGATCGGCGTCTTCGGCGAATGTGCAGTTTTCCAGCACCAAATCGGTGGCGTAGCAGAGCGGTTGTGTCCCCGCAATTTTGCAGTTGACCAGTTTCAGGTTTTTGGAATGCCAGCCGAGATATTCGCCGCTGATTTCAGTATCGTAAACAGTAACGTTTTCCGTGTTCCAGAAAGCATCTTTCGAGTCGATAACCGCATTGCGGATGACCACGTTTTTGCAATACTGGAACGAGTAGTTGCCCTGTTGCCGGTAGTTTTCGATTTCGATGTTTTCGCTGTGCATGAAAAGATAGTCGGCCTGTTCGACCTCTACGTTTTTCAGTACGACATTACGGCAATGCCAGAGCGTTTCCAGCGCATGGGGAATGCGTACATTCTCCAATTTCAGACAACACATTTCCCGGAACATCTTGGGCGCCTCTACCAGCGTATCGGTCATTTCGAGATGTTGCGAATACCACAGGGCCGCCCGTGCCCCTTCGGTAAACAGGCAGTTGCGTACCGTAAACCCGTCGACGTGCCAGAAAGGATATTTGCCTTCGAAGCGGCAGTCGACAGCTTCGATGTTGCTGCACTCTTTCAGAGCCGATTCACCGGCATGAATCGTTACCTGTTCTATCCGCAGGTCGTGAGAGGCAAACAGGGGGCGCTCTCCTCCGAACTCGCTGTTTTTAATCGATTTCATATCTTTATTGTTTTCTTTGCTTAGGTTATGGTGTTGCAAAGTTAGGGCAATTTTGGAAAAGACGGTCGAATAAATTGCGGAATCTTATTCCTCTTTTACGGATAATTTCCGGGATTTGTGTTATAAATTTTTAAATCGGCATATTTTTTTGTTATCCTCCGGTTCTCCGTTGTATGAGTCCGATTGTATATATTTTAATAATAATTAAATTTTGTACACCGCAATACATTTTTCCGTATATTCGCAAAATTATTTAAGGAAATAGAAAAGAATAGTGTGTAGAAATATTCCTGACACAATATTTGAAAATAGCGTAGCCATAATAAGATGTCGATAATGGCAAGTGCAAATGGAGAAAAATTCAGATTTCTCCGAAGTTTTATGTGAAATTGTTGTAACTGTTTGATAGCCAATTTGTATAAAGATCATGCAGGATTAATCTTATTATCTCCAATTGAAAAAATATGATGCCGCTGCAGGATGATGGTTTCCGCATAAATAAATTCTTTTCCGGATATGCAACGGGGGAGAGAGTCGAATTTGTCCGCCCCGATAAGGATTACAATCTCAATCCAATTTTGGAAAACCAAAAAAAATAATTATTATGAAAAAATATATATACTCAATCCTATTAACGGTCGTATCAGGAGTTCTCATGTTCACTTCCTGTAGGACGCCTCAGGATATTGCCTATCTTCAGAATGTCGATGTGAAAGCTCCTGTTCAGTCGCAGAATGACGGTACTATCCGGTTTCTGCCGGGTGATAAACTCAGCATTTATGTCTACTCTCGCGATGAAAAGCTGATGCAATTGTTCAATCTTTCTAGAAATGTTGCCTCCGGGAATAGTAATTCAGGAAGTCAGTATGCCTATACCGTTAATGAAAATGGAGAAATAGACTTTCCTGTTCTGGGGCTGATTGAGGTACAAGGACTTACCCGAACCGAAGTAGGGCAGCTCATCAAAAATGAACTTATTGCAAACGATTATTGTAAAGACCCGGTGGTTATTGTGGAGTTCTATAATATGAATTTTTCGGTGCTGGGTACGGTTAGCAGTGCGGGTACAAAGCCTATTACCAAAGATAAGATAACGTTGCTGGAGGCGATAGCCATGTCCGGCGACCTTCAGATAGACGGTAAGCGTAAAAACGTACTTGTCATGCGTCAGGAAGGAGACCAGCAAGTGCCCTACCGGGTTGACCTCACCCAAACGGAAAGCGTTTATGAATCTCCGGTTTATTACATCCGTCAGAACGATGTGATTTATGTGGAACCCAACAACAAGAACAAACGGAACAGTACGGTTTTGGGGAACAGTGCCTATCAACCGGCATTCTGGATGTCGCTGATATCGTTCATTGCATCAATGGCTTTTATTTTCGTAAAAAAATAAATAATAAAAATTAAGAAATGGCACAGACCAAAAATACCGCAAACATGCGTCGCATGCAGATTGAGGATTCTCTTGGCATAGTCGATATGCTCAAAGTCTGTCTCGGACATTGGCCGTGGTTCCTGCTCTCCCTTGTTATTTGTTTCGGGGTTGCTTGGCTTTATCTGCTTTCTACGCCCAAAACCTATATGAGAACGATGTCGATTCTTGTAAAAAATGTCAATGGCAAAAGTGAAGAAATCAAAGCTCTCGAAGATTTGGGCGTAGGCAATGTCGCTACGGAAATTTCCGATGAAATAGTGGCTATTCATTCTCCGGCGGCCGTTTATGACATGGTGAAACGTCTGCACCTCGATGTCAGTTATTTCCGTCCCGGATATTTTCGGGATGAACCCTTGTATGCTGCGACATTGCCCGTTGAGGTAGAAATGCACGATTTGGACGATAATGCTACGGCTGTTTTCACGATGACGCTGAATGGTGATGAATCGGTCACATTGAGCGATATTACACGGAGTGGAGTGCCGACTGGGGAGACTTGTCGTGTCAAGATTGGAGCCAGATGCAAATCTCCTTTGGGCGAGATTACGGTTAAGCCGACCATCTATTATCGGAAAGGAATAAAAGCCGACATTCTTGTCCGGCGCACGAGCTATATCGCCGCATCGCAACGCTATGGCAGTCTCATTTCAGCCCGCTTGCAGCCGAATACCAAAAATATCATCGATGTGGTGTGCATCGACAATTCTGTCCCCCGGGCTGAAAACGTACTGAAAACGATTATCAGTATCTATAACGAAAACTGGGTGCGTAACCGCAACCAGATTAGTGTCTCCACCAACGAATTCATTAAAGAGCGTTTGGCTGTTATCGAAAATGAGCTGGGAGATGTAGATCAGGATATTGCCGGCTACAAGAGTGCCCATGCCATGCCCGATGTGACGGCCGTTGCCGCTCAGGCTATGGGAGAGCAGAGCGTGGCCGACCAACAATATCAGGTTATCAGCAACCAGCTTTATATGGTGCGTTATGTACGCAGTTATGTCACCGAACCTGCCCATGCCCGTCAGTTGTTGCCGGCAGGTGCCGGTATCGGCAATCCGGCCATAGAGGCACAGATAGCCGCCTATAACGAGAAGTTGCTGGAGCGTAGCAATCTCGTAGCCAACAGCAGCGAGAAAAATCCGTTGGTCACCGACCTCGACGTTGCGTTGAACAACCTCAAAGAAGCCATTATCAACTCTCTCGACAATGCCCAGATGACACTCAATTCCCAGTTGAATTCTGTTCAGTCTGCCCGCAGTCAGGCCATTGGAAAGCTCTCGGCCAATCCTCAGCAAGCCAATTATCTGCTCTCTATCGAACGTCAGCAGAAAGTAAAAGAATCTCTCTATCTTTTCCTTTTGCAGAAGAGAGAAGAGAACGAACTCTCTCAAGCCTTTACGGCCTACAATACCCGAGTCATTGCCGACCCTTGGGGGAGTAATGCCCCCACTACACCCAATCGTAACAAAATCCTGTTGATAGCCTTTGCCATTGCATTGGCATTGCCTGCCGCATTTTTCATTCTGCGTGAGAATATGAACAGCAAGGTGCGGAGTCGTAAAGATTTGGAAAATCTTACCGTTCCTTTTGTGGGAGAATTGCCGTTGTGGAAACCAGGAAAAGGCGAGACTCCGGCAAAAGACGGTTCCCGGTTTGTCGTGCGTCAGCACAGCCGGGATATTTACAATGAAGCCTGTCGTGTGGTGCGTGCCAACTTGGAGTTCATGACCAATCAGGAGAAAGCATGCAAGGTTATCATGCTAACCTCCTTTAATCCGGGCTC
>JAFLRV010000081.1 GCA_022511245.1 Coprobacter sp.
GCACGAGATTATCGCCAAGCAGTTTATCGATTACCTCGATACCGACGATGCCGTAGACCTTATCCGGGATTTCGACGAAGAGGCGCAGGAAGAGATTCTCTCCCACATCGACGACGTGGAACAGGCCGGAGACATTGTCGACCTGCTGAAATACGACGAAGACACGGCGGGCGGTCTGATGGGTACTGAAATGGTTATCGTAAACGAGAACTGGAGTATGCCCGAATGTCTGAAAGAGATGCGGATACAGGCCGAAGACATGGACGAAATATACAACGTATATGTTGTCGATGACGACGAACGGCTCAAAGGCGTATTCCCGTTGAAAAAAATGATTACCCACCCTTCGGTATCGAAAATAAAGCACGTCATGACCAAAGAGCCGATATCGGTCAAGACCGATACGCCCATCGACGAAGTGGCACAGGCGTTCGAGAAATACGACCTGGTGGCGATTCCGGTAGTCGACAGCATCGGCCGCCTGGTGGGACGCATCACGGTCGACGACATTATGGATGAGGTGCGGGAACAGTCAGAACGTGAATACCAGCTGGCGTCGGGTCTTTCCCAAGATGTGGAAAGTACCGATACCATTTTTGCCCAGACATCGGCCCGGTTGCCCTGGCTGCTCATCGGGATGCTCGGCGGACTGGCCAACTCGGTTATTCTGGGCAAGTTCGAAAGCGGATTTGTCACCAATCCGGCTATGGCTCTCTTCATTCCGCTCATCGGAGGTACCGGCGGGAATGTCGGCATACAATCTTCCGCTATCGTCGTACAGGGCCTGGCCAACGGCTCTTTCGCCTTGAAACACTCCGGCAAACAGCTGCTGAAAGAGTTGGGCGTCGCCCTCATTAACGCCTGCATGATTTCGGCGCTGGTATTCATCTACAACTGGATTTGTCTGGGCAACAACAGCGTAACCGTTTCCGTGTCGCTGTCGCTGTTCTCGGTGGTCATATTCGCCTCTATTTTCGGCACCATCGTACCCATGACGCTGGAGCGGTTCAAAATAGACCCCGCACTGGCGACCGGCCCGTTTATCTCGATAACCAACGACATCATCGGAATGTTTATCTATATGACCATCGCATCGGCATTGACATAGAGACAAAATGCAACGTTATTTAAACAAAATATTGGTTACATTTGTAATAGTATAGAAAAACGGCCGGATTTTTACGCCGGTTCGTACCGATATGTAACATAAATCCTCGACAATGACAGATAAAGATACACAAACCGCACAAACCAACCGGGTATTGTTATCATACGAAGATATACAATATATCTACCCTTTTTTCAGAACCAAATTCGGTATATTCCTGCTGAAAACCCTCTATTCGTTTGTCGGCATCGACAAAATCAACGATTTATACTACCATTCCAGCGACAAAAACGGGCCGGAGTTCATCGATTCTGTCCTGAAAGAGCTGGGCATCACCTACCGCATACACAATGAAGAGCTGTTGCAGCAGCTGCCGCAGGGGAACTTCATCACCATATCGAATCATCCTTACGGTGCGCTTGACGGACTCATTCTGATACACTTAATGGCCTCGCACCGGCCCGACTACAAAGTCATGGTCAACTGGATACTGACCTATATAAAAACCATGAACGACAATTTTATCGCCGTAGAGCCCACCCCCAACCCATCGCGACGGCAAATCTCGATGAACGGCTTGCGGGAGTCGCTGGCCCATGTGAAGGAGGGACATCCCATCGGCTTTTTCCCGGCCGGCTCAGTAGCCAAAATCCGCCACTTCCGCATCGAGGAACAGGATTGGCAGCCGACCATTACCCGGCTGATAAAACGGTTCGAAATCCCGGTAGTCCCCATCTATTTCCACGGGCACAATTCGCTGTTCTACAATTTGCTGGGACTGATACACTGGAAAGTCCGCACCATGAGGCTGCCGGCGGAGGTATTCAACAAACGGAATACCGTTTTCGACATTACCATCGGGCAGCCCATCCCGGTAGAGCAACAACGGCAGTTCAGTGACATCGACCTGTTCGGCGAGTTTCTCCGCAACGAAACGCTGAAACTGAAAAACTGCAAATAAACCGGGAATCGGGCCGGGCCGTATGGCATATCCCGTTTTTTTATTTACTTTTGTAAAGTGGTAATACAAGCAACAAATCGAATATGACTCCAGCAGAGATACAACAGGTCAAACAACGGTTCGGAATTATCGGAAACACCTCCGGTCTTATCCGGGCCATCAGCAGAGCTCTGCAAATAGCCCCGACCGACCTCTCGGTTCTCATTACCGGAGAGAGCGGTACCGGAAAAGAGTTTTTTCCGCAAATCATACACACCAACAGCCACCGCAAACACGGCAAATACATAGCGGTCAACTGCGGAGCCATACCCGAAGGAACCATAGATTCAGAGCTTTTCGGCCATGAAAAAGGCTCTTTTACCGGCGCCTTGTCCGACCGGAAAGGCTATTTCGAGGAGGCCGACGGCGGTACCATTTTCCTGGACGAGGTGGGAGAACTGCCCCTGACGACCCAAGCCCGCCTGCTGCGTGTCCTCGAAAGCGGAGAATTTATCAAGGTAGGCTCCTCCAAAGTGCAAAAGACCAACGTGCGCATCGTAGCCGCCACCAATGTCAACATGGTAAAAGCCATCGGAGAGGGGAAATTCAGAGAAGACCTCTTCTACCGGCTGAATACCGTGCCCATCGAACTGCCTCCGCTCAGAGAACGCATCGAGGATATTCTGCTGCTGTTCCGGAAATTTTCGAACGATTTCGCCGAAAAATACCGGATGCCGGCCATACAACTGTCTGCAGACGCCAAAGAGGCCTTGCTCTCCTACCGCTGGCCGGGAAACATTCGGCAGTTGCGGAACGTGACCGAGCAAATCTCCATATTCGAAACAGCCAGAGAGGTTACGGCCGACGTCCTGCAATCGTACCTGCCCGCTTACAATATCGAGAGACTGCCGGCTGTCAGCAGCCACGACAACAAGGACAATTTCCAGTTCGGCAACGAACGGGAGATGCTGTATCAGGTCATCTTCGAAATGAAAAAGGAGATGAACGACCTCCGGGCTATCGTTCACGAACTGCTGACCAACCGGACTCCTGTCGCCGGAAGCGAAAGTCTGCAGGTTTACGAACCGGGCACATCGCTGGCGGCACCGGGCGTTATCCATCATCCGGTCATCAAAACCCTGCATCTGGATGACAACCACGTCAGAGAGGAAGATATTGTCCCGTCTGAAAACGACTATGTGGAAGAGCCCTACTCGATGGAGGAAATCGAACGGGAAACTATCCGGAAATCGCTCGAACGCAACAACGGGAAAAGAAAAAAAACCGCCGAAGAACTGAAAATATCGGAACGGACACTGTATCGTAAAATCAAAGAATACAATCTGGAATAGACCCATGAAACGCATTTTCGCCCTCATACTCATCACGCTGGCATCTTGTACCATATCTTATAAGTTCAACGGGGCCTCCATCGACTATACCAAAACCAAAACCATCACCATAGCCGATTTCCCCATCCGTGCCACGCTGGTGTATCCGCCATTGGGCCCGGCCTTCAACGAGGCGCTGAAAGACATCTACACCCGGCAAACCCGGCTCACGCTGGTCAACAGCGGCGGCGACCTGCTGGTAGAGGGAGAGATTACCGGCTACAACCTTTCGCCTCAGGCGGTTACAGAAGACGCTTACGCCTCGCAGACCCGGCTTACGGTCACCGTAAAAGTCCGGTATACCAATACGAAAGACCCCCAGTTCGACTTGGACCAGTCGTTCAGTGCCTATCGGGATTTCTCCAGCAACCAGATGCTGAACCAGGTGCAGGACGAATTGATTAAAGAGATTGTAGAAGAGCTGGCTAACCTGATTTTCAACGCTACGGTAGCAAACTGGTAATAAAATCATGATAACCGGAGACGAGATTCGGAAAGAGTTATCGGGACAGCATGAGCTGTCGGCACAGGATATACAGGATATGCTGGACGAATACCCCTATTTTCAGACGGCAAGACTGCTGTACCTGGAAAAGACGAAAGACACCCCTCTGTACAAACAGGCGTTAAGCAAAGGGGCGATATACACCCCCGACCGTAAAATCCTGTTTGCCCTGACCGAAGCCGACCGGCACCGATGGACCGCATTGCAGGAAAAAACCGATGTGGAAAAGACGGCAGACAGCTCGTTCTCCCTAATCGACAAATTCCTGGAGATGCAGCCCGGCAGCCCGGCTGAAAGACAGACAAAAGAAGAGGAAATACTGGAACGGACGCTGCTCAACCCCACCGGAGTTTCCGAAGACTATTTTTCGACCCCGATGGCCGGAGAGGAACCGGAGGCCGAAACACCCGGACAGATGAGCCTCATCGACTCATTTATCGAAAAAGTGGAGAACAACCGGGTCGACCTGTCGCTCCGGGATACGGAACCCGACCGGCCGGCCGCCGTACCGGACAGCCCCGAAGATGAGTCGCTGACCAAAAGCGGAGACGAGGCATTTTTAACCGAAAGTTTGGCTAAAATTTACATCAAACAGAAAAGATATTCCAAAGCATTGGAAATAATTAAAAAATTAAGTTTGAAATATCCAGAAAAAAATATTTACTTTGCAGACCAGATTAGATTTTTGGAAAAATTGATTATTAACATAAAAACTGTATAACAACATGCATTTGTTTCTTACCATTCTCATTCTCATCGCATCGATATTTATGATATTGATTGTATTGGTACAAAAATCCAAAGGAGGAGGCCTCTCTTCCGGGTTTTCAGCCTCGAACCAAATTATGGGTGTCCGCAAAACGACCGACTTTTTGGAAAAAGCTACCTGGACTTTAGCCGGAGTCATCATCGTACTCAGCATTATAGCGGCTGCATTCCTGCCGTCAAGCCATGTAACGGAACGCTCCGAAATCAAAGATAACGTACAGCAAAGCCTTCCGGTAACAACTCCCGGATTTGAAAATCAAAGCGTTCCCGAACAGATGCCGGGAATGCCCAATCCGGAAGCCGGAGCTGAAGAATAAGAAATTTTACCTAAATTTTATGTACAAGAGATTGTCCGGTATCGGCCGGACAATCTCTTTTATTTATCGTCTCTGTCCGAAACAATGAAAAAGAACCGCAACCGGAAAACATCCCATATCTCCCCCGAAATAGAGAAAAAAATACAAACCTACAAACATTTCGGCTACAAAGTGCCCCCATTGCACATCATCCGAACTCCGGAGCAAATAGAAGGGATAAAGGCCAGCGCCCGCATCAACACCGGAGTTCTCGACTGCGTGGCCGAACACATCCGGGAGGGGATGCCTACCTCCGAGATAGACAAAATCGTATACGACTATACCGTCAGCCACAACGCCATTCCGGCACCGCTCAATTACGAAGGATTTCCCAAAAGCGTATGCACCTCTGTCAATCAGGTCGTCTGTCATGGTATTCCCAGCGAAAAAGAAATCCTCAAAAACGGCGATATCGTCAATGTCGATGTATCGACCATATACAACGGATACTATTCCGATGCCTCCCGCATGTTTATGATCGGGGAAGTCAGCGATGAATGGAAACGCCTGGTCGAGGTCACCAAAGAATGTCTCGAAATAGGCGTGGCCGCCGCTCAGCCCTGGTCCCGACTGGGCGATGTGGGAGCCGCCATACAGGAACATGCCGAGAAAAACGGCTACTCGGTCGTCAGAGACCTTTGCGGACACGGCGTCGGCATCAAATTCCACGAAACACCCTGTGTCGAACATTTCGGAAAACGGGGCACCGGAATGCTCATCGTACCCGGCATGACATTTACCATCGAACCCATGATAAACATGGGCAAATATCAGGTATATATAGACGAAAAAGACGGCTGGACCGTACTTACCGAAGACGGACTGCCTTCGGCCCAATGGGAATATACCCTGCTTATAACCGAAACAGGGAATGAGATTCTGACCTGGTAACGGGTCGCATCTCACTCCCTGCCGGAGTTGTCGTTATACTTTTACAACAAAGACAGTTCTTTATTTCGAGGAATTAGTGGCGGCACCTTTCTCGATTTCGAGCTCTTCGATGGTGCAGATACTTACACGGTTCCAGTCGGGGTCGGTAAACATATCGCCAATACCTTGTCCTTCGGCATTAATCCGGTTCGAGTTGATTTGGTAACGGTTCACCAGAATCTTCTTCACGGCTTCGGCACGCGCCTGAGCCAACCGGATGTTGAAATCCAGATTTCCTTCAGGAGAAGCATAGCCTTTGATAACCACCGTTGCTTCCGGATGTTTTTTCATGTAGTTGGCCACACGTTCCACATTGGGCAACTGCGAGGCATCCACTTTCGAGCTGCTCTGACGGAAGGTTATAATCGATTCGGGAACACGGCTGGTTTCCACTTCGACCACCGTTTGCACTTTGGCGGCCTGAGTGCGGCAGTCTTTCAACTCCATCTGCAAGGCATCGATTCGTTGGGCGGCATTGTTCAGCTGGTAATCCTGATCGCTCAAACGGGCCCGGAGGTTATTGATAGACGCATTCAGCATGTCGACCTGTGCCTGGTCATACGCTCTGACGAAAGTAAAATAGGGATAGCCGTTGCTTCCGGTAAAATGATACGTTACACCCGCCGTTATCTCGATGGCACCGGCATTGGCATTGTAACGGCTGCGGGCCCACGGATAATCGCCCTGCATATCGTAAACTACAGCCGGACGGATACCGATGGTCCACGCTTTGTTTTCACCCACATTAAAGTTCATGTTCAGTCCGAAACGGGTCGACCACGAATTGTCGGCCGTAGGACCTGTCGTAGAATAGTAGTGCAACCATCCTATACCGGCAACAGCTTCTATCTCAAACAGACGGGGCATACCCAAATAACCGCCGAACAAATTCATCAGATTGAATTTATTGAGCAAACTTACATCCGTCACATCAATAGCTGTTTTGCTGAGAGTCGTATTCACATACGCCAAGCCTTGTACCTCGAATCCGAATACCGGAGTCAAATCTTTTCCAATGCCAACACCAAACGTAAGACGGGCATCCTTAAAGAAATCACCGTGAGTCATCGGCGTTACCATACCGCCTTTCAACCCAACCGACCAATTATCCCGCATTTTAGATCCTTGAACAGCGATCGGGGACATTTGGGCATTTGCTGCAAACGCCCCTATCACAAAAGCAAATAAAATAATAGACTTTTTCATAATTAATTTATTAGTTTTTATAAAGCTCCATACTATATTCCAATATCAAGCCATTCGTTAATTCTCTTTCAAATGCAATTCTCACTTCAAACAACATATTTCACAAAGAAGTAGTTTGACAACAAGAGCGCATTTAACAAATTTTTTATTTTCACGAATACAGGCAATTTATCAATATTTAAGCCAAAATTGTATAAGAATCTATCTACAAGAGCTTTATATCCAATCCCACACGGCTCTGCCTCTACTGGAGAAAATCCGAAAGAAATATCCGTACTATCTATGTTAAGTTTAATTCCGTTAGGAGATTCTATCGTTGCCTTCATGCAAATCATATTTTCCGGAATAGCTTATCTGAAAGCATTGACTGCAATATACGAGTAAAAATAAATAGAGAAAGGGGGCAAGCCATTGCTTG
The DNA here is from genome assembly GCA_022511245.1 of Coprobacter sp. GTDB lineage: Bacteria > Bacteroidota > Bacteroidia > Bacteroidales > Coprobacteraceae > Coprobacter. The sequence goes on from JAFLRV010000081.1 coordinate 7,623, forward strand.
CCCCCTTTCTCTACCCGGTATGGTGTCCCGTCAGTCGAGGGAGTTCAACAAGTCTATTTTCCCTTCATTGACCAGCTTGATAATCAGTTCGCCGAAAAGCGTATTTTGCCAGGCGAACCATTCTCTCGTAAAATTCGCCGCATCGTCTTTATGAAAAGATTCGTGCATAAATCCCGTTCCGGCATCGGTATTCACCAGCATCTCGATACAACCTTTTATCTCCCGGTCATCGGTACTGGTAAAGGCTTTCATCATAATACTCATGGGCCACACCATGTCGTAACCGATGTGCGGCCCGCCGATACCTTCTCCGGCCGTACCCCGAAAGAAATAGGGGTTGCTGTCGCTCCATACGAAACGACGGGTATTCTGATATATGGGGTCATCGACCGCCACATCGGTCAGATAAGGAAGCGACAGAAGACTGGGTGCATTCGAGTCATCCATCAGCAGATGATTTCCGAAACCGTCTACCTCGAAGGCATAAATCGTCCCGAACTCCGGATGCTCGTAAGTGGCATATATCTTCAATGCATTTTCCACCTCATCGGCCAGAGAACGACATTCACGGGCCATATCCGGCCGATGGTTTACACGGTCAAGTATCTCTGCCGCTTTACGCAGCACCGATACGGCAAAGAAATTCGAAGGAACCAGAAATTGCAAGGTGGTGGCATCGTCCGACGGACGGAAACTCGACACAATCAGTCCGCAAGGGTTCACCGGAGCTCCGTATCCGCCATTGTTCAACGTATCCAGCGCCCGGTCGGTCTTGCGAAGGAAACGGTAGCTGCCCACACCGTCGAAACGCTGCTGCTCCCGGAACGTGGCCAGAATTTTCCCCATAGCCGCCAGCCAATCGCCGTCAAAAATCGAATCGTCTCCGGTCACTTTCCAATATTCATAAGCCAGACGCAGCGGATAACACAAGGAATCGATTTCCCATTTGCGTTCGTGCACTTCGGGAATCATATCGGTAAAGTCGCTCATCCACTCTCCGCCCGTAGGCCCGTCATTGAAAGCATTGGCATACGGGTCGAGAAGAATACATTTGAACTGTCGGCGTATCACCCCTTCGAGCATGGTCTTCAAAGCGGGGTCTTCATTGGCCAGCTGCACATAGGGCCACACCTGCGCACCGGAGTCTCTCAGCCACATGGCGTGAATATCGCCGGTATATACAAACGTATCGGGATGACCGTCTTCCCCCGTACGGAAATGAACCGTCGTATCTATGGTATTCGGGAAGCAGTTTTCAAACATCCAGGCCAGTTTGGCATGGGTCAGCATCGATTTGATTTCCTGAATCCGTTTGTCGACTGCCGTCGATTTAAACAACCGCTGCGACAGCTGCGGACGACAGGTAACATCGTATTTGGCAACACGGGTATTGTCGGAGGGACATACCTCTCCGGCCGAAGCGGTACTGCACATAATGCCCGCCCAAAAAGCGGCTGTCAGCCATACATTTCTTGTTTTCATAATTGTAAAATGCTGTTTCTCATTAAAGAACAAAACCGCCAACTCAACTATTCCCGTTAGCGATCATTCTCTAATTCGCTGTTACATAAAATATTATCTCGTTCAATTCTCCCACTCATTGTTCCGATTGCTGTTCCGGCATCAAATCCTCTTTATCGGCCAACAATATCTGTATCGTTATTTACATTATAAATATACACATATATTTTTAATATTAAAAACATACTGCCGAATCAATCATTAAATGGTAAAAAAAAACTAACGGATATCCACTATTATTTTGGTATTGTATTAGAATTATCCAACAATATCCGAAAAAAATCGGCCCCGCAAAACTTGCATTAACCGTATAAATTTATTATATTTGTTTACAATTAAACGAACCCTTTACATTGGTTGCTATTATGTTTTACTTTATCAACATCATACTCACACTCATCCTCATGCCAATACTTATTTCCGGCTGGAGAAAAGATTGTAAAGTACTCGCATATCTTATATCAATAGCTATGACGCCTCTTTTGGGTTACTTATTTGTAAAAATTGGCTACGACGGCCATGTAAAATAAAACGAACGAGAATGGATGATATTATCTTATTGCTTATTTTGTCAAGCCTGTTAGTCATTTACTTTACAGCTGTCGGAAAAGGCTGGAGTAAATCTGAATGGTTTATAGCTATTCTTTTATCATGTGGAGCCACCCCTATTATCGGATTTCCTGCTGTAGCTCTTTTAAGATGGATAGCTGGTGATTAAAATCTGTCCTTTTCCCACCGACAGCCGGCAATTGGC
>JAFLRV010000082.1 GCA_022511245.1 Coprobacter sp.
TCTATGTCCCTCCGATGATGTGGCGGCAATTAACCAATTTTTCGACAAACTCCGTAGCATTGGTGTTGGCCTCGATGCCTTTCAATGAATCCGATTATATTCGGAATTTCGATGAATATAAAAGATGGCAGTATGAGAAAGACGACCGTATATGACTGTTCTGTGGTGGAGTTGCCCCGAATATATGATCCGGGAGGCAGCATTACCCCTGTTCACGGGCACAAGGATATTCCGTTTGAGATAGCACGTGTTTTTTATTTGTATGATGTTCCGGGCGGCGAATCCAGAGGGGCACATGCCCATAAAAACTGCCATCAGTTTATCATGGCGGCCAGCGGCAGTTTTGAAGTGCTGCTCGATGACGGCCGCAATAAAAAAACAGTGTTGTTGAACCGCCCTTATTACGGATTGCATGTCCCGCCGGGAATGTGGGCGCAGCAGCGGAATTTTTCGTCGGGTTCGATTTGTCTGGTTCTGGCATCGGAAGAGTATGACGAATCGGACTATATTCGGGATTATTCTCTTTATTTGGAAGAACGCAACCGGTAACAACATGAAATTTTTGGATTTACAGCGGGAAAATGCTCCGTATGCCGAAGAACTGAAACGGGTGGCGGCAGAGGTAATCGATTCGGGTTGGTTCTTGCAGGGAGAACGGGTCGCCTCGTTCGAACAGCAGCTGTGTTCGTATCTGGGCTGTCGGTATGCGGTCGCTGTCGGGAACGGATTGGACGCCTTGCGGCTGATATTGAAGGCCTATATCGAATTGGGAGTGATGCAGGAGGGCGATGAAATTATCGTGCCTGCCAATACGTATATCGCGACTGTACTTGCCGTTACCGACAACAGATTGGTTCCGGTTTTTGCTGAACCGGATGAACGCACCCTGAATCTGAATATCCATCACCTGGAACATCTGATAACTTCCCGCACCCGTGCTGTTATGCCGGTGCATCTCTATGGCCGGAGTTGTTGGGGAGAGCCGCTGAAAGAGCTGGCAGGCAAGTATCGTCTGAAAATTATCGAAGATAATGCGCAGGCGATGGGAGCCCGAAGCCGGGTGCCGGGTTTGTCGGGCAGTTGTATGTCCGGAGCTTTGGGCGATGCGGCCGGAAACAGTTTTTATCCGTCCAAGAATCTGGGGGCTTTGGGCGATGCAGGAGCCGTCACTACCTCTGATGCTGAACTGGCCGAAGTGGTGAGAGCTTTGGCCAATTACGGTTCACACCGTAAATATTACAACCGTTATCAGGGATTCAACAGCCGTATGGATGAGTTGCAAGCCGCTTTCCTGTCGGTGAAATTGAATTATTTGGATGCTGAGAATGCGAAACGGAGGGATTGCGCCTCATTTTATTCAAAATTATTGAAGGACACGCCGTTGGTATTGCCCGAATCGGCCGGAGAAGAACATGTATGGCATCAGTATATTGTCCGTTGCGGGGAGCGGGATAGATTGCAGGAATGGCTTCATTCTCAACATGTTGATACGCAGATACATTATCCGGTCCCTCCTCATAAACAGTCCTGTTATCCCCGATACAATCATTTGCAGTTTCCGCTGACAGAACGGTTAAGTCAGGAAATGCTGAGCCTTCCGATTGCTCCGGGTATGACTGTTGAAGAGCTCTCTTTTGTGGCCGAGTCTGTCTGTCGTTTTTGCATGGGCAGGGAGCTGAGTCAAAATAAATAGAGCAGGATAATGGTATATTTAATAAAAATTGTAATTTTGTCATCTTTCAAAAACTGGAAGTTCAAACAGAACTGAAAATTTTTTATGACAGGAGCTAATTATGTTGTTATCATGGCAGGCGGTGTCGGCAGTCGTTTTTGGCCGATGAGCACTGCTGAATGTCCCAAGCAATTTATCGATGTTCTGGGATGTGGCCGCACATTGCTGCAAATGACATTCGACCGCTTTGCCGGTATTGTTCCGGCCGAAAACATATGGGTGGTAACATCAAAGAATTACAAAGGTATCGTAAAATCACAATTGCCGGATGTGACCGATAGTCATATATTGGCAGAACCTTGCATGCGGAATACGGCACCTTGCATTGCCTATGTCAGCTGGAAAATCAAGAAACTGGATGCAGCAGCCAATATCGTATTTTCTCCATCGGATCATTTGGTAACGGATGTGCCGGAATTTAGACGGGTGATTTCTCGGTCGCTTGATTTTTCTGCCCGGTTACACGCAATTGTGACGTTGGGGATGAAAGTCTTCAGGCCCGAAACCGGATATGGATATATAGCTGTTTTGCCGGATGAAGAAGAGATAAAACCGGTAGAGGCTTTCAAGGAAAAACCGAATAAAGAGCTGGCAGAGAAATATATGCAGTCGGGAAATTATTATTGGAATGCCGGAGTATTTGTCTGGAATGTGCAGACGATAGAAAAGTCGTTCCGTACCTATTGTCCCGACATCGCATCTGTATTTGACCGGTTGGATGCCGTTTTGGGAACCGATTCGGAACAGGAAGCTGTTGACCGGCTTTTCCCGGAGTGTCCTTCCATATCTGTCGATTATGCTATTATGGAAAAGGCGCCTGACATTTATGTTTTTCCGGCCGATTTCGGTTGGTCCGATTTGGGGACGTGGGGTTCTCTGCATCGGCAGTTGGCATCGGCAGCCGATGAAAATGTATGTATAGGTGTCCAACCTACATTGGTGGATTCAACCGGTTGTATTGTACATATGCCGGCCGGTAAAAAGGTCGTAATAGAGGGCTTGCATAACTATATTGTCGCTGAAAAGGATAATACGTTGCTGATTTGCCGGATAGAGGACGAACAACAGATAAAGGATTTTTCAAAATAAAAAAGATGAAAAAAGTTTTTGTATCGGGATGTTATGATATGCTCCACAGCGGTCATGTCGCTTTTTTTGAAGAGGCTGCCAGCTATGGAGATTTGTATGTAGGAATCGGTTCCGATAAAACGATATACGAACTGAAAGCCCGGAAGACTATCAATACCGATGCGGAGCGGCTGTATATGGTGAAAGCCTTGAGAATGGTAAAAGATGCCTGGATAAACAGCGGCAGCGGATTACTTGATTTTGAAAAAGAGTTGCGGGAACTCCAGCCCGATATCTTTTTTGTCAACAGTGACGGACATACCCATTTAAAAGAACAGTTATGTAAAGAACTGGGAATAGAATATATTGTCAGCAAGCGTATACCGCATGGCTCACTACCGGTTCGGTCGACGACGATGTTGCGGCAGGAGTGTTGCATACCGTATCGTATCGATTTGGCCGGTGGATGGCTCGACCAGCCTTTCGTAAGCAAGTATTGTCCCGGTCCGGTTTTGACAATCTGTATTGAGCCCGATTATGAATTCAATGATCGCAGCGGTATGTCAACCAGTTCACGCAAGAAAGCGATAGAATTGTGGCAGACCGATATTCCGGAAGGAGATAAGGAAAAATTGGCCAAGACCCTTTTTTGTTATGAAAATCCTCCGGGAACCGATTATATAAGCGGCTCTCAAGATGCGTTGGGTATTGTTATGCCGGGACTGAACAAATACGAATATGACGGTGATTACTGGCCCGGTTCAATAGAAACTGTGTTGGAAAACGATATATTGTCATGGCTGGAGAGCGTGATTTGGCTGTTGCCGCTGTATCCCCGTAAATCCGATTATAATGTTATCGTCGATACCCGTATCGATGAACCTTCGGTCCGACGGTTAAGTGAAGCGGCTTGTAAATGCTGGGATGCCGTGCTGAAAAAAGATATAGACCTTTTTGGCGCTGCTGTACGGGAAAGTTTTGAAGCACAGGTTAATATGTTCCCTCACATGATAAATCCGGATATAACGAAACAAATCGAAACGTATCGGGAGCAGGTAAAGGGCTGGAAACTGTGCGGTGCCGGCGGAGGCGGATATTTGGTTTTCATCAGCAATACTCCGATAAAAAACACCTTGCAGATACGAATAAGAAGATAAGTGTTATCCGAATACAATAAAAAAGAGTTGCCAATTTTTATGGCAACTCTTTTTCGTATTATGATAGCCTGTTTATCGGTGTTCTTTGGAGTGTCCCGTTCTGATAAATGCCGGGCCGGGAAGATGCATTCCGGCTATAACGAGTCCGTTGTCCCGGGCATACTGTAAAATCTTTTTACGGGAGGCTATAGCTTGCTCTTTGTCCATATCGAACCGGGCGCAAATATCGGGATGCTCCAGTTGGAGAGCCGCTCCGTGAATCAGGTCGCCGATAATCAGAATCTGTCCGATTTGGTAGGCGGTATGTCCCGGAGTATGCCCTGTGGCATCTATTGGCAGTACGTTGCCCGGCAGTGTATCGCCGAACTGGAACAGATGCAGCTGTTCCCGATAGGCTTCCCCTGTTTTTACGGCTTGGGCATTTTGCTCGTTCGGCATCTGCATCCATCCGTCGTATTCAGCTTGAGAAAGGTAAACGGCTGTCTGGGGAAATACGATTTCGTCCCCTTGCATCATTCCTCCGATATGGTCTCCGTGCAAATGCGTGAGATACAAGTAGTCGATATCGGCCGGTTTCAGCCCCAAAAAGTTCAGTAACGGTATCAGCCGGCTTTGTTCGCTGCCCATGCCCGTGTCGAATAGAATGCGGCTTCCCTCTTGCTCTGCCAAAAAGGCGCTCATGGAAGAGGGGATACCCTCTTGCAGTTGCAGGCTGTCGATTAAACCTGCGTCGGCGTCAGGAAATATGTTGGGAGAGTGGCTGGCTGCCATATCCTGAATCCAGGTTATTTTTACATCTCCGATTTGCAATGTTTTCACTTCATCGGAAGAAATCGGATTTTCTGCCGTTTCTTTTTGTTGAGGAGCCATACATCCGGTTGTCAAAGAGATTGCCGCAAGAGCCGCATAAAATGTTCGTTTCATATTTTCCTGAACTTAATTATTCCGTTTGACAGCGAGTTCAGCTTGTATCTCTTTCATTCGTTTTGTCGTTAACGGATACAGTCCGATAAAGAATAACGAAAGCAATGCTACGACTGCAGGCAAGAAACTCATGATGATTTTAACCCACATCAATGCCGATTCAGTCTGTACGGCACCCTCTGCCGTATTATAGTTTACAATGGCAAGAATCGCTGTGACTGCCGAACCTCCGATAGCTCCGCCAAATTTTTGGGCCATTGAAGACGATGAAAATATCAAGCCTGTCGAAACAGTGTTGAATTTAAGTTCGGCATAATCTGCAATATCGGCGTACATACTCCAAACGAGGGGGGCGACTATACCGGTCAGCACCGATATAATCACTTGCAATAGCATCATCATCCAGTAACCAGTCGGCGTACATGGTACAAAATAGAATGCCGAACTGAATAATATTAACAATAACAAACAAATGATAAATGTGGTTTTTTTGCCGATTTGGCGTGTAATCATCGGTGTCATTGACACGCCAATCATATTGGCAACCTCTCCGACTGCAAAGAAGATTCCGGCATAGAATAAAAATTCGGCAGAGAAAATACTGAGCATGGCACCATCTCCCACAATGCTTGCGAAAAAGAAAGGCCCTACAGTATAACGAACTGCATTGAAAAAGTTGAAAAATAATACGCCTCCCAGCAAAATCCACCAAGGAGCATTATTGAACAAAGAACCCAAATCTGTAAAGACAGAACTTTCTTTGGGCGCACTTTTTACTTTTTCTTTCGTCATGGCAAAAGTGAGGAAAAATAGCAAAGTACAGCACACGGCTACAACAATCATGGCATATTGCCATGATGCGGCATCATTAATACTTGCGTCTATTCCCCGAATTTTGTTAAACATCTGACAGAGAGGTTCCCAGCCTGCCAGTACGATGAAACTGCCGCCGTAGGCAAAAAACATTCGGTAAGAGGAGAATACGGTTTTTTCATCGGAGTCGTTGGTGATAACTCCCAGCATGGCACCGTAAGGAACATTGATGGCTGTATAGACGGTCATCATAAGTATATAAGTTATATATGCCCAGATGCGTTTCCACATATATACCGTGTCGGGAGTTGTGAAAAGCAGGATTCCACATACGGCAAACGGGATGGCGCACCATAACAGAAACGGTCTGTATTTTCCCCATTTGGTTTGTGTTCGGTCTGCGATTACACCCATCATCGGATCCGATACAGCATCCCAAACTCTGGTTACCAACATTAAAAATGTAGCATCAACAAGGCTCAGTCCGAAAATTGTAGAGTAGAAAAACGGCAGATAGGCCGTAAAAATTTTCCAAAACATCGAAGATGACATATCGCCGAAACCATACCCGATTTTTTCAATAAGGGTAGATTTTTGAGCGTTGGAGATAGATTTTTCAGCGTTCATATTGTAGTGTTTTTTTGTTTGTTTACGACTTCTGGGAATATATCTACCCTGCAAAAATACGAAATTTTATTAATTTTGCGATTGTTGTCGGATTTTATACATTTGAGCCAAATTATTTTTTAGAAAAATAATGTAATGTCTTTCTTGAAAAATGATTATATTTGTTCCTTGATAGAGAGGTGTGGCAGTGGCGAAAATGTTGCTGTTCCGAGAATGAAAAAATACAAAAATTAAAAATAAAAAACTATGAAATTTATTGTCTCAAGTACTGCTTTGTTATCGCATTTGCAGGTTATCAGCCGAGTTATCGATTCGAAAAATACAATTGCTATACTCGATAATTTCCTGTTCCGTTTGGAAGGTAATACACTCACGATGACGGCTTCGGACCAGGAGACTACAATGACGTCGTCGATTGAAGTGCTGGAGGCAGAAGGAGCCGGCGTATTCGCTGTTTCGTCGAAGATTCTGCTCAACCCGCTGAAAGAATTGCCCGATCAGCCGCTGACATTTGAGATTAACGATGAGAATCTGGAGATTTTTATCTATTTCCAGAATGGTAAATACAATTTTATCGGTGTCAATGGCGATGAATATCCGCAGAAATCCCCGTTGAGCCCTGAAGCCAAAACGATAAAAATGCCGGCACAGGTGCTGCTTAACGGTATCAGCCGCACACTTTTCGCTACGGGTGTCGATCAGGTATTGCGCCCTATAATGACAGGTGTATATATGGATATTCATCCCGAATACTTGATTTGCGTAGCGTCAGACGGCCGTAAGCTGGTTCGTTTTAAAAACGATTCGGTGCAGGCCGGATTCGAAGCATCGTTTATATTGCCTAAAAAACCGGCTACTCTGCTGAAAAATGTTTTGCCGAAAGAGACGGAAGATGTTACGGTTTCCTTCGACGAGAAAAACGCCGTGTTCGAATTGTCCGATTTTGTATTGAACTGCCGTTTGCTGGAAGGCCGTTATCCCAATTATGCATCGGTAATACCGCAGAACAATACCAATCGTCTTATTGTAGACCGGACGGCATTTGTCAACGTGTTGAGACGTGTTTCCGTATTTTCCAATCAGGCCAGCAATCTGGTGAAACTGCAATTGTCCGACAATCAGATGCAGGTATCGGCACAAGACATCGATTTTTCTACGTCGGCAGAGGAAAATATCAGTTGTAATTACGACGGGGATGCGATGAGCATCGGGTTTAATTCTTCGTTCCTGGTCGAGATACTTAACAATATCCTGTCACAGGAAGTGACGATTGCTTTAGCCGATCCCTCCAGAGCCGGTCTTGTATTGCCGGTAGAGAATCAGCCCAACGAAGATTTGTTGATGCTGTTGATGCCGATGATGTTGTAATAGATGGTAAGATAAACTGATAAATTTGGAAAAAATGCAGTTGAATCTTAAAAATCCGCTTGTCTTTTTCGATTTGGAGACTACCGGCGTGAATATTGCGTCCGACCATATTGTCGAGATAAGTTATTTGAAAGTCTATCCCGACGGGAAAGAAGAGTGCAAGACGTTGCGTATCAATCCCGGAGTGCCTATCCCGGCAGAAGCGACGGCCGTACATGGAATTTCGGATGCCGATGTCGCAGATTGTCCTACCTTTAAAGAGGTAGCCAGAAATATTGCCAAAGATATTGAGGGTTGCGATTTGGCCGGATTCAATTCGAACCGTTTCGATGTCCCCCTTTTGGTGGAAGAGTTGTTGCGGGCCGGAGTCGACATTGATTTGACAAAACGCCGGATGATTGATGTTCAGACAATTTTTCATAAAATGGAGCAGCGCACTTTGTCGGCCGCTTATAAATTTTATTGCGACAAGGATTTGGATAATGCCCATACTGCCGAAGCCGATACACGGGCTACTTATGAAGTGTTGAAATCGCAGTTGGACCGTTATCCCGATTTGCAAAACGATGTGGATGTGTTGGCCGATTTTTCGACCCATACCAAAAATGCCGATTTTGCCGGTCGCATCGTGTTTGACGAAAAAGGAGTGGAAATATTCAATTTCGGAAAATATAAAGGCCGTTCCGTTGCTGAGGTTTTCAGAACCGATATCGGTTATTACAGTTGGATGATGCAGGGCGATTTTACGCTGAACACAAAAAAGGTGATAACCAATATCCGGTTGCGTGATTTTAAACGCTGAAAGTTGATATAACAAGACTTGGGATAAAGAGCATTTCAAAAGAAAAGAGTGTTGCCCTGCAATTATTCGGCGGCAATCGGCTTTTGAAATGCTCTTTTCAGGTCGATATAAATACGATATTGTGATGCTGAAAGGTAAAAACATCATATTGGGAATTACCGGCAGTATAGCGGCCTACAAGGCGGCTTATCTCGTCCGGGCACTGGTGAAAAAAGGAGCCGAAGTGCAGGTGGTCATTACCCCGTCGGGAAAAGAATTTATTACTCCGGTTACGCTGTCTGCATTGACCGGCCGACCGGTAATCAGTGAATTTTTTACGGCCAATGACGGAACATGGCACAGCCATGTCGATTTGGGCTTGTGGGCCGATGCGATGGTAGTGGCTCCGGCCAGTGCGAGTACGATTGCGAAAATGGCGACCGGAGTCGCCGACAATATGCTGATAACGACCTATCTGTCCAGCAAGGCTCCGGTGTTTGTCGCTCCGGCTATGGATCTCGATATGTTTGCCCATCCTACCACTCGTCACAATCTGGCATTGCTTCGTTCTTACGGAAATTATATTATCGAACCGGCTACCGGCGAACTGGCCAGCCATTTGCACGGAAAAGGCCGTATGGAAGAACCGGATAAAATTGTGGAAGTGCTGGAAACTTTTTTTCAGAAAAAAGAGACGCTGGCCGGTAAAAAAATCTTAATAACGGCCGGGCCTACATATGAAAAAATCGACCCGGTACGTTTTATAGGAAATTACTCTTCCGGCAAAATGGGTTTTGCATTGGCCGAAGAGTGTGCATTGCGGGGGGCGGAGGTTACGTTGATTTCCGGACCGGTATCGTTACAGGCCGTACATCCCCGTATCCGCCGTATTGATGTCGAGTCGGCCGATGAGATGTATCGGGCTGCCGTATCGGAATTTCCGCAAATGTCGGCCGCTGTTTTGTGTGCCGCTGTTGCCGATTATGCTCCGGAGAGCGCCTCGTTAACGAAAATAAAGCGCACCGATGATGAGCTGCTGCTCCGATTAAAGCCCAATAAAGATATTGCGGCTGCTTTGGGGGAATGTAAAACCAAAGAACAGGTATTGGTCGGATTTGCGTTGGAAACGAATGATGAGGAGGCGAATGCACAGGCAAAACTGATTCGGAAGAATTTGGATTTTATCGTATTGAATTCGTTGCAGGACAAAGGAGCCGGATTTCGCTGCGATACAAATAAAATTACGGTAATAGAGAAGAACGGGCGTAAGACCTTATTCGATACCAAACCGAAAAATGAGGTGGCGGCCGATATAGTAGATATATTGAGTATGTGTTTTTGATTGGGTTACAGAGAAGAATATGATAAGAAAGCTGTTGTTGA
>JAFLRV010000083.1 GCA_022511245.1 Coprobacter sp.
TAACCGGTACGACAGTTTAGCAAACTGTTGGTTTAAGCCACTCACCCATCCTTCCCGGTGAAACCGTTTCTTAAACGTTGCAAAGATAGGTATTTTTATGATTTGTCAAAAATAATAAGGCATTTCTTTTCCCTTTTGAGACAAATCTGCCGTTTGTTTTGCCCCGTTTCCGAAATTAAGCGAAGTGATACAGGAAAATAACGGTGGCATCGAGTGCCGATTTTTTGCAATCTTTGATTTCGAGTGTCACTTTTATTTCGGCTTTGGCAATACCCCGCAAGTTGATGAGCGATTCGAGCCGTGCCCGGATGCGCACTTCACTGTCGACCAGAACGGGCTGGTTGAATTTGAGTTTCTCAATCCCGTAGTTGACCATCATTTTTACGTTGTTTACCTGCACAATCTGTTCCCAGAGATAGGGCAGAATGGAGAGGTTGAGGTATCCGTGCGCTATAGTGGAGTGGAACGGACTCTCGATTTTGGCCTTTTCGGTATCGACGTGTATCCATTGGTGGTCTAGTGTGGCATCGGCAAACTGGTTTATCTGTTCTTGCGTGATTTTCAGATAATCGGATATGCCTAATTCTTGTCCGACATATTGTTCGAACTCTTCGTAACTGTTGATGATTAACTGACTCATATCGTTTATTTTTTTTGGTGCGTTTGTTCGTGTATCAGTATCTGAATTCTCCGAACTCGGACCGGATGACCAGTTCGTTTTGAGGCGCAGCTTCGACATAACCGACTATCCGGGCGTCGATATCGAACGACCGGGCGATGGAAATCACTTCTTCGGCGTGTTCGGGTGCCAGATATATCTCCATGCGGTGTCCCATGTTGAAGACCTTGTACATCTCCTGCCATGCGGTGCCCGATTGCTCCTGTATAATCTTGAACAGGGGAGGAACGGGGAAGAGGTTGTCTTTTACCACTTTCAGGTTCTCGACGAAGTGCATCACTTTGGTCTGGGCTCCGCCGGAGCAGTGTACCATACCGTGTATTGCGGGCCGCATGTGGTCGAGCAGTTTTTTGATGACCGGCGCATAGGTGCGGGTGGGGGAGAGCACGAGCTGCCCGGCGTCTATGCCTAAATTTTCGATTTCATCGGTCAGTTTGAGTGAGCCGGAATACACCAGTTCGTCGGGTACGGCGGCATCGTAGCTTTCGGGATATTTCCCGGCCAGATATTTGGCGAATACATCGTGACGGGCCGAAGTGAGCCCGTTGCTGCCCATGCCGCCGTTGTAGCTTTTTTCGTAGGTGGCCTGTCCGAAAGAAGCCATACCCACGATGACGTCGCCGGGACGGATGTTGTGGTTGGAAATGACATCGGCCCGTTTCATCCGGCAGGTGACCGTGCTGTCGACAATGATGGTGCGTACCAAATCGCCTACATCGGCGGTTTCTCCACCTGTAGCATAGGCGTTTACACCGAGTGAGCGCAGTTCGGCCAGCAGTTCGTCAGTGCCGTTGATAATGGCTGAAATGACTTCGCCGGGAATGAGCAGTTTGTTGCGTCCGATGGTGGAAGAGACCAGAATGTTGTCGGTGGCACCTACGCAGAGCAGGTCATCGATATTCATGATGAGGGCGTCCTGAGCAATGCCTTTCCATACCGACAAATCGCCGGTTTCCCGCCAGTACATATAGGCCAGCGACGATTTGGTGCCGGCTCCGTCGGCGTGCATGATGTTACAATAGGAAGGGTCTCCGCCCAATATGTCGGGAATGATTTTGCAGAATGCTTTGGGAAATATTCCCTTGTCGATATTTTTGATGGCATTGTGCACATCTTCTTTGGATGCTGAAACACCTCGCAGGTTATAACGTTGGTCGCTCATGATGGTTAATTCTTATTTTTTTGCAAAAGTAATGTAAAAATGGGATGTAAACAATCATTTTTTATACCGATTGCGGGATATGACCTCATTTGCCGGTTTTCGCTTTTTCTCCCGGTGCTCCTGTGTGGAGTAGCCGATGAGTATGTCGAGCAGTACCCGTTTCGAGGAGGGGATGCCGAGCAGCTTTTTTATTTTCTTTTCATCGAACCAGCCGATTATGCAGGTTCCCAGCCCTTCGGCGGCAGCGGCCAGCGTGAGGTGGGCGGCGGCTATGCCGATGTCGATATGGGGAAAATGTTTGTTTTTGACCCAACTGCCGATGTTCGACGTGAGGTTGGCGCTCTCTTCGATAACCAGCAGATGCACCGGAGCCTGTTTGGTGAAATGGTTCATGCCCAGCACCCGGTTCGATGTGGCATCGGCTATCTGGTTCTTGAGTTCGGAATCGTCGACAACGATGAAATGCCAGGGTTGGGCATTGCAGGCCGACGGAGCCAGCCGTCCGGCTTCGAGGATGCGTTCCAGCTTTTCGGCCTCGACCGGTTTTTGCGGGTCAAAAGCCCGGTCGCTTTGTCTTTGGCGGACCAGTTCGGAGAAATTCATAGGCAGAGGGTTTTATTTCGAATATTTCATCATGCGGCTCAGGTATTTGCCGATGATGTCAAATTCTATGTTTACGATGCTTCCCGGTACAATCTGGCAGAAATTGGTGTGCTCGTGGGTGTACGGGATGATGGCGACCTGAAACGAGTTGTCCTGCGAGTTGCATACCGTCAGACTGACGCCGTTGACGGTGACCGACCCTTTTTCCACCGTCATGTATCCTTCGGCGGCTGCCGCTTTGTCGAACGGATATTCGAAGGTGTAATACCAGCTGCCGTTTGTCTCTTCGACGTTGGTACAGCGGGCTGTCTGGTCGACATGTCCCTGCACGATGTGCCCGTCGAGCCGTCCGTTCATGAGCATGCTGCGTTCGAGATTCACTTTGTCACCCACTTTCAGTCCTCCGAGATTGCTGCGTTCGAGGGTTTCCTTGATGGCGGTGACGGTATACCGGCTGCCGTCGATGTGGACAACCGTCAAGCATACGCCGTTGTGGGCGATGCTCTGGTCTATTTTCAGTTCATGGGTAAATGTACATTCGAGCGTCAGATGCAGGTTGCCTTGCTCACTTTGAAGCGCAACTACGGGAGCGGCTTCTTCTACGATTCCTGAGAACATAATTTCGTCTTTTTTGATTGTGTGCATCAAAAGTAAGAAAAAAAAGTGAGCCGAGACCTATATTTTCGGTGATAATTGACTACATTTGGAATGGCTTGTCGCCGAATATGTAAAACAGGGTCTTTTTATGGAAATAGTTTTGCCTAAAAAAAGCAATGCCGCTGAGAATGTTGTGCTGGAAAATCCGCGCAATATCGTGATTATAGGAGCCAACGGTGCCGGAAAGAGCCGTTTTGGCCGCGCACTCGAACACCGGTATGCCGAGTGTGCATTCCGGGTGTCGGCCGGTAATGCGATGTGCATCCTTCCGGAGGAGAATACGACCGTTCATTCCGTATCGGAGATATATGACCGGATGCTTTCCGGCGAGGTTAGAGTGGAGGTCAAAGCCCGCACGGAATTCGATAAATTGCTTTATCTCCTGCAACAGGAGGAATTCCAGACACTGGTCGATTTTAAAATGAAACAGTTGCGGGGGCTTCCGTGCGAGATATCCTGTACCCGTCTCGACCGGACTCAGCGGTTGTGGGAACAGCTTTTTCCGCATAGCCGACTGTTGCGCAAAGGGGGCGAACTGGAAATCTTGTCGTCGAACGACGGAAATCCGTACAAGCCTTACCGGATGAGTCAGGGCGAGAAAGTGGTTTTCTATCTGATTGCTTCGGTTCTGTTCGCTCCGCAGCGCGCTCTGATTGTCGTGGAAGATCCCGAACTGCATCTGCACCGGTCGGTTATCGGGCCGTTGTGGGATTCGATAGAACAGTCCCGCCCGGACTGTACGTTCGTATATATGACGCATGATATCGAGTTTGCCGCCGGGCGGCTTTCCGGTATCCGGGTATGGGTGAAAAGCTACGATGCCGTGCACTGCTCGTGGGATTATGAGCTGATAGAAAACCGGGAAAGTTTTCCGGAAGAGATTTATCTGGAACTGCTCGGCAGCCGCAAACCGGTGCTGTTTATCGAAGGTACCGACAACAACAGCATCGACAACAAACTGTATCCGTATATATTCCCCGATTACATTGTGAAACCGCTGGGCGGATGTTCCAAAGTGATAGAGACGACACGGGCTTTCGGGGAGATGAAATATTTTCATCATCTGGAATCGAAAGGGATTGTCGACAGGGACCGGCGCACAGCCCGTGAAATCCGTACTCTGCGGGAAAAGAATATTTATGTGCCCGATGTGGCCGAAGTGGAAAATCTGCTGATGCTGGAGACGGTAATCCGTACTGTGGCCCGGCGTATGATGCAGGATGAAGAGGTGGTTTTTGAAACGGTGAAACAGAATGTGATATCCCAGTTTGAAAAAGATATCGAGTCACAGGCCCTGCTGCATACCCGCCATCGGCTGCGCCGACAGATAGAACATATGATTGACCGTCGGCTGGAGACGATTGACGAACTGGATGTACATGTCCGGACGCTGACCGAAGGAATAGGTGCCCGTCGACTGTATAAGGATATATGTCAGGAGTTTCGGCAATATGTCGAGGAAAAGGATTATACCTCGATTCTGAGAGTGTACAATAAGAAAGGAATGTTGCCGCAAAGCCGGGTGACCCAGTTGTGCGGCTTGTCGAACAAGGATAAGTACCTGAGTTTTATTCTTTCGGTGTTGAAAGAGGATAAGGAGGATGCGGCTTGCATACGGGCGGCTATCCAGCATTGTTTCGGAATAGGATGAAAACGGTTATGTGGAAAGATTGGATTTCGGCGGCCCGTCCCCGCACGTTGCCGGCCTCAGCCAGTCCCGTGATAGCGGCTGCGGCGTATGCGTATCACGACGGCGGGCTGGACATGACGGCTGCGGTGATTTGTCTGCTGTTTGCCCTGCTGGCGCAAATTGCATCGAATTTTATCAATGATTACTGCGATTATAAAAAGGGGTGTGACCGGGCCGACCGGGTAGGCCCCCGCCGGGCGGTGGCTTCAGGGGATATCTCTCCCCGTGCGATGCTGATGGCGGCGCTGGTTACGTTGGGGGCGGCTTGCTGTCTGGGTTTGTCGCTGCTGCTGTGGGGCGGCTGGTGGCTGCTCGCCGCCGGAGCCCTTATCGCTGTTTTTGCGTTGGCCTATTCGGGCGGCCCTTATCCGTTGTCGTACAAAGGGTGGGGCGATGTGGCCGTGTTTGTCTTTTTCGGCCTGGCGGCGGTCAATCTGACCTATTATGTGCAAACATCGCATTTTGACAACGCTGTTTTTCGGGGCAGTGTAGCAATAGGACTGCTGGCGGTCAATATCCTGATGGTCAATAATTATCGGGATGTGGATACCGACCGGGTGTCTGGTAAAAAAACGGTCGTCGTGCGTTTTGGAAAGAATTTTGCCCGTGCGGTCTATTTGCTGGATGGATTGGCTGCCCTGTGCTGCACATCGGAAATATGGTTTTCCTGCGGCTTTTGGAGCGGTACGGCGGCTTTCCTGTTTTTAATCGTACATGTGTCGACATGGCTCAAAATGTGCCGGTTGTCGGGAACGGACCTCAATCCGATATTGGGAAAAACAGCCCGGAATCTGCTGTTGTTTACATTGTTTCTTTCGTTGTTCTTGATAGGATGGTAATTTAATTTAGTGAAGATATGACACGTTGGTTAAATAGATATGCTCAATCTTCTTTCTCGGTGAAAGTATTGGTGAGTTTAATCGTGTTTTTTGTTTTTCTGTTCATCTCTTCCGTGTTAATGGCGGTAGTGTCGCTCTTGTTTCATTCTTGGGCCGACAGTGTGGGGTTGCTTCGGATGCAGATGTTTGTCCAGTCGTTGGGGTTATTCGTTATTCCTCCCTTTGTCATTGCTCTGTTGCTGAGCCACAATCCGCTCCGTTTTTTACAAATAGACCGGGCACCTTTGTTCATGGGGGTGTTGGGTGTGTTTGTCTGTATGATGGCGGCTGTCCCGTTTATGAACTGGGTGATTGAATGGAATGAAGCGATGCGTCTGCCCGAAATCTTCTCCGGTCTGGAGCAGTGGATGAAAAATAACGAGGAATTGGCGCAGCAGATGACCGACCAGTTGCTGGATATGCGTTCGGTGGGCGGATTGCTGTCGGTCCTTCTGATTGCAGGCGTATTGGCCGGTTTGGGGGAGGAACTTACGTTCAGGGGGGTATTGCAACAGTTGATTGCAGATAAATGCCGGAACCGGCATATTGCCGTGTGGACAGCGGCTTTTATCTTCAGTGCCATTCATTTTCAGTTTTACGGATTCATACCCCGTTTGTTGCTGGGAGCCTTCTTCGGTTACCTTCTGGCCGGTTCCGGCAATTTGTGGCTGCCCGTTTTTGCCCATTTTCTGAATAATTCCATGACGGCGCTGATTTCTTATTTTTCTGAAAAAAATGAAGATATTTTAAATCCGTATGAGACGATAGGAACGGTTGCCGGCGGTTCTGTATGGGCAGCATGGGTGAGCCTGTTGCTGTTTGCCGTCTGCTGCTGGCTGTTCCGTCGCTATCTGTTTGCCGATGGGTCAAAGCCTGCATAAAAAAACAGGCCCTAAAAAATAAGGGCCTGTTTTTTTGTATTTGATTTCGTGCTTAGTTTGCAAGAACTTCATTTACTTTTTCATTGGGAACCATTTCTTCCTGGAAAGTATAAGCTCCTGTTTTCGGTGATTTAACCATCTTGATTACCTTCGAATAGGTACGGCCTTCACCTTTTTGTAATGATGCAACGGTTTTCTTTGCCATGTCCTACAATTATTTAATTTCTTTGTGAATAGTTACTCTTTTCAAAATAGGATTGTATTTTTTCAATTCCAATCTTCCTGTGGTATTTTTTCTGTTTTTGGTGGTAATGTATCTTGAAGTACCCGGCATACCACTGTCCTTGTGTTCGGTACATTCGAGAATCACTTGTACTCTGTTACCTTTCGCTTTCTTTGCCATCTCTCAATCAATTATGCGTTTAAATACCCTTTTTCGGCTGCCTGTTTCAACGCAGCGTCCAATCCTATTTTGTTTACGAGGCGAAGGCCTGCTGCTGAAATTTTCAAGCTAATCCAACAATCCTGTTCTACCCAGTAGAACTTTTTCGTAAACAGGTTGACGTTAAATCTTCTTTTTGTGCGTCTCTTCGAGTGCGAGACATTATTGCCAACCATTGCTTTCTTTCCGGTAATTTGACAAATCTTTGACATCGCTTTATCTTCGTTTTTTTATTGTTACTTGTTTATGGCTTTCGCAAACAGAGTGCAAAGTAAATCATTTTGCCGATACTATCCAAATTTTTATACATTAAATATTTCTTTAAATTCTTTTTGTCCGGAATAAAAGCAATTGCCGGAGGTCTGAAAAAATATTTTTTTACAATAATTCGGCGGAACAGATGGGGTGAAAGGAAAATATTTGTAAATTGCACAAAAATAACAAAGACACGGAAAATGAAGACTTATTTGGTAACCGGAGCCGCCGGTTTTATCGGGGCTAATTTCTTAAAATATATTTTAGGAAAGTATGATGCTGATATTCGTGTAGTCGTGCTGGATAAATTGACGTATGCCGGCAATTTGGGGACAATTAAAGAGGAATTGGCCGACAGCCGGGTTCAATTTGTGAAAGGCGATATCGGCGATGCAAAACTGGTGTCCCGGCTTTTTGCCGATAATGATATAGATTATGTAGTGAATTTTGCTGCCGAATCGCATGTTGACCGCAGCATCTCCGATCCCCAGCTGTTTTTGGAAACCAATATATTGGGGACGCAAAATATGTTGGAGTGTGCCAAAGTGGCGTGGACAACGGGAAAAGATGCTTCCGGTTATCCGACCTACCGTCCGGGCAAAAAATACCTGCAAGTATCGACCGATGAGGTGTACGGCTCGTTGCCCAAAGAGTATGAGACGGCGCAGCCGCTCGTTGTGGATGACCCGGACGTGAAACTTGTAGTTAAAGGCCGCACCTGCATACAGACGTATGGGACCTGTTATTTTACCGAATCCACACCGCTCGATCCCCGTTCTCCCTATTCGGCTTCCAAAACAGGGGCCGACCTGATTGTAAAAGCTTATCACGAAACATTTAAAATGCCGGTGAACATCACCCGCTGTTCGAATAATTACGGGCCGTATCATTTCCCTGAAAAGTTGATACCCTTGATTATCAAAAACATTCTCGAAGGTCGTTCGCTTCCGGTGTATGGCAAAGGGGAAAACGTGCGGGACTGGCTGTATGTCGAGGATCATGCCAAAGCTATCGATATGGTGCTGAACAACGGTCGGGTAGGAGAAGTATACAATATCGGCGGGTTCAATGAAGAACAGAATATCGATATTGTCAAACTGACCATTGCCACGATTGCCCGTTTGATGAAAGAGGAACCGGCATATCGACAGGCGCTTAAAACCGATTTGTCGAATATAAATGAATCTTTAATTACGTATGTCAGTGACCGGTTGGGGCATGATATGCGGTATGCCATAGACCCGTCGAAGATAGTCCGGGAGTTGGGCTGGTATCCGGAAACTCCGTTTAAAGAGGGTATTGAAAAGACAATCCGGTGGTATCTGGAACATCAGGATTGGGTCGAAGAAGTAGTTAGCGGCGATTATCAAAAATATTATGAACAAATGTATACCAACCGTTGACAGCCGGTTTCTGCTGGGGTAACGGGAGTGTATTTTTATTATAATAAAGACAAATAAAATGAAAGGTATAGTATTGGCCGGCGGGGCAGGAACCCGATTGTATCCGATAACCAAAGGGGTATCGAAACAGATGTTGCCTATATATGACAAACCGATGATATATTATCCCATATCGGTGCTTATGCTGGCCGGAATCCGGGAGATTCTTATTATTTCCACCCCGAATGATTTGCCCGGTTTCCGACGTTTATTGGGCGATGGATCGTCTTTGGGAGTTTCTTTTGAATATGCAGAGCAACCTTCGCCCGACGGCTTGGCTCAAGCATTTATTATCGGAGAACAGTTTATCGGCAATGACGCCGTTTGTCTGGTTTTGGGCGATAATATTTTTTATGGACAGGGATTTTCTTCCATGTTGCATAAAGCGGTGCTGGCGGCAGAAAAAGATGCACGGGCTACCGTATTCGGATATAGGGTCAATGACCCGGAACGTTATGGCGTTGCCGCTTTTGATGAGGAGGGGAATGTGACTTCAATAGAAGAAAAACCGCAGCATCCGCAGTCGAATTATGCAGTGGTAGGTCTCTATTTTTACCCCAATAAGGTCGTTTCTGTTGCTAAAAATATCAAGCCTTCGGAACGGGGCGAACTGGAAATAACGACTGTAAACCAAACTTTTTTGAAAGACTGCGAGTTAAAGGTGCAGTTAATGGGGCGTGGTTTTGCCTGGCTGGATACCGGTACGCACGAATCTCTGTTTGAAGCGTCGAATTTTATCGAAACAATAGAACATCGGCAAGGGCTTAAAGTCGCTTGTTTGGAAGAAATCGCTTACCGGAAAGGGTGGATTTCGAAAGATGAACTGCTGGAATTGGCCGAACCCATGAAGAAAAATGAATACGGACAGTATTTGATTAATTTGGTCAAATGGATTTGAACGCCATAACCATAACGACCTTATCCCGCATCGAAGACCGGAGGGGAAATCTCTCTTTTATTGAGGGAAACCGGCATATTCCGTTTAAAATTGCACGAACTTATTGCATTTATGATGTTCCGGGTGGACAGTTTCGTAGCGGTCATGCTTACCGTACTCAGGAAGAATTTATAGTTGCTCTTTCGGGGAGTTTCGATATTGTCTTTACAGATGGAAAGCAAGAAAGAACAATTACGCTGAACCGCTCTTACAACGGTGTCTAT
>JAFLRV010000084.1 GCA_022511245.1 Coprobacter sp.
CTGCTGCTTTCGATGAACGATTGAACCGGTAAAATATAACTTGCCCCAAGACGAAAAGTAAGGCCAGCATTCAGTGTTTCACGAGAAAATAACTAACTTTGCAACACTATGAGCAAGCACACGATACCAACACCCGTACAGAAAGAAGCGACCCGCAACGGTTTCAACAGCGTTGAATATGCGGGTCGCTTGAACGGCTTCGATTATTACTCTGTCGGCTGTGTTGACAGCAACGGGACACCCGTCCCGACAGGGCTTCCGACATTCATACAAGACAACGGCGGACAGCTTTCAATCATCAGTGGCTTGGACGGGTTGGATTTAAGTTCCCGACTTTATTAGCAACCGTCGAGGATATGGGTGACGCGGATAGATGACGCGATTATCAACCCTGTATTTGTGTCCGTCGGATTTGGCGCGGCGACAGGGGCTGTTTTGCGCTTTTTCCGAACAATTGCCTCGCAGGTTATTGTGCAGCGCCGCCCGTGATAGGTTACGCCCTGTGAAACACCGACGTTCCATAGCCGGGTTACCTTGCAGCCGACCTGTTCGGGCGTGAACTCGTCATAAATGGCGGCGAGGCTGTGGAAATAGAAATCGGTTCGGGGGCTGTCCGTGTACGGCGGGGGGCGATGAACGGCACCCCATCCCTTTTATTTAGGTAACTGATATGGATGTTGAATCAGGTTTTCGCCTGAGGCGTTTGCGATAAGTTTTGCAGGAACGCCTCCGACTGTGGTGCCGGGAGCTACGTCATGCACAACGACTGCACCGGCGCCTATTTTTGAGTTGCTGCCAATCTCTACCTCATTGACAATGCATACCGACGGGCCGACATAAACATTATTGCCTATCCGTGCCGCCTTTTCTTTGGTGCTCCCTACGGTGGTGAATTGTCCGACGTTCACGTTGTTGCCGATGACAGCGTTCGGATTGATAATCAATCCCTGACAGTGTTGAATATACATTCCATAACCGATCAGCGTCTTCGGCGGAATAAACAGCCCGTAACCCCTCTTGTATCTTTTGACCATCATTTTGGCAATAGGGTATAGCCATCCTTTGCGGTGCTGGGAAAGGCGGAACCAGAACGAAAAACCGATACTGACACGGCTGAACCCGCTCATCCAGATGCGCATCAGAGAGTCACGGCGGCCATTGTGACGATATGAATCCGAACGAATCAATTCGAAGCAGTCTGCATAACTGTGAGGAATGGGAATCACCACATCCTCACCGCATATATCAAAATGTTTGTATTCCATCCGTCGCTCGTTTCGTGATTATGCAAAAGCCAGTATCATCAGCTGAGCCGTCAGTACCCGCAGGAACATCGTAAGCGGATATACGGTCGAATAAGCCACAGCCGGAGCATCGTTGTTGGCCACCTTGTTGGCATAGGCGAGGGCAGGAGGGTCGGTATTGCTGCCGGCGATAAGCCCCATAAGCGTGAAATAATTCAGTTTGTAATACCCCCGACCTATCGAGCCGACGATTAACAGCGGAATCAGCGTGATGAGGAATCCCCAGAACACCCACAGCAGACCGTCGCCGTTGACCACCGTATCCACGAATCCGCCGCCGGCGTTCAGACCCACACTCGCTAAGAACAGGCAGATGCCGATTTCCCGTATCATCAGGCTGGCGCTGGTCGAGGTGTAAGTAACCAGTTTAAATTTGTAGCCGAACCGGCCGATTAAGATAGCAACGATAAGCGGACCGCCGGCCAGACCCAGCTTCATCGACGAAGACATGCCCGGTATAGCCAACGGAATGCTTCCCAGCACGATACCCAGCAGGATACCCACAAACAGCGTAATCATGTTCGGTTCGTTCAGGCGTTTCATCGAGTTGCCCAGCCGTTCGGCCAGCCGGTTGATATCCTCGATTTTGCCCACAACCGTCAGCCGGTCTCCCACTTGCAGCGTTAAGTTGGGATTGGCGACGAGGTCGACACCCGCCCGGTTCAGACGGGTCGCATTCAGACCATAACCTACCCGCAGGCGCAGAGAGCCGATTTTGCGGCCGTTCAGTTCCGGTTTGGTAATGACGATTCGGCGGGAAACCACCGGTGCCGGAATCGCTTCCCAGTCCATTTCGATGGGCTTGCCGATAAAAGCCGACATAGCCTCCTCGTCCTGTACCGACAATACCGTCAGCAGCAAATCCCCCTCCTCGACAATCGTATCCGATTTCGGAATCGAAACCTCGTTGTTCTGTTTCCGGATGCGGGAAATAACGAAATTGCGGTCGATGATGTTGGCCACCTCCAATACCGTGCGGCCGAAGATAAGCGGATTTTCCACTTTGAACGTCACCACATGCGGTGTCAGCACGCTCTCGTTGTTCTCGTTCTCGATTTCCTTTTGTTCCCGGTCTATTTTTATTTTGAAAATAGCCCGTACAATCAGCATGGCACCGATGATGCCGGCCACCCCTAACGGATAAGCCGCCGCATAACCGCCGGCAATTTCCGGTACGGCGCTCAGTTTGCCGTCGAGATGCAGCTGCACCAGAGTCTGCTGGGCCGCACCCAGACCCGGCGTATTGGTGACCGCACCCGACAGAACCCCTACCAGCGTAGGCATGTCGATGCGTCCGTTGGCGGCGAAATAGATGATAAAAGCTACCAGCAGGTTAAGCCCCACAATGCAGGCCGCCAGCATGTTCAGCCGCATTCCCCCTTTCTTGAAAGAAGAGAAGAAGCCGGGCCCGACCTGTAACCCGATAGAGTAAACAAACAGGATAAGGCCGAATTCCTGCAGGAAATGCATGATGTTTTTTTCGCCGACAAAGCCGAAATGTCCGGCCACCAGCCCTACAAACAGAACGAAAGTTACCCCTAAGGAGACCCCGAAAATTTTTATCTTTCCCAGATACACTCCCATAGCGATAACGAACGCATACAAAAAGACCGTATGCGCAACCGATTCCGTGCTAAAAAGAAGATTTTCAATCCACATGATGAATATAATATATTATGTTTTTTGATGTGCCGGACATAAAATAGCCCCTTGCAAAGAAGGGGCGTTTTTCATGTATCTCCGTTAACCGGCTGCAAAGGTAAACATATTTGCCGAACCGGCAATAAAAACAAGGGAGAATTCGTTTCCGGAAATTGTGTCGGTAACGAATTCTCCCTCAGATTCAGTCGGTTGATGCGTAATCTTTATCTCCCGAAGTCGAACAGTTCCGACGGGGTGCGCACCTCGTCGAGAAGTTTTTCCAGCTCTTTTACTTTGGCCGGATACTGTGCCGCCAGATTGTGGTCTTCGTGTATGTCGTTGCTCAAGTCATACAATTCAAAAATCGTATCTCCCACAATCGGCTGTTTGATTAATTTCCAGTTGCCTTGCCGCAGGGCCACCCGTCCGTTCAGTTCATGAAATTCCCAATAAAGATATTCGTGCTGTTTCTGACCCTTTTTCGACAGCAGCGTAGGCAGGAAAGAGATACCGTCGCTCTCGACCGGGAGTTTTTTGGTTCCGGTCAGTTCGGCCAGCGTCGGCATGACATCCCAGAACGCCGAAATATGGTCGGTACGGGTACCCGGTTCGATGCGGCCGGGACTCCATGCTACCATAGGAATCCGTATACCGCCTTCATACACATCCCGTTTGACCCCCTTCAGCGGACCGTAACTTCCGAAGTAGTCCGGATTGGCCCCACCTTCCCGGTGAGGACCGTTGTCGCTGGTGAAAATGACCATCGTATTTTTATCTATCCCCAACGCTTTCAGTTCGGCGATGACCTCCCCCACATACATGTCCAGTCTCGAAATCATGGCTGCAAACGAAGCGTAAGGTTTTTCCGACGGGTGGTATCCGTCATATCCGGTGTGCGGTTTTTCATCAAAAGCATTCTCATACAGCTGATAAATCGAGTCGTGCGGCAGGTTCAGTTCAGCATGCGGCAGCGTATACGTCAGCATGGCGAAAAAGGGACGGTCTTTGTTGTCCCGGATAAACTGCATGGCATGAGCGTGGATGGAGTCCTGCACATACACGGCCCGTCCCCCGTTTTCGTTCTCTTTGAACGGCACACGGGTTTCGTTGTGCCACAGGTGGTCTTGATAATAGTTGTGCGCCTGCCGCTGGCAGTTGTAACCATAAAACTCATCGAACCCCATGTTGTTGGGAACCGATACCGAACCCGGATACCCCAATCCCCATTTCCCGAAAATGCCGGTGGCGTATCCCGCCGACTGCATCAGCCGGCCCAGCGTGTAAGTGCCGGCAGTCATCGGCTCCTGTCCTTCCGGCGAAATCTCCCGGTTTCCCCGTATCTGGGTGTGTCCCGTATGTAAGCCGGTCATGAGAGAGCAGCGCGACGGGGCACTCACCGTACACCCCGCATAATGCTGGGTGAACAGAAGCCCCTCCTGAGCCATCCGGTCGATATGCGGCGTCTTTATCTTCGTTTGTCCGTAACAACCGATATCTCCGTAACCGAGATCATCGGCCAGTATGTAAATGACATTCACCGGAGCCTCTTTCGGTTTGGC
This sequence comes from Coprobacter sp., assembly GCA_022511245.1. GTDB lineage: Bacteria > Bacteroidota > Bacteroidia > Bacteroidales > Coprobacteraceae > Coprobacter. The sequence continues at coordinate 4,505 of JAFLRV010000084.1, forward strand.
ATACAAAGCCGGAACCTGAGCAGCTACGGCGCTTCCGATAAGCAAAATCTCTTTCTTCATTATATAAAGTGTGTTATAAAAATAGAATGTTATCGTCTCAAATATAAGCGTTTTATGTCAAACGGGCGGTATAATCGCATTTAAAAATAGTAAATGGCCTGTCCCAGCACCCGCAGGTTGGTAACCGGATGCGTGTGGTCGACCCGTCCGGTCGACAGCTTCGTCTCACCATAATAGACGGTGGTGCAGTTCAGCTCTATTCCCGCTTTCCAGTGAGGCAGGTTATACGAAAAATGAGCTGCGCCGCATACAATCTGGTCGGCGTTCAGCGCACTGCCGTACTGCCCGTCGGCAAGGGGCATCAGAGGCTTGTCCGTCCCCAGATTTTTGATATATCCGCCATAAATGCCCACCTGATAGGTGGAGCCGAATATTCCGTTTACCCATGTCGACGATGTCGTGAACGGAGTGTAGGTGCGCTGTCCGGTCTCCGGATTTTCCGACGCTACGCCGTACCCGCCGGGAATCGACAGGTGGCATAGGTTTTTCCCGTACACCGTTTTGGCCGCCAGCCGGTATTTCTTTTCCGTATATTTGACATGCGCCTCGAACGAGGGCGTGGTGATGCGTTCATTCACTTTGTAGGTGTGGGAGGTCGTCTCTCCGTCGACAATCTCAGTCACGGTGGCGAGAGTTCTCGGTTTCAGCGATATCATTTCGACCCCGACACCCGCCAGCACCTTCTCTTTCCGATAATCTATGCCCGCATACAGTTCCGGTATCATGCCGTTTTTCAGGTATTCGGCATCCTTCCCTTTGGGGCCGGTCGACAAATACCCTAATTGGTATATGGCCGAAGCCGTTACGGCAATCGAGTGGTTCTGGTAGCGGTATTGCAATTGCGGACTGCGGTTAAACGGCTGAAACGGCGCTCCCGTCGACAGATTCAGCACCGTCGGCGATACATCGCCGAAAAGCGGATGCCAGGTCTGTCCGATGAGCACAGACGAGTGCTCCCATTGCAGGTTTACATACGCCTGCCGTATGCGAAGCATCGTGTTGTTGGCCCCGAATCCGCAAAAGTCGGCCTCCACTTTGGCCGAAGGAGTCGCTTTGCCCACCAGCGGACCGGTTACATCCAGTCCTAACCGGGTGGTAAAAGTGTAAAACGAACCGCTCGGCTGGGCGTTCAGGTCCTGACCGGCATCATCCGGTAACCGGTCTTTGGGATACAGATAAAAGTTGTCCGACAAGGTACATTCGTTGTCACGGGTGTCGTAAAACAAGTCGGCACGGACAAAACCGTAAAACTGATAACTGAAATTCTTCTTTTGGGCAAACGTCTGCAGGAGACAGGCTGAGCACACCAGTAACAGGCCGATTCGTCTGAATGCAGTGGCAGGAGATGATAACATATGGATATATATTCAGTAAATTTTATGCGTGAATCTCTACGACAAACCGGCTGCCCCGTGTATAGGTCGGGTCCAGAGTCAGAGACCCGTTCATTTTGACCGCGATTAAAGCGCAGATGGGCAAAGCCAGCCCGTTGTCCGATGTCAGGTCACGGATTTCGGCAAACGGTTTGAACAGGTTCTCCTGCCGTTCCGCAGAAATGCCCGGCCCGTTGTCGGTAACGACGAACTGGTAGGTGTGAGCCCCCCGTTTTCTGTATTCGAGCGTAATGCGTCCCGTTTCGGTGCAGGCCGCCGCATTGTCCAGCAGGTGCAGCAATATTTTTTCGAGTTGCTGAGCATTGGTCTTTACCGGCATGTTGATGGCGTTGACCGTTGCGGTAACACCCGGTTTTATCCGGTCTCGCACCTTGTCCATGACCGATTCGCAGAAAGCGTTGGGCTGTATCGTCTCCGTCGGATACAATTCCGAGAGCGAATTTTCCAGTTCCGACAACTCCTGAATGTCCCCGCTGAATTTTTCCAGCGCATTGATTTGTTGTTGTATTTCCGTTCCTGCCTCCGCCTCTGTGATTCGGGCGGCACTGGCCGACAGGTTTTGCAAGGTCGGTTCCATTTGCAGGGAAATGTTGCGGATAAACTTCGTTTTCAGGTCGTTATGCTCGTTGGCGATGGCGACATTCTTTTTCAGCCGCCGGTTGCTGAGTATGAACCGGGAGAGAATCAGCAGAGCGGCAGCCAGTGCAGCGGCCAGAATGACAATCAGCGTGACCAGTGTGCCGATAATGCGTTTTTGGGTGCGCAGGGAATCCTCTTTGTCCGAGATGGTTTCAAGGCTGGAATCGTATTTCTGCTGCAACTCGTCGAGTTGGTCCTGAGCCGTCAGAATGCGGGCCGAGTCGGCCCATACCATCCAGTTTTGGTACGACCGGTCCATCGTGGCGATATTGCCGTTTTTACGGGCCAGCGCAATCAGCTCCCGGTAACATTGGCTCACTTTGTCGTACTCTTTGCGCTCTTTGTATTGGGCGATGAGCCGCTTAAACTGCTGGTCACCCTGCGAAAACTGGCCGAATGCATAGTAATAATTGGCCTTCGTATACAGCAGGTCGGCCATCAGATCCGGATTTTTCGAAGCGTTCGCCACCTCCTCCAGATGGCCGATTTGTATTCTCGACTGTTCTGCACTTTTGATAGCGGTGTACATCTGCACCCGTTCCTTCACGATTTGATAGCGCAGGTCGTAAAAGACAGTTTTCTGTTTCTTTTCTCCGGCGGAAAGTTGCAGCTCCATCTCTTTGCACAGTTCGAAAGCCTCTTTGTACAGGTAGTCCCGCACAAACAGCGAATTGGCCTTGATGCCGCACTCTACGGCTTTGGCGTAATCTCCCTGCGCAGCATAAGCACTGCACGCTGTTTTATATTGGTACCGGGCGTTGATATACTCTTTTCGGGCCAGAAATTTGTCGGCCTGCTGTTCATGACTTTGAGCGACAGAGGTTTCGTTTTGAGCCTGCAACAGCGAACCGAAGGCGATAAAAAAGGAGAATATGAGGAGTCGTATTTTCATAACAGGTGTTCAATTGAGCTAACAAAGATAAAAAATATTTGCAATCTTGTCCGGTTGTTTTCGCTATTTTTTTCAAATCAGTCGGTCAGTCGGCTGTTTTTGAAGTTTGAAAGCGTAAAATTTGTTAAAAAACACCCTTTTTGAGCATAAAAATATGTTTTATAACATAAAAATAATACCTTTGCACCGTGTTTTTCATAGTATTAGAATTAAGGTTAACGAAGATTGGTTGTCGGGAGACAACCTTTTCTTTTAATATGGAAATGCACACGCCGGAGCATTTGTGCTAACTTTTTTAAACAAAAATGCAAAAGCAGTTTGAATATCGGAAGAATAAAATTACTTTTGCGTTGCCGAAAAATACGGCCGCGAAAAGAGGATACATCCGGCTGTATGGTGTTGGATAAAAATAATTTTAATTAAATAATTCGAAAGAATGAACGTTTCACAACAAAACATCGACAAAGTAAGCGCCGTAATCAAAATCGAGATTGCGAAGGCTGATTATCAGGAAAACGTCGATAAGACTTTGCGCTCTTATCGCCAGAAAGCGAATGTACCCGGTTTCCGCAAAGGGATGGTACCCGCAGGAATAATCAAGAAAATGTTCGGTAAATCGGTATTGATTGAAGAGATTAACAAACTCGTTTCCGGGCAGCTGTTCAACTACATCAAGGAAAACAACCTCAATGTACTGGGAGAGCCCCTTTCGTCGGCCGACCAGAAAGAGGTGAATTTCGATACGCAGGAAGAATTCGAGTTCCTTTTCGATGTGGCGCTGGCACCCGAAATCGAAGTGAAACTTTCCAAAAGAGACAAAGTCGCATACTATAACATTACGGTCGACGACGAAATGGTGAAGAAGCAGTGCGAGTCGCTGGCCTCCCGTTTCGGCAAACAGGTCGATGTGGAAGTGGCCGGTGAAAAAGACATGATTCGCTGCAAAATGGCCGAACTCGATGAAAACGGCCAGGTTAAAGAGGACGGTATCGCCGTCGAAAGCACCGTACTCTCGCCCGCTTATATGAAGAACGACGACGAGAAAGCCAAGTTTGCCGGTGTCAAGGTAGGCGACAAGGTCGTATTCAATCCCTCCGCCTCCTGCAACGGTCTGGAAGTGGAGCTGGCCTCGATGCTCCACATCTCCAAAGAGGAAGCCGCCGGTGTAAAAGGCGATTTCGAAGCAGAAGTAACCTCCATTTCCAGTTTCCGGCCGGCCGAAATGGGGCAGGAGCTTTTCGACGCCGTATTCGGTAAAGATACCGTGAAGAGCGAAGAAGAGTATCTGGCTAAAGTAAAAGAGATGCTGGTCGAACAGCTGCGTCCCGAAAGCGACTACCGCTTTGCGGTCGATGCCCGTGCCGCCATCGAGAAGAAAGTGGGCGATATCGAATTGCCCGAAGCCTTCCTCAAACGCTGGCTGCTGGCTTCCGGAGAGAACCGCACCGCCGAATCGGTCGAAGAGGAATACCCCAAAATGGTGCCCGACCTCAAATGGCATCTGATTAAAGAGCAGCTGGTGAAAAAATTCGAGATTAAAGTCGAAGATGCCGATGTCCTGGCCGTTGCCCGCAAAGCTACGCAGTCCCAGTTTGCCCAGTACGGCATGATGAATGTACCGGCCGATTTGCTCGACAAATATGCTGCCGACATGCTGAAAGACAAACAGGCGGCCCGCAACATTGCCGACCGAGCTGTCGAGGACAAAATCATCGCCGCAGTCAAAGGAGCCGTTGCCTTGAACGAAAAAGAAGTTTCGGTAGAGGAATTCAACAAATTGTACGAAAAATAATCTGATAGTAGGAACAGATGAAAAAGGCATCTCCGTCAAAGAGATGCCTTTTTGGTATCGGTATAAAAAAATCCGGAATGGAGATATTCCGGATTTTTTATGAGAAAACACGGCCGGTATTTTGTCCCGGTAACGAATCGTTTTAACGTTTTACGGCAACCGTTTTGGCACATCCGGCCACGTTCACGAAATAGATTCTGTTAATCGACAAATGAAACCCGCCGACTAAGAATCATCTCCCTTCGGAAAAAACGAAAAAAAACGAAAAATGTGGCTTTATTTCTCATTTTCCGGTCCGATTTTATTTGTATGTTTGATGAAAATATTTATACCTTTGTTTTAAGAAAAAAGAGTGTATAGAGTGTTTAATATGAAAAATAAAGAAATTATGACGAACGATTTCAGAAAATATGCGACCAAACATTTGGGCATGAACGGGCTGGCGCTGGACCAGTATATGGATATTACCAGCAGCTATATCTCTCCCACGATTATAGAGGAACGGCAGTTGAACATTGCCCAGATGGATGTTTTTTCCCGGCTGATGATGGATCGCATTATCTTTTTGG
>JAFLRV010000085.1 GCA_022511245.1 Coprobacter sp.
GCTACAACCAACTACCCTTGCTGCGGTCAAGCCCTGGGGGATTCGAAGGGAGCTGACCGTGTAGGACTTACCCGGCTGCAAAAGTAACTATTTTTTCCGGTTCTGCAACAACGGTCATTGAAATTTTTTTTAAAAGCTGTTGTATGTGCTTTATTTCAAGTGAGTTAAAGGTTTTTGGCGTGTCCGGGACTGGGGGCCGGAGAGAATTGCGCATTATTTTTACACATTTTATCGGCCGGAAAGGAGGGGTATTGGGCGAAAAGTGATAACTTTGTATCCTGATTTAGTTTTATCCAGGCGTATGCAGGAGGAAGGCAAAGGAAAGTCGATTGTGACGTATGCGATGGAATACGGCATTTATCTGGGGCTGTTTCTGACGGTAAAGTTTGCCGTCACCACCCAGAGTACCCGGTTCGTTGCGCTGAATGTGCTTTCGCAGGTGCTGTTGCTGGCGCTGCCTTTTGTGGTCTATTGGCTGATGAGGCGGTTCCGGAACGAGATGCAGGGGCGGGCGGGTTTTTCCCAGTTGTGGTTGTTCGGCATTTTCCTGTTTTTCTTCGGCTCGCTGTTGAGCGGGGTGGCCGAGTATGCGTTTTACCGTTTTATCGACCCGCTTTATCTGGAGCGGCTTATCGCATCGGTACTGGATACGCTGGGAACGTTGAGCCGGATGCAGGACTCTCCGTTTCTGGAGGTGATGCGTGAAGGCCTGGAGAAGGGCGGTGCGCCGTCGGCTATCGAAATGGTGTATCAGACGATACTGTCGAATGTCTTTTTCGGTTCGCTGCTGTCGATGTTGCTGGCTTGGGTGTCGACTCTCCGCAAACAGAAAATAAACAGTTAAAGAGATATGGATATTTCGTTGGTAATTCCTTTGTACAATGAAGCGGAATCCCTGCCGGAGCTGACGGCGTGGATCGAGCGGGTAATGAAGGAGAACGGTTTTTCGTATGAGATATGGTTTGTCAACGACGGCAGTACCGACAATTCGTGGGAGGTTATCGAATCGCTCCGGCGGGAGAACGACTGCGTGAAGGGTATCAAGTTCCGCCGCAATTACGGAAAGTCTCCGGCGCTGCATGTGGGCTTCGGCAAGGCGCAGGGCGATGTCGTGATTACGATGGATGCCGATTTGCAGGACAGCCCGGATGAAATTCCCGAACTGTACCGGATGATTACCGAAGAGGGATATGATCTGGTGTCGGGCTGGAAGAAAAAACGTTATGACCCGCTTTCCAAGACGATACCTACGAAGATATACAACGCTACGGCCCGCCGGGTGACCGGTATCTGTCTGCACGACTTCAACTGCGGACTGAAGGCGTACCGCAACGAGGTGGTGAAAAACATCGAGATTTACGGCGACATGCACCGTTATATTCCGTATCTGGCCAAGAATGCGGGTTTTTCCCGCATCGGCGAGAAGGTGGTGCATCACCGGGCCCGCAAATACGGCAAGACCAAATTCGGCCTCGACCGTTTCGTCAACGGCTATCTTGACCTGCTGACGCTGTGGTTTTTCTCCAAGTTCGGCGCCAAACCCATGCATTTTTTCGGATTGCTGGGCAGTGTGATGTTCGTGCTCGGATTTTTGGCCGCACTGGCTGTGGGCGGAGGCAAGCTGTATGCCTTGTGCCGCCACCTGCCGTACCGGCTGGTAACGGATATTCCCTATTTTTATCTTTCGCTGACGGCCATGATTCTGGGTACGCTCCTGTTCCTGACCGGATTTCTCGGCGAACTGATATCGAGGAATGCCGCCGGACGCAATGTGTATAACATCGAAAAAGAGATTTTGTAATTCCGGTTGAGGGAGGGTATTTTTTTATACAGGCTGTGATGGGAAAATTCTGCAAATATATCGTGTTGGGGCTGCCGGTATGGCTGGTGCTGGCTGCGGCGGTGTCGTGCGGCGATTCCAACTGTATGGAGAACCGGAGCAGTGTTCCTTATGCCGTGTTTTACAACGACTCGGTCGTGCCGCAGCGCATTTCCATCGATTCGGTGTCGGTCTACGGCATCGGACAGCCGGGCGACTCGATGCTGCTCGATACGGCCCGCCGGGTTTCGTCGACCTATCTGCCGCTGCGTGACGGCCGGGATACGACCCGTTTCGTCATCCGTTACGAGCAGCGCAATCTCGACCCCCGTTACAAGGCCGACACGCTTACGATTATCTATCACAGTTATGTCCGGTTCGTCTCGGCCGAGTGCGGGGCGATGTTCAATTATATTATCGACAGTCTGGGTTATACGACGTGGCAGATTGCATCGGCACAGGTCGTGCAGCGGGAGGTGAATAACCTGCAGGCGGAGAATGTTCAACTTTTTTATCGGACCAGATGAGGCATTTCGGATTATTGACGGTGTGTTTGCTGTGGTGTGCGGCTCTTTGGGCGCAGAACGACAAACGGACCGATGAACCCAAATACCGTTACCCGCTGCTGAACGGCGTGACGGTGGGGGTCGACCTGTACAATCCGGTTGCCAATCTGTTCGGACAGAAGTACGGCAATTATGAGGCCAGTCTGGAGGTGAACCTGCACAACCGGTTTTTTCCCGTCTGGGAGGTGGGCATCGGCCGTTCGCACAGTACGCCGGAAGATATGAATTTCACGTATGTCGGCCAGCCGGCACTTTTCAACCGCATCGGTCTCAATTACAATATCAAATACAACAGCGAGGCACTCGACGGGTTTTATGTCGGGCTGCGGTACGGTTTCTCGGCGTTCCGGTACGATGTGACCGATATCCGGCTGGAGTCGCCTTACTGGAATCCCGGCGAAACGATTGTCGCCAGTCTTACCGGCGAAAGGTCCCGTGCACACTGGGCCGAAGGGCTGGTGGGCATACGGGTGCGCCTCTACCGGAATCTGATGATGGGGTGGAGCGTGCGGTACAAATGGAAGATAAAGGTGAAAGACAACTTCCAGTCGTCGCCCTGGTTCATTCCGGGTTACGGCAATTCGGGTTCGCCGGTATCGTTTACCTATTCGGTCTATTACCGCATCCCGGTGGTGTCGAAGCCGTCGGGCAAAGGGGCTTCCGGCGGAAAATTGTTGCGTCGGAAAGCGTCGGCCGGTCAAGAGGAGAAGTAAGATTATGAACTGCAATAAGAATCTGAAATCGGTTTTGTTGTCCCTGCTGCTGAGTCTGTCGTTCTGTACGGGAATGGCGGCGGGAGAGGGCGACTCGCTCCGGGTGAGCCTGCTGACCTGTGCGCCGGGACAGCAGTCGTTCGAGCTGTTCGGCCACTCCGGCATCCGGGTGCGGCGTCCGTCGGACGGCACCGATATCGTGTTTCATTACGGGGTGTTCAGTTTCAACGCTCCGCATTTTATTTACCGGTTTACCAAAGGGGAGACCGATTACAGTATCGGGGTGGCCGACTTTTCCGATTTTGTGTACTCGTATACGGCCCGGCACAGCGGGGTGACCGAGCAGGTGCTGAATCTGACGGCCGGTGAAAAGGAGGCGCTGCTGGAGGCGCTGCTGGTCAATTACCGGCCCGAAAACCGGGTGTACCGTTATAATTTTTTGGCCGACAACTGTGCGACCCGTCCGCTGAACATGATAGAACGGAGTGTCGGTGGCCGCATCGGCTATATGGTGCCGGAGGAGAAGCCGGTCACTTTCCGGGAGATGATTCACCGCTGTACGGCCGGGCATGACTGGCTTACGTTCGGTATCGACCTGGCACTGGGCGCTCCTCTCGACACGACGATTTCTTTTCGGGACGAAATGTTTCTGCCGGCCGTACTGATGGAGGCTTTCGGCCGGGCAACGGTGGTGACGGGCGCCGGTTCTGTGACGGACTCCGGCCGGCTTCTGGTCACCGATACGTATGTATATGAGCCGCTGGCTCCCCGTCCGGAGAGTGCTTCCGGACCGTTGACCGGGCCGCTGGCCTGCGGGCTGTATCTGCTGGCCGTTGTTGCGGCGCTGTCGGTATGGGAGTGGCGCAAAAATACCCGTTTGCGGTGGCTCGATACGGTGCTGTTTGCGCTGTACGGTATCACGGGCTGTGTCCTTTTCTTTTTGGTGTTCGTATCGGAGCATCCGGCCACTTCGCCGAACTGGTCGCTGGTGTGGGCCAACCCGCTGCAACTTCTGATTGCGGTTTCCGTATGGGTAAAATATCTAAAAAGAGTCGTCAATTATTATCATTTTGTTAACTTTGCGATACTTTTGTTGTTCCTGTTGTCGTGGGCTTTCCTGCCACAGCGGCTCAATACGGCTTTTATTCCGTATATTCTGGTGCTGATGGTGCGGTCGTTTGCGGCGATAGGGGCGTATATTAGGGACAGAAAGAAAAACGTATGCCGAAAAGGGAGAGAACAATAAACCGGGTTATCGCTTCGCTGATGCTGGCTCTGCTGGCCGCACCGGCGGGCGCACAGCTGCCGGGCGGCGATATGCCCCGTCTGGTGGTGGGCATTACGGTCGACCAGCTGCGCACGGACTATTTGCAGATGATGCAGCGCCTTTTCGGAGAGCGGGGATTCCGCCGGCTGATGAACAGCGGACTGATGTATGACCAGGTGACGTTCGATTTTCCCTGTCCCGACCGGGCTTCGGCTACGGCTTCGATTTATACGGGTACTACGCCTTCCTACAACGGCATCCCTTCGAATACGCTGTACAGTGTCGACCGCCGGCGGGTGGAATCGGTGCTGTTCGATGTCTCGCAGAAGGGCTTGACGGGCGAGGCGGCGTTTTCGCCCCGCAACCTGCTCACTTCGACGTTGAGCGATGAACTGAAGATTGCCAGCAACGGATTCAGTGCGGTCTATTCGGTGGCTCCGACTGCCGAACAGGCTATATTGAGTGCCGGTCATGCCGCCGACGGGGCGTTGTGGTTTAACGAGGCGACCGGAAAATGGGTGACGTCGGCTTATTACAACGATTTGCCTCCCTGTGCGGCGCCGGCCAACGGAAAGGGGGACGTGACGCACCGCATCGACACGATGTCGTGGCGTCCGCTGCTGCCGCTTTCGCGGTATACGGGACTGCCTTATCAGACGCAGAATTTTCTTTTCAGACATGTATTCTCGAAATACCGGCATCTCAAATACAGCCTGTTCAAGCGCAGTGCGCTCATGAACGAAGAGGTGACCCGTGTGGCCTGCCTTGTGCTGGAGAACGGCCGGCTGGGCACTCGTTCGGTTCCCGATTTGCTGAATGTCGGCTATTCGGTGTGCAGTTTTCAGGAGCAGCCGGTTCAGGAGTACAGTCTCGAAATGCAGGATACTTATGTACGGCTCGACCGGGAAATCGCTTTGCTGCTCGATGCGGTCGACCGCAAGGTGGGCCTCGACAATACCGTCATATTTCTTACCTCGACCGGCTGTTTTTCCGGCAGAGGAAAGGAACCGGCCCAGTTCAATGTGCCGGCGGGAGAGTTTTATCCCAAGCGGGCGACGGCGCTGCTCAACATGTATCTGATGGCCATTTACGGGCAGGGCGACTGGGTCGAGGGGTATCACAACCGGGAGATTTTTCTCAACCGCAAACTGATTGAAGACCGGCAGATTCTGCTCAGCGAGATACAGAACCGGGCGGCCGAGTTCGTGATACAGATGACCGGTGTGCAGGATGTGGTGACTTCGCATCTGCTGCTGCACGGCCAGTGGAACAACCGTATCGATGCCGTGCGGCGGGGATATCACCGCAAACTGTCGGGCGACCTGCTGCTGGAGATACAGCCGGGCTGGGAAATCGTGTACGAGGATGTGGAGAATACCCGTGACTATGTACGGGACAATGCCGTACCGGCACCGCTGTTTTTCTTCGGGAAGAATATCAAGCCGCAGCATGTGGCCCGGCCGGTAAAAGCTACGGAGGTGGCACCTACCGTGTCCCGCCTGTTGCGCATCCGTTCGCCGAACGGGTCGAAAGAACCGGCGCTGCCCGAACTGTTCTGAGGTTCCGGCCGCCTGTTGAGACAATGTTTTTCAGTAAAAAATTAAAAATACGATATACAACATGGGATTTAATGATATTCTGTTAAAATTGTTCGGGAACAAATCGCAGAAAGACCTGCGGGAAATAGACCCTTATATACAGAGAATAAAAGCCGTTTCGCCCGAAATCGAGCAGTTGAGCCACGATGGCCTGCGTGCCCGTATCGACGATGTAAAACGCCGTATACAGGAGGCTGTAGCTGATGACAAACAACGCATCGCCGATTTGAAGGCCGGTGTGGAGGCGCTCGACATCGACAAGCGGGAATCGGTATGGGAAGAGGTTGACAAAATAGAGAAACAGATTCTCGATAAATATGAACAGGCTCTCGATGAGGTGCTGCCGGAGGTATTTGCCGTAGTGCGGGAAACAGCCCGCCGCTTTGCCGGAAACGAAACCATCGAGGTGAAGGCGACCGACTTTGACCGTGACCTGGCCACCGTGCATGATTTCGTGCACATCGAGGGTGACAAGGCGGTTTACCAGAATCACTGGGTGGCCGGCGGCAACGAGGTGACGTGGGATATGGTGCATTACGATGTACAGCTGATCGGCGGTGTGGTACTGCACAAGGGTAAAATTGCCGAAATGGCGACCGGTGAGGGCAAGACGCTGGTGGCTACCTTGCCCGTGTTCCTGAATGCGCTGACCGGTAACGGTGTGCATGTGGTGACGGTGAACGACTATCTGTCGAAACGTGACTCGGAATGGATGGGGCCGCTGTATATGTTTCACGGCCTTTCGGTCGACTGTATCGACAAGCACCGCCCCAATTCCGAAGAGCGCCGCCGGGCCTACAATGCCGACATTACGTTCGGTACCAACAACGAATTCGGTTTCGACTACCTGCGTGACAACATGTCGCTCGCTCCGGACGATCTGGTGCAGCGCAAGCACAATTATGCCATTGTCGACGAGGTCGACTCGGTGTTAATCGACGATGCCCGTACCCCGCTTATTATTTCGGGACCGGTACCCAAAGGGGACGACCAGATGTTCGAGGAGTTCTGTTCGAGAGTGGAGTCGCTGGTCAAGACCCAGCGGGCCTATACGACCAAACTGTTGAGCGAGGCCAAACTCAAAATCGCTTCGGACGACAAGGAGACCCGCCGGGAGGGTGCGCTGCTGCTGTTCCGTTCGTTCAAGGGTATGCCCAAGCATACGCCCCTTATCAAGTACCTGAGCGAACAGGGCATCAAGGCGCTTCTGCTGGAGACGGAGGCTTTCTACATGCAGGAAAACAACCGCAATATGCATATCGTCACCGACCCGCTGTGGTTTGTTATCGATGAGAAAAACAACAGCATCGAACTGACCGACAAGGGGGTCGATGAACTGACCAAAGGGTCGGACGACCCGCAGTTCTTCGTCTTGCCCGATATCGGCTCGCTGCTTTCGGAACTGGAGGGAATGGAACTCTCCGACGAAGAGCGCCAGCAGCGGAAAGACGAACTGATGCAGAACTATGCCGTGAAGGCCGAGCGGGTGCATACCGTAAACCAGCTGCTGAAGGCTTATACGCTGTTCGAGCGTGACCAGGAGTATGTGGTTATCGACAACAAGGTGAAAATCGTCGATGAGCAGACCGGCCGTATCATGGAGGGCCGCCGCTATTCCGACGGATTGCACCAGGCTATCGAGGCCAAAGAACGGGTGAAGGTGGAGGCGGCTACCCAGACGTTTGCCACGATTACGCTCCAGAACTATTTCCGCATGTATCATAAACTGGCGGGTATGACCGGTACGGCCGAGACCGAAGCCGGTGAGTTCTGGGATATCTATAAACTGGATGTGGTGACGATTCCCACCAATAAACCGATTGCCCGTATCGACATGAACGACCGGGTGTACAAGACCAAACGGGCCAAATATACGGCGGTTATCGAGGAAATCGAGCGGCTGGTGGAGGCCGGTCGTCCGGTGCTGGTGGGTACGACTTCGGTCGAGATTTCGGAACTGTTGAGCAAGATGCTCACCATGCGCAAGATAAAACACAATGTGCTGAATGCCAAACTGCACCAGCGGGAAGCTGAAATCGTGGCTCTGGCCGGACAGAAGGGGACGGTGACCATCGCCACCAACATGGCCGGACGCGGTACCGATATCAAACTTACGCCGGAGGTGCGTGATGCGGGCGGTCTGGCCATTATCGGTACCGAGCGGCACGAGTCCCGCCGTGTCGACCGGCAGCTGCGCGGTCGTTCGGGACGTCAGGGCGATCCGGGTTCGTCGGTATTTTATGTTTCGCTTGAGGACGATCTGATGCGTCTTTTCAGCTCTGACCGGTTGGCTAAGGTCATGGACCGGCTCGGTTTCGACGAGAGCGAAATGATAGAGCACAATATGATATCCAAGTCCATCGAACGGGCCCAGCGCAAGGTCGAGGAGAACAACTTCGGCATTCGCAAGCGGCTGTTGGAATATGACGACGTGATGAACGCACAGCGGGAGGTTATCTATACCCGCCGTCACCATGCCCTGCTGGGCGAACGTATCGGCATCGACATCATGAACATGATGTACGAGGCGGCCCAGTCGATGGTGGAAACGGCTTCCCGTGACAACGATTACGAGGGGCTGCAGGAAGAGGTGCTCAAGACACTGGCTATCGAGGTGCCTTTTAGCCGGGAAGAGTTGCGGGCCGGAAAGGTCGACCTGCTGGTCGAACAGCTCTTCGATGCGGCCATGACCGCTTTCCGCCGCAAGAGCGATTATATGGCGACGGTGGCGGCTCCGTTCATCCGTCAGGTGTACGAGGAGCAAGGGGCGAATTTCGAAAACATCCGGGTGCCCATTACCGACGGCAAACGGCTGTACCACATCTCCTGCAACCTCAAGGAGGCATACGAGACCGAAGGCAAAGCCATCAACAAGGCTTTCCAGAAAGCGATATTGCTCTATATGATAGACGAGGCGTGGAAAGAGCATCTGCGTGACCTCGACCAGCTGAAACAGTCGGTGCAGAACGCCAGCTACGAACAGAAAGACCCGCTGTTGATTTTCAAACTGGAGTCTTACAACCTGTTCGAGGAGATGATTACCATCCTTAACCGCAAAACGCTGTCGGTGCTCATGCGGGGTCAGATTCCGGTGCGTGCCGGAGCTCCCGTGCAACAGGCGGCTCCGCAGCAGCGTCAGGATTTCAGCCGGTACCGCACTCAGAAAGAGGATTCGCTTGTCGACCGGCGGCAGCAGGAGGCCCGTGCGGCTTCAGGTCGCCGGGATGCTCCCCGTGAACCGGTGAAAGCGGCTCCCCGTGTGGGACGCAACGACCCTTGTCCCTGCGGCAGCGGCAAGAAGTTCAAGAACTGTCACGGACGGGAAATGTAACCGAGTCCCGCTGACGGTTTTATATACAAACAGCGGCAGTCTCTTTTGGAGGCTGCCGCTGTTGTTTTCGGTCTTATCGGGTTTTGTTATTTTATCATGTAGTGGATGCGCACTTTCACACACCGGTTGAGTTTGGCGTTGAGGCCTCGTGTACTCTTGTCGGTAACGTTGCGTATGGGGCCGCTCAGGCTGTTCACGAGATATATCTGCGAGGTGGCATCGCTCAGTTTCTC
>JAFLRV010000086.1 GCA_022511245.1 Coprobacter sp.
TTTCTTCGCCGTCGATGATGAATACACCGTTGAAGATTTTGTGCCGGCAGTGCTCCGAGTTTACCTGTGAAAAACCGAACACTTCGCTGTCGGTCAGTTTCCGGCCGATTTTCCGGCTGAGTTCGTTCAGGTAATCGACCTCATCTTTGCTCAACGCCAGACCTTCCTGCCGGTTGTACGCTATGATATCATCGATATAGACGATGTCGTCGGGCTGTTTGCTTATTTCGAATATTTGCTGATTCAGACCGTTGTACATGCGTTGCAGCATCGTATCGTATTCGGCCTTTTCATTTTTTACCGGAAAATATTCTTCGATGCGGGCGATACCGCTCAATCCCATATTCTGGGTGATTTCCACCGCATTGGTGCTCCAAGGCGTAATCATCTCTTTGCGGGGGCCTATGAACCAGCCTTTCAGTGTTTCCTCTTTCAGTGCTTTGGCTTCCCCGAAAAGCCAGCTGAGTTTTATGATTTCCTCAGATGAGAACGAGTGATTGGCGTCGACGGCAATCACAGTTTGTACCGGTGTTTTGAAAAAAAAGACCATTTATTCTTTTTGTTTTAGTTGTTCATTGGGTTGCAATCTCCACTCTTTATTCACAGGAAAAACTGTAATATTCTTATATTCAAATCTATAATCGAAAATGAACGATAAGACAGAAAATACAGCTGTGAAAATACACTGCAAAATTAATCAAAACCTGCATTTCTTAAAATATTTATGCGAAAACTATTGGGCAGAATATGACATTTAGCACTATATTTGCAATCGTTAAAAGAAAAAGCCCGATTTTTGACCGATTTTTGTAGGCAGGAATGGTAGATTTGATGTTGTATACCGTTATCAGAGGATTGGCTGTAGGGGTGCTGGTTTCGGCGCCTATGGGGCCAATCGGCATCCTTTGTATCCAGCGCACGCTGAACAAAGGCCGGTGGCCGGGTTTTGTAACCGGTGCGGGGGCTGCTTTTTCGGATTTGTTTTATGCCTTGCTTACCGGGCTGGGCATGTCTATCGTTATTGATTTCATCGAGACCAACCAGTCTCTGTTGCAGATTTTGGGCAGTTTCGTGCTGCTGGGTTTCGGTATATTCCTTTTTCGTCAGAATCCGGCCAAAAGTATCCGCAAGGCGGGCAATACGAAAAATACGTTTACGCAGGATTTTGTCACCGCTTTTTTTCTGACATTGTCCAATCCGTTGATTATATTTCTTTTTATCGGTCTTTTCGCCCGGTTCAACTTTTTTACGCCCGATACCCGGCTTGTCGATTATGTGGCCGGATATGCCTCTGTTTTCGGCGGTGCGATTGGCTGGTGGTTTACCATAACCTATTTGATAAACAAGGTGCGTACCCGTTTCAATTTGAGAAGTATATGGCTTATCAACCGTACTATAGGCATTGTCATTATGGTAATGTCCATAGTCGGTTTTATATTGGGGCTTAATTCGTATTTCAATTAAAAATATATCGACCATGAAGAAATCTGTAACCGTTCCCTTTTTACCGGAGTTGGACAATATCGAGTTGGAAAAGATATCGGATGTGCTCGAAGAGAAAGCCGTTCGCCAGAGTATCGAATGTGTCAACTGGCCGGACCAGTTTCCCTACAAACCGATAACGGCATTCAGTATCGCCCGCAGTTCAGCCTATATTTATATCGACTATTTTGTTCGGGGAAATTGCCTGATAGCGCTTACCGACAAGGATAACGGCCCGGTATGGAAAGACAGCTGCGTTGAATTTTTTGTACAGATACCCGGCGAGAAGGAATATTACAATTTCGAATTTAACTGTATCGGAACGGCTTTGGCTGCCAAGCGTGCCAGTCGGGAGAATGCCGAACATTTCGCTCCGGAAAAGATGCGGATGATTAAGCGGTATGCATCGGTGGGCAATAAGCCGTTCGAGGAGATGCAGGGCCTTTTTGCTTGGGAACTGCTGGTGGCTATACCCTTCTCTTTGCTGGGATTGGACGGTAACAATCTGCCCGAAATGATAAAGGCCAATTTCTTCAAATGCGCCGATGGAGCCAGCCTTCCGCATTTTCTGAGCTGGAGTCCTATCGATACGCCGAAACCGGATTTTCACCGGCCCGAATTTTTCGGTGAACTGCATTTTTGATGATGTTAAAAACAGATTTGATGTAAATAAATTATGAAAACTTTTGATGAAATTATACGTGAGCGTCGGAGCGTCAGACACTATGACCCTGATAGAAAAATAAGCCGTGAAGTGGTGGAACAGCTTATCGGGGCCGCTATGGAGGCTCCGTCGTGGAAAAACCAGCAGACCAGCCGTTATCATGTCGTTGTCTCGGATGATATGCGGGAGAAGCTGAAAGGCTGCCTCTTGTCGCAGAATCAGCAAACGGTCAAAGATGCTCCCGTATTGATTGTCACGACCTTTGTCAAAGGCATTGTAGGGTTTGAGAAAGACGGTACACCGACCAACGAACTGGGCGACGGCTGGGGTATATACGATCTCGGGCTGCACAATGCCCTGTTGCTGCTGAAAGCCACAGATCTCGGTCTCGACAGTATTGTTCTCGGTCTGCGGGATGCCGGCGCCATCCGCCGTCTGCTGAATATTCCGGAGGAGGAGGTCGTCGTGTCGGTCATCGGCATTGGCTATCGTTGTGGGGATGCTGCCCGTCCACCTCGCAAGGCGCTGACTGAAATAGCTGAATTTTATTGAAAAACAGTACCGGTGAAGATAAAACACAGAGGGCGGAGACAATAATCATCTCCGCCCTCTGTGTTGAGGCGTTATTCCAGACGGCCTGAAGCCCGCAGGTATTCGGTTTGGTATATCCGGTATTGCGACTGGGCTTCGATGAGGTTGCTGGAGGCTGTTTGCCATTGAGTCTCGGCATCGAGCAGGTCGGTGAGCGTACACATGGAGGCGTTGTACCGGTTGGTCATGACCCGCAGGTTTTCTCCGGCCTGTTTCTGCCCGAGTTCGGCTGTTTTTATCATGTTGTACCCATCGGTCACGTTTTGTATGGCCTGCCGCACTTCAATGGTGAGCAGCCGGGCATTTTTCTGTAAATCCAGCCGGGCATTGTCTAAACTGAGCCGGGCCTTTTTTATCTTTTTCAGTCCCTCTCCCCAATGGAACAGCGGGACGGAAACCGATGCCATGCCTACGGTGAATCCGGCTTTGAATTCCTGTGTGAAAGGGAAATAATTGCCCATACCGTCGGTAGCCATGCCATCGAGTTTCAGGTTGCCGTAATAGGTATATCCGACAGAAAGTCCTACGGTGGGAAGTATGTCGGCACGGGTCATCTTTATCTGCTGCCGGTTGGCTTCGATTTGTTTTTCCAGCAGTTTCAGTTCAGGGCGTTGCGATATGCTTTCGTCCATCTCTGCGGGCGGAGTCACCGGTATGACCGTATCGGTGGGAACGATATCGGTTTCCAGTTCCAGTCCCAGTACACTACAGAGCGACAGGCGGCACAGGTCGCCTCCGTTGCGGGCTTTCTGCAACTGATAGTATATTTCACTGCGTTTGGCTTCGATGCGGAGCAGGTCGTTTTCCGTTGCCATTTGAGCATCGACACACTGTTTGGTCTGGGTGTAAATGGTATCCAGCTGCCGGCAAATGGTTTGCAGCATTTTTATCTTTTCGTTGACGGCGATGTATGTCCAGTAGGCGCAGTCGGCATCGGCGATAACCTGCATCCGGGTTTTTCTCCGGGACTCGTCGGCGCAATCTTTTCCGATACGGGCCAACCGGTTTCCGGTTCTGATTTTACCGCCGGTATAAATCGGCTGGGTCAGTGTGATACCGGCCATATAGGTTCCTTTCATTTTCAACTGATAGGCCAGTACATCCATATTTTCCAGCATGTAGGCCGTTGTAAAATTGCCGTCGAATTTGGGCAGATAGGAGGTAAAGGCAATCAGCTTGTCGAGCCGGGCCTGTTCGTAAGCGTTGTCTGCTTTCTGCAAATCTTCGTTGTTTTGGAGAGCCATTTCCCGGCACTGGGCCTGTGACAGCATGAGTGGCTGGGCGACAGCTGCTGCCGGGAGCAGCCATACCGATAACAGACCTATCAATATATTTTTCATCGTGTCGTGGGTTTAAAAGTGTTTATTCCGGTTTCTTGATGTGGAACAGGGTCGTATAGAACAGCGGGAGCAGTACCAGCGTAATCAAAGTGCCTATGGTCAGTCCTCCCATGATGGTTATGGCCATAGAGCCGTACATGGGGTCGGCTACCAGCGGAATCATACCGACGATAGTTGTCAGGGAAGCCATCATTACCGGGCGTACACGGGATACGGTCGCGTTGACCACTGCGGTATAGGGGTGCTGATGCTCTTCCCGGATGAGGCGGTTTATCTCATCGACCAGTACAATCGCATTTTTTGTCATCATGCCGATAAGTCCCAGCATACCGATAATGGCCATAAAGGTGAACGGTTGCCGGAATACGAGCAATGCCGGTACGATACCGCAGCATACGAAGGGGAAACACATCAGTATCAGAATCACTTTTTTCCAGTTGTTGAACAGCAACAACAGGATGAGCAGGATGATAAAAATGGTTACCGGTACATATTTCAACAGGTTCGATATGGCTTCGCTCTGCAACTCTATCTCCCCGATCCACCTCATGTCGTATCCTTCGGGCAGCGGTATGGACTCTATCTCGTCTTGGATGGATTCCATCACTTTGGCCGGAGAGGCTTCGTATTGGTCGTAATCGGGGTCGCATTCGGCTTCGATGGCCCGCTGGTTGTTGACCCGGTAAACGGTGTTTTCTTCCCATTTCAGCTGAATGCCGCTGGTTACGTTGCTGAGCGGAGTGCTGTGGAACAGGTTGGCCTGAATGTCATCGGCACTTTTCCCGCCCGACAGGAATGAACTGATGTCGCTGTCGTCGATTTGTATGTTCATCATGCTCCATACCGGAATGTCGCTCAGGTTCTTTATGCGGCTGCCGTCTTCGTTCCGTATCTGTAAATTGATGAGCACCATTTTGTCTTGGTCGGTCAGTACCCCGATAGGCATACCGTCGGTAGCCGCCTGCAGGGCATTGCCGATATCGCTGCGGCCGATACCGGCCCGTAAAGCGTCCTGTTGCACATATTTGGCTGTAAGGGATTTGCCGGTCGGTTTCCAGTTGTTTTGCACCGAATAGGGGTCGACATAAGGGCATTTCCGCATGATGTCTTCGGCCTGTTTGCTCAAACTTCTCAGCACAGCCGGGTCGGGCCCGGTAAATTCGACTTCGACGGTATGCGAAGTTGAAATGGAAAAGTTGTATTTACGGATGCGGATATAAGCATCGGGGTAGGCTTCCCGCAACTGCTGACGGATAACAGGTATCTGTTTCGTCACCGTTTTGTAGTCCCGGCAGTCGACCATCAGTTCTCCGTAACAGTCGCCGCCTGAAGTCATGGGCCGTACCAGACAATAGTGAGCCGGAGCATTTCCCATGCTGGCCGCCACCCGTTCAATGTCCGGATTCTGTTTCAGCCGTTCGCTTATTTCTATCAGGTCATGCCGAACCCGGTCGGGGTCGGTCTGCGGGGGCAGGGTATACTCAATGATAAACTGTTTGTAGTCGAAATCGGGGAAGAAAAGATTTTTCACTTTGGTCATGCCGAATATCGACAGGCACAATAGTATGACCGCCGTAACTACCGTCGTTTTCTTGTATTGTATCAGGAAAGCGATTGTCCGGCGCACAAACCGGTGTACGGGCGAGTTCATTATCTCTCCGTCCTTCCGGTCTTCCGTATCATCTTTCGGCAGCCACGCTTTGGCGCAAACCGGAATCTGAATCAGAGCCAGTATCCAGCTGGCCAGCAGACTGACGCAGAGGACCAGAAACAGGTCTCCGGCATATTCTCCGGCCGAGTCGGGCGAAAGGTATATGCTCAGAAAGGTAGCGGCGGCAATAATGGTTGCTCCCAACAGCGGCAGGGCTGTGTTTTTGCCGATACGGTACAGATAAACATCGGGACTTAACCCTCTTTTTCTGTCGACCAGTATGCCGTCCATAATGACAATGGCATTGTCGACCAGCATTCCCATAGCGATGATGAACGCCCCCAGAGAGATGCGTTGCAGGGTAGTTCCGCCGGCCAGCAGAACAGGGAAGGAAACGGCAATGGTCAGTATCAGTCCGAATCCGATAATGAGACCGCTGCGGAATCCCATCGTAAAGATGAGAATCAGGATGACAATCAGTACCGATTCGGCCAGATTTATCATAAATGAATTAATCGCATCGGTTACCTTGTCGGGTTGGAAAAATATTTTTTCCATTTTCATCCCGGCCGGGACGTGCGGCATGATTTGTGCCAGTTTCTCATCGACCCGTTTCCCTACATTAGGTACGATGGCATCCGATTCCATAGCCATACAGATTGCCAGAGCCGGCTGTCCGTCGACAAAAAATCCGTATCGCTGCGGTTCGGAAAATCCTCGTTCGATAACGGCCAAATCTTCCAGCCTCATCTGTTTGCCGTCAAGGGTATGAATCAGCAGGTTGCGGATATCCTCTTCGTTCTCGACAGACTGGTTGATGCGGAGGGTGATTTTTTCGTCTCCGATTTGCATTTTGCCGGCATCTACAGCTTTTCCGGCTGTTTGCAGGGCCGACATGATTTGAGTGGGGATAACGCCGTTTTGCGATATTTTCTCTTTGGAGAGTATGATGTTGATTACCTCATCCCGGTTCCCGGCAATAAGCACTCGTTTCACCCCTTTTACACTGAGCAGTTCCCGGCGCAGATATTTGGCGTATTTGTACATTTCGGGATAGTCGTACCCGTCGCCGGTAAAGGCGTAGAAGATACCGTAAACATCCATCATGTCATCCACGACAATAGGGTCGTAACAGCCTTGCGGCAACCGGTTCTTTATATCACCAGCTTTGCGTCGCAACAGGTCGAAATGCTGTTCCAGATCTTCGGTCAGGACCGTCATCTGGAACTCTACCGTAAAACTGGCCAATCCGTTCTGGCATTCTGTTTTTATCTTTTTTACATCGGGCAGCGTGCGCAGTTCGTCTTCCATAAGCTGTGCCACTTTCAGCTCTACTTCGTGGGCTCCGGCTCCCGGATACGGAACGATGACCATTGCCTGCTTGGCCGATACGGCCGGGTCTTCGAGTTTCGGCATTTGAATGAACGCCAGTACGCCGGCAATCAGTATTCCGGCAATGACAGACCAGAAGAGGGTAGGCCGTTGTACGAAAAATCGGGTTATTTTCATTACAGTAATCCTCCTACATTTGTTTCAGCGGCTTCTTCTATGACGTTCACTTTCTCGTTTTCGTGCAGGGCGTTTACACCGGCTTTGACAATCTGTTCGCTGCCGGTCAGTCCGGAAATGACGATAATGTCGCCTTCGCTGTCGATACCGTCGGTCGTTATTTCCTGTTTTATCACTTGCGAGTTTTCATCGAGAATCCATACATAACTTTGGCTTCCGTTGGAGAAAACGGCATGCAGCGGTACGGTGAACGTGCTGCCTGATTTTTTCTCCAAATTCGATATTTTGAAATTGACCTCGACGTTCATTCCGGCGGTGAGCGTTTTTTCAGTCGGTTGTGCGAACTGCAACCGTACTTTGTAAAGCTGGTTCCCGTCGGCTTTGGGGGTAATGCTTATCAGTTTCATGTCGTATTCCGACAACGGAGCATAGGAAGTATGGCAGGCGAACTCGGAAAAACTGTTTTGCTGCGGATACAGGCTGGCCGGGATATAGAACTCGACTTCCAGATGGGAGACATCGAGCAGGGTTATGACCGGAGTCCCGGCATTGACCATTTCGGCCGTTTCGAAATCGACCCGTTGCACATAGCCGCTGACCGGAGCGACCAGTGTGGTGTATTCGAGTTTGTTTTTGTTGTTTTGCAGTTGTATTTCCAGTTGTTTCAGTCCCGAAGTCGCTTTTTCGTAATCGTTGCCGGTGATGCTTTTGCTGTCATACAGTTGCTTCATGCGGGCTACCTCGTCTTTGAGCTGGTCGTATTGGATTTGTGCCGCTTCGACTCCCAGCTGGTAGTCTTTGGTATCCAACTGGGCGATTTTTTGTCCGGTTCGCACATAATCGCCCTCTTTGACATAAATCCGTTCGATTTGCCCGGCCGTTTTAAAACCGAGTTTTATCTCCTGAGCCTCTTTTACAATACCGGAGAAATATTTGAATGTTTCGCCGCTGATGGGTTGCGGCCGGGTCACTTTTACATTGCGGAGCACTTCTGTCTCATTTTGCGGGCGGTGATGACAAGCGGTGAGCACACACACAATCGCCCACAACATCAATCTTGTTTTTTTCATAATGTGTTACAATAATATCGGTGCAAATATCTTATTTTCCAGCTTATAATTATAGTATTAAATCTTTTTTAACAGGAAAGACCGGTTAAAAATAGAGCGAGAATCCCAATCTGAAGCCGTATTGGTTCAACCGGTCGATGAAGCTGTATTTCCAGTAAAGAGCCGGGTCGACCGAAATGTTCCGGGTAATGAAAATGGCATATCCGAGATCGGCTCCTACGTAATAGTAGTTGCTCTTTTGTGTTTTTTGTGTACTTCCGATGTAGTTTGTCCAGTTGTGTTCATATCCTATTTCGGCTCCTAAAAAAAGGTGGGAGAAAAAGTAATATTTTACCGCTCCGTTCAGTTGCAGGCTATTCTCTTTCCACTGTTTTTTCTGCATGTCGAGATTGTATCCGGCTCCGAAAGAGACCAGTAAATCATCGTAGATAAATGTACCGCCTTTAAATCCCAATCCGAAATTGAACCGGTTTGGTTTTTTATGGTCGGTATCGGTGCCGCTTATCCCGAAAGTCGACAGTTGAGGATTAATCATCCAGTAGCCTTTTTCTGTTTGGGCCATAAGGGTAGATACCGGTAAAAGCAGGAGTACGATGATATGTGCGATGCGTTTCATACGTTTGTAGACATGTGATGAATAAATCTATTTTGGGTCGTTATTGCGGTTCCGGTCGCGCATTCGTTCTTTTTTCCCCTGTACATACCGGAGCGCAAAAATGGCGATTAACGTTATGGCGATAATCCCGATGTATTCCCCGTATCGGCCTTCGCCGATATAATGAGGCCAGCCGATGCAGGCCATTACGGCCAGATAGACCAGCAGAACGACAGTGACCAGATTGCTTTTTTTCATAGTTCCGTGTTTTGAAGAGAAGATGCGTTTTTTCGCTGCTGCTCCCGGAGTTGCCGGGTAAATTTGCCGGAACGCAATTTCTTGTATATTTCGATACAGGCCCACGCATCGGTAGCGGCATATTTTTTCTGTGCATCGGAGAGCGTTTCAGCCTCCCAGTTGGACAGCCGTTGCGATTTGGAAATCTTTTTCCCGAAAACAATCGCATATATTTTTTGCAGACTGGCATCCTGTATGTTGAATTTCTTCACATATTCCTGCAGTTCGATAAAATTCTGCGGCGTGAAATCCGAGAGTTTGTGCAACATTTTGAAATCGTCGTGTATCGACAGCCCTATTTT
>JAFLRV010000087.1 GCA_022511245.1 Coprobacter sp.
AAGTCCGAAAAGTCAGGGAATCGGTCTGATTCTGACATTCCTTTTCGGTTCTTTCGGGTTATTTTATTCCTCTGTTATCGGAGGAATCATTATGCTTATCGTAGAGATT
Source organism: Coprobacter sp. (assembly GCA_022511245.1). GTDB lineage: Bacteria > Bacteroidota > Bacteroidia > Bacteroidales > Coprobacteraceae > Coprobacter. The sequence continues at coordinate 110 of JAFLRV010000087.1, forward strand.
ATTGTTGCAATATTCACATTCGGTCTGGGGTTAATCGTGACTCATATTTTGTGCCTTGTCTGGAGTTGTATTGCAGTAAGTATGTATAATAAAAAACTGATGAGCGGTCAAAAGTAATGTTATGATGAAATACATTTTTCTGTTTCGGTTGAGAGATGACAGAGAAATGTTTGTAAAACAAAAAAACAGGATGTCATGCAACATCCTGTTTTTTGTTTTAATGCGTTTGACTCGGTTTATAAATGCGTTTTTTACCAGCCGAATGCTTCGTCGGCCATCCATCGGTTTTGTGCCCGAAGCACCTGTTCTATGATGTCACGGCCGCATCCGCATCCACCGTTCCGGTATGAGATATAAGTCGCAATCTCTTTGATTTCGGGAACCGCATCGGCCGGACAGGCCGGCAGTCCCGCCTCTTGCATGATTTCATAGTCGGGGATATCATCCCCCATATACATGACCTCCTCAGGTTGTAATCCGGTTTCTTTCAGCAGGTCCCGGTAATCGTTTATTTTTATGCTGGAACCCATATAGATATGGGTGATACCCAACCCGGCGAACCGTTTGCGGACCGCTTCGGTCCGTCCTCCCGATATAATGGAGACCGTATAACCCAGCTTCACGGCCAGTTGCAGGGCATATCCGTCTTTGATGTTCACCATGCGCATTGGCTCTCCGTTGGGATGAAGCGGCACCATATCCGCAGAAAGGACACCGTCCACATCGAAAACAAATGCTTTTATTTTGGTCAGGTCGTAGTTTATCCGGCTCATAATGATTGATGATATTTATGAATGTTTTTACTTATCAGCAGATAGAGTTCTCTTTCGGTATCGTCGTCCAGTAACCCGGCTTGTGCCTGCAAAATATTTTCATCATATCTTACAGCCGGTCCCGTCTGGGCATCCACCGGAGCGAGTTCATGCACTTTGGCCGCTGTTTCGTCGATGAGGGGTTGTATATCGCTGAAGTCAAATCCGTGCTGTTGCAGTATATGGTCGGCAACGGCATAGAGATGATTGGTGAAATTGCAGGCGAAAACAGCGGCTAAATGCAGATATTTGCGCTGCTCCGATGTGGCCGTTTTTACGTTGCGGCCGAGTTGTCGGGCGATGGCGTACAGGGTATGCTGCGTTTCGGTATCGGAGGCTTCGATGAAGAACGGAATCTTTTTCATGTCTGTTTGCCGGGAGCGGCTGAACGTTTGCAGCGGGTATATGACCCCGTAATGTGCGACATGTCCGGAAAATACCTCCATAGGCATGCTTCCGGCCGTATGTATCCAGATACCGGAATTGGACGGGATTCGGGTAATAGTTTCCCTTAACACCGCATCCTTGACGGCAAAGATATAGAAATCGGCGTCGTCCTGAATCGCCCCGATGTCGGTGGTATAGGCCGTATGCAGCCATTCACCCAATCTGGAGGCCGACTCTTCGGTCCGGCTGAACACCTGCCGGATGTCATATCCGGCCTGTTGCAAGGCCGCTGCCAGATGGGTCGCCAGATTACCGGCCCCTATAATAACAACACTTTTCATCGTTCGGTCGTTTTACCATTGGCCGATGTGCACCTTTTCCCACATCATCTTTTCCTCGTCGAAAGGTTTTCTTTCCTCGTTCTTGTGCCCGAACGTAACGACAGACAAGACCTGCATCTGGTATGGAATACCGAGCATCTCCCGTACATAATCTTCTGCCGACTGGCCGTTTTCCGTCAAGCGGTTGCGTATCTGTATCCAGCAGCTGCCCAGTCCCAGATCTTCGGCTTGCAGTTGCATCAGTACCGATGCGATGGAGGCATCCTCGATCCATACATCGCTTTTCAGCGGGTCGGCCAGTACCACGACAGCCAATGCGGCTCCGGCGATAGGCTTGGCGCCGAAATCCTTGCAACAAGCCAGTTTTTCCAGTTGTTCCCGGTCTTCAATCACCACAAATTCCCACCCTGTCGACCGTTTTGACGAGGGCGCCATCAGCGCTGCTTCCAATATCAGTTTAACCTGTTCCGGAGAGAGCGGTTCTTCCGTATATTTCCGTATACTTCTCCGGCGCATCAATAATTCATGCAATGATTCCATAAGATAAAAAGTATTATACAGACAAAAATAGCCTTTTTTTTAACAAAACTCATTTTAGGCCGGATAAACTGTTTCCCGAAATATACGGAAATCGTATTTTCTCCGTTTATATTGTATTACAGAATCGAAGAATGAGGAGTAAAATATACATACTGTTTCTTTTTTTATTTTGTGTATGTACGGTGCAGGCTCAGAAAAAAATAAGACTTTCGGGGCAGGTCGTCGATGCGAATAACGAAGGAATAGAACTGGCCAGTATCCGCATCGAAGGGACAACGACCGGCACGATGACCGACCTGAAAGGGCATTATGAGCTGGACGTGACGCCGGCCGATACGGTGGTTGTCGTATATTCCTGTCTGGGCTATCGGACCGAAAACAGGACCTTGCTTTCACCCGAAGGAGATGTGACGATGAACGTGCGCCTGTATACCATAGACCGTTCCATCAAGGAAGTCGTTGTCTCGGAACATCGCAAACAAACCAGTACATTGCAGCATATCGATTCCAAAGATTTGAAACTGATGCCCGATGCGACCGGCGGCAGTGTCGAGGCGCTGCTGACGACGATGGCGAAAGTGAATTCAAGCAACGAATTAAGTTCACAATACTCGGTGCGGGGCGGCAATTTTGACGAAAATATCGTATATGTCAACGGTATAGAAGTCTACCGTCCGCTTACCGTCCGGTCGGGACAGCAGGAAGGATTGAGTTTTATCAATCCCGATATGGTGGGGAGCATCGGATTCTCCTCCGGCGGATATTCGGCCGAATATGGAGATAAAATGTCATCGGTACTGGACATCACCTATAAACAGCCGGAAGCCTTCGAGGGCGCCGTTTCAGCCAGTTTTTTGGGAGCCAGCGCGTCGATAGGGCAGAGCACCTCCAGATTTTCCCAGCTGCACGGCGTTCGTTTCAAGACCAATTCCACGTTGTTGAGCACTTTGGATACCAAAGGAGAGTACAAACCTTCGTTTTTCGATTACCAGACATTGATATCCTATAAATTTACCCCGCAGTGGAAACTCTCTTTTTTAGGAAATATATCGAACAACACCTATAAATTTACCCCGCAGGAACGCACGACGAAATTCGGAACATCGAATCAGGCCACGCAGTTCAAAGTCTATTTCGATGGAATGGAAAAAGATTACTTCCAGTCTTTTTTCGGAGCCCTGTCGCTCGACTATCTTCGGAATAAGAATACCGCCTTTTCGCTGCTGGCCTCCGCATTCGTCACCAATGAAAATGTGCGGTACGACATTACCGGACAATATTGGCTGGACGAATTGGATATGTCGGGCGAAGCATCGGAGACTGCCGCCGCCGGGACATTGGGCGTGGGGACTTATCACGAACATGCCCGCAACCGGTTGAATGCCGGTGTCATTTCCATCGCATTTAAAGGAGCAACCCGGAAAGGACAAAACGATATAAAATGGGGTGCCAACTACCAGTTGGAGCGGATTGTCGACAGAGTAAGAGAGTGGGAGATGAGGGATTCGGCCGGATATTCGATGCCCAATCTCGACCGTCGGTTAGAGTTGATTTCGAACCTCAATTCCCGGCAGAATATGCAGAGTAACCGGCTGTCGGCCTACATCCAGGATACCTATCGGTTGCGCAGCAAAATCGGCTTGTTTACCTTCACCGGCGGTATCCGGGCGTCATTCTGGGATTTCAATCGGGAGTGCATTGTCAGTCCCCGTGTTTCGGTCGGCTATATCCCGGCCAAAGAAGAACGGCTGACCTTGCGTTTTGCTACCGGTATATACTATCAGGCTCCATTCTATAAAGAGCTCCGGGATACCGTGCGGGACGGGCGCAATAACCTGGTTGTCGAACTGAACCGGAATATCAAGTCGCAACGTTCGATACATTTCGTTCTGGGACAGGATTTTTCATTCCGGGCGATTGACCGGCCTTTTAAATTTACGGCCGAACTTTATTATAAAAAGCTCGATAATCTTATCCCTTATGAGGTGGATAATGTCAAAATATGGTATTCCGGCCACAACGAATCGAAAGGATACGCCGCCGGATTGGATATGAAACTGTTCGGACAGTTTGTGCCCGGAACCGATTCCTGGCTCAGTTTTTCGCTCATGTCGGCCCGTGAAACAATAAATGGCATAACAGTGCCTCGCCCTACGGAGCAGCGGTATAGTGTGGCGCTGTTCTTCCAGGATTATGTCCCCCGCTTCCCCAAATATAAATTTAATTTGAGAGCGATTTGGTCCGACGGGTTGCCTATCGGCTCTCCCAAGCTGGGACGGCAGTCCGGATATTTCCGTACCACCCCGTATCGGCGGGTCGACATTGGAGCATCCCGGTTGCTTGTTGGCGGAGAAGACCGTTTTATGAGTCGGGGATTTTTCAAGAACTTTAAAAGTATCTGGATCGGGTTGGATATATTCAATTTGTTAAATATCAGTAATGTAAACTCCTATTATTGGGTGACTGACGTGTACGGAGACCAGTATGCTGTCCCCAATTATCTGACAACAAGACAGTTTAACCTTCGGCTGTCTGTCGAATTTTAACTGTCGCTTACCGGACCTCGACCCATGCCCCTGCGCTGCGAACGGCATGGCACGGAATATGCAGTTGTCGGCATTCGCGCTCCAGCCCGTAACTTTTAAAGTAAGAGATATTCGCCGGGATAATAACCTGTTTGATAGAGAACAGCGGTTGCAGGTCGGCAATCCGGCCTTTGTATGCAGAAGTTATGACAACATAATCGAGCGGCAGGTGATATTCCGAAGTTTTGTTTCTCCAGGAGACAGAATCGAGCACCAGTATCCGTTTATGGTCGAAAAAGATGTACGGCCGCCGGATAAACAAATTTCCGGAGAGCAGCGTATCAGTTGCGGCGACCGGTTCCGGGAGTCGGTTTTTAATCCGGAAATTGGATGAGGTTTTTCGAATGGATTCGTAGTCGGCAACAGAATCGGGACTGTACAGAAAATTGTTTTTTCGGTCGATAAAATGAAGAACGGTCTGGGTGTTGTCCTGATAGACAATCCACCCGGTTGATACTCTTTTCAGCGGGACGATGGTGTCGTATATCAGGAAAAACAGGGCAAATATCCATCCGAATACGATGTGTCTCTTTTTTCGCAAAGCAACAGCATGATAAAGGAAATACAATATTCCGCCATACAAAATCAAATGGCGGGGTTCGAGCCATACATGCCATACATGGCCGGGTAGGGAGGAGGTATGCTCGGTAACAGAGATTACGTAGTGCAATAATGCATCCGTAAGATGGTATAGCCACGAAAGATGAAAATGCAGACCGGTCGCTGTGCAAGTCAGAATACCCACACCTAAAATAATCGGCAGCAGAGGAACAACCAGCATATTCGTAAAGAGAAAAAGTATCGGAACCGTATGGAAATAATAAGCGGCGACAGGCAGCGTGCCGATCTGAGCCGCCAGAGAGACCGTTAAAATTCCGGCAATCTTATTTCTGAAAGCGGATTTTCCCATGACCTTTCGGGCGATAACCGGGTAAAACAACGCAATAGACAGAACGGCAAGATAACTGAGCTGGAATCCGATATCGAAAAGATAATAAGGCTGATACAGTAGCATGAAAAATGCCGCTGCAAAAAGAGAGTTCAGCAGATTGACTTTTCTGCGGATTAAAGAACCGGTCAGAATAAATGTGGCCATGATACATGCCCGTACGACAGACGGCGACAGCCCGGTAACAAACGCATAAACCCATAATCCGGCAATTAGGAAAGGATATCTCAGCCGGGACAGGTTCAGTCGGGTCAGCGGATAGAAAAGCCCGGCCAGCAACCACCATATAATACCGGTATGCAGTCCGCTGACCGCCAGAATGTGCGACAGTCCGGCCTCCGAGAACGCTTCTCTTCGATGAGATGTAATCATATCGGTATTTCCTAAAAGCAAAGCGTTTAAAAGAGCGAGACTTTCCTCTTGTAACGGCATGCCGGAAATAAGATTAATCCACCCGTTCCGGTATTGCAACGCTTTTGCTTTTAAATTTTTTTCAGGTAAATGTCCGAGCCGTCTCCAGGATTGTTCCGGCAGATACTGACTGTATAATATCCCTTTTCGGCGGGCATAAGACGCATAGTCGAAACTTTCGGGATTGGATGAGTTGCTTACCGGTGAAAGGTTCGGGGTGAAAATGATATAATCTCCGAGAATCAGGGCCCGCGATGAACTGTTCGGTTGAAAATAGAGTTGTATTTTTTGTTCGCAACGGCGATATTTTTGTTCGGGGGCGATGAGTTGTTTTATCGTGGCCGTACAGGCAATCGACCGGCCTTTTTCTCCCTTGTTGTCATCGATGCGGGCAATGCATCGGGTATATCCGTCCGGCAGAGGAGCCTCCAGCTGTTGCCGGAGCTGTACGGAAAACATGCCGGCGGCACAGAAAAACAAAAATACGGATATGCCAAATGCCGGGCGCAACCGGAATCGGACAACGGCATTTCGGGGAATAATTCCGCATAAAAGAGCGGCAACGGCCCACAGGACGCATGCCAAAGGCAGTTCGGCTGTAGGCCGGAAGTCTTGGATACAGATGCCGATGATAAACGGGACGGTCAGTCGAATAAAAGGAGCACTTTGCATAATGCATATTCGGTCAATGAACCGCTAAGAACACGTCACATCTGATAAAATGGACGGGTTATATCTGTTTCTATCCAGTCCGGAGACCGGACAGATTCTTTGGGTGTCAGCTGTTTTACAACTGTTTCAGGCGGTGAATCATTTCAGTCGGATTTTCAGCCTTGAAAACAGCATTTCCGGCTACCAGAATATCTGCTCCGGCCTCGACCAGCCGTTTCCCGGTTTCCAGATTGACTCCGCCGTCGACCTCGATAAGCGTCCGGGCATTCTTTTTGTCAATCATTTCCCGCAGCCTGACAACCTTTTCAACCGAATGTTCGATAAATCTCTGACCGCCGAATCCGGGATTGACCGACATAAGAAGAACCATATCTACATCGCTGACAATATCTTCCAGTAACGATATCGGGGTAGAGGGATTCAGGGTTACGCCGGCTTGCATGCCCGCCTCTTTGATTTGCTGTATGGTACGGTGCAAATGGATACACGCTTCATAATGGATGTTCATCATAAATGCACCGATAGCTTTGACCTCTTTGACGAATTTTTCGGGCTGGGTAATCATCAGATGCACATCCAGCGGTTTTTGGGAGAGTTTTTTGACATATTCAAGAACCGGAAACCCGAAAGATATATTCGGGACGAATACCCCGTCCATAACATCGATGTGCAGCCAGTCGGCTTCACTTCGGTTTACCATATCTATTTCGGCCTGCAAATTTCCGAAATCGGCCGACAACAAAGAAGGAGCTATTTTATGATTCATAATAAACGGTAATCATGACTTTTTCCACTACAAATATAGGAGGAAACCTCGAATAATAAAAAGGAATACCAGAAAAATAGAAACAAAAACACCTTAAAAAAGCGTCGGGAGATATACGTCTTTTTTAAGGTGTCTTGTGATTCGGGAATATCCGATTGTTTTTAATCAGTTGAGCACATAGCCGTTGACTTTTTGCGGCAATCGGGCTTCAAAAACATACGAACGGGCAAACTGTCTGATAATGGCCAGTGTAAGTTGGGCCGGACCCGGATTTTCAGTCGATGTTTTTTCAGATGTAATACGTTGGGGAGTAGTTTTTTTATCCATAGGCAACCAGGTTATAGATGTTTGTTTACCTAAAGAACGTCCCGAAAGCCGTATTATTGTATCTGCAAGCCTTTTTTTACAAGGTAAGTGCGATATTGTTTTCTTCGGCCAGACGGCGCATATTCAGAATGGCATACCGCATACGTCCCAGAGCCGTATTTATACTGACTTTTGTCGCATCGGCAATCTCTTTGAAGCTCATATTTTTGTAATAACGCATGATGAGAACTTCCTTCTGATTGTCGGGCAGTGTTTTAATCAGTTTGCGTATGTCCGCATCGATTTGATTCTTGACGATATAGTCCTCTACCGTTCCTTCACTCAAATCCTTGTTGTTGAATATGTCGGCGCTGAGTTCATCGTTCGAAATCTGATTCTCGCTCTTTTCCTGGCGGTAATAATCGATAATCAGATTGTGGGCGATACGGGTTATCCATGCCGGAAATTTCCCATTTTCGGTATATCGGCCCTGACGTATCGTCATAATCGCTTTCACGAATGTCTCCTGAAAGATATCGTCGGCCAAATCGCGATTGTGTACAATGTAATAGATGTAGGAATATATCCTGTCCTTGTGACGGTTCAACAGAATATCAAAAGCCTCATTATTACCTTTGGCATATAAGCTAACCAGCGTTTCATCCGGTTGCGATAATAAATTATTATCCATTACCTCTTTTTTAGTTGTTTAATCAAGCGTAATGTTATATCCTATAGGCTTTTGCATTTTAGGGTTAAGTAAATAAATTAATTTGTCGATTACAAATGAAATGTTTTTTTTCGAATAAAAAAAATGTTGGAACTGTTTTTTCTCTCGGATTTTTGTTATTTAACGATATTAACCAAAATGTGTTAACCGTAAAAAATCATTTGGCAGGATATCTTTTTTCATTTTAAAATGTGTAATTTAGCCGTTGAAATAAGAACGGAATATATCAGTAAATAATCATATAATAATTTAAATCTGACAAGAATGAAACCTACACTTTTTGTTTTGGCTGCCGGTATGGGTAGTCGTTACGGCGGGTTAAAACAACTCGACGGTCTGGGTCCCAACGGGGAGACAATTATGGATTATTCTATTTTCGATGCCATTCGTGGCGGATTTGGAAAAGTCGTATTTGTAATCCGCAAGGATTTCGAAGCCGATTTCCGTCGCATCGTTTTGAGCAAGTATGAAAATCATATACCTGTAGAACTGGTTTTCCAGTCCATCAATGATTTGCCCGAAGGATTCACCTGTCCCGAAGGCCGGGTTAAACCTTGGGGAACCAACCATGCCGTCTTGATGGGTAAAGATGTCATCAAAGAACCATTTGCCGTTATCAATGCCGATGATTTTTATGGTCGCGACAGTTTTGCCGTATTGGGTAAGGCTTTAACTGACATGGTCGGCAAACAGAACGATTATTGCATGGTCGGATATCGGGTGGGGAATACCCTTTCCGAAAGCGGGTCGGTGGCGCGCGGTGTGTGCGAGACCAATGACGAAGGCTATTTGACCACAGTCGTGGAACGTACCTCTATCGAACGTATCGACGTAAACGTCTATTTTAAATATGAAAACGACCAATGGGTGACGATTC
>JAFLRV010000088.1 GCA_022511245.1 Coprobacter sp.
TGCGTTCGGCCTCGTTGGCAGGGCGGGCATAGATATAAATGCCCAGATACTCGCGAAATCAAAAATTTAGCCTTACTTTCCCACGCAAAACCGGCTGAAGATTGTATGGAGAATATCGTCTGAGGTAATTTGACCGGTGATTTCGCCCAAATAGTGCATGCACTCCCGGATATCTTGCGAGAGGAAATCTCCGGATATTCCCGTTTCAAGACCTTGCAACACTCGCAGGATAGCGGTGTGAGCCCGGGTAAGGGCTTCGTAATGCCGGACATTGGAAACGATAACATCGTTTTCTTGATTTTGAGGAATCTGTGCCGCTTGTACCAGCCGGTTTTCAAGGGCAGAGAGATATTCATTTTCTTTGGCGGAGATGAAAATGTACTCTATTCCGGGAAGGGTAGAGGCGAATTTTTCTTTTTCCTCTTTTTCGGCTTTAATCAGACAATCTATTTTGTTGAATACCAGTATCAGTTTTTTGTCCTCGCACATCGGCAGGATACGGTGGCTCAATTCTTCTATTTCCCGTACCGGACGGGTGGCGTCAACCACCCAAAGTACGATAGCGGCTTGTTTCAGCTTTTGGAAAGTCCGTTCAATGCCCATACTTTCGATTGTGTCCTGCGTTTCACGGATGCCGGCTGTGTCGATAAACCGGAATGTTACTCCTTGCAGGTTAAACGTGTCTTCTATTACGTCTCGGGTTGTTCCATGAATATCCGATACCAATGCCCGGTCTTCGTGCAACAATCGGTTCAGCAGGGTCGATTTGCCGACATTGGTTTCTCCGATGATGGCAACTGGTAAACCGTTTTTAATGACATTCCCTACGCTGAATGATTCTGCTAACCGGCGAATGACCTGTTCGATTTGGACAGCCATCTCTTTCAGTTGTACCCGATTGGCAAATTCGACTTCCTCTTCGCTGAAATCGAGTTCGAGTTCGACCAAAGATACGAAATCGAGCAGCCGGTTTCTCAATCGGGCCAATTCCCGGCTGAATCCGCCCCGCATCTGATTGATGGCCAACCGGTGCGATGCTTCTGACGAAGAGGCGATGAGGTCTGCTACGGCTTCGGCCTGCGAAAGGTCCATTTTCCCGTTTTCAAAAGCCCGCTGTGTGAACTCTCCGGGCAGAGCCGCCCGGCAACCTTTCCGAATGAGCAGCGCAATGATTTGCTGCTGGATGTATATCGACCCGTGACACGATATTTCTACGACATCTTCTCCGGTAAAAGAGCGGGGCGCCCGAAAAAGAGCCACGACGACATCATCGATTATCCGGCCTGTTTCATCTTCGATGTGTCCGTAACTAAGGGTATATGGTGTTTGAGTGCATATTTTGCCCTCTTTTTTCCCCGACCGGTATATCGTATCGGTAATGGATATCGCATCTTTGCCACTGATGCGTATTACGGCAATTCCGCCTGTTCCCGGAGCTGTAGATACAGCGCATATGGTGTCGTTTGCTGTCATGACATTTGTATTCGTTAAAAGTTCCAGTCTTCGATGCGTACGGTCGAGTCTATTTCCTCTTCCAGTTCGTCGGGAAGAGAGGGAAAGAAATCTATACCCGTAAGCGTTTCCACGCTGTCGATAGGGACGGCATACGTTTCGAGCCGGTTCTTTTCGTTCTTGTTGGCAAAGATAAACGCAATGCCTTTGGGGGTGCTTGTCCAGGGAGCCAGAATCACTTTGTAGAAGCCGTGCGGTACTTTTACTTTGTTTTTACCGATAGTTTTGTCTTTCTCTTCCGACAGTGGGCCGCAAACGATGTACAAAGTACTGTCTATGGTCACCCAGTCCCGAACCTTTTCTTCCAGACTTTTCCATACGCCCCGATTCAGTCCCGGCTCCTGCGGACACATGTTCGAAAAGTAAAAGGATTCCTGCATGGCCGTTTCGTCCCATGTCATGTCTCCTGCCGGAGCCATATGTCCCCGATCCAATCCGGAGCGGGTATAGTCGGTATTCGTGGCGCTTACACCTTTTACCATCGGGTCGACCGTAAATTTGTTGGTGCGTTTGGCATTGCCGTTCAGTTCGTCCGGAGTCAGTTCATATGCCACCCAGTTGGGTATTTTCCATTGTTTGTTATACGAAACCGTATATCCTGTATGACGAATCTTTTGTTCGGCCCGGTCTTTCAACGGAGCTGGTATTTCCAAATCGGTGGCAACGATGTGATATTTTATTCGTCCCGAATCTTCGGTATTTTCAACATTCTCTTTGTTTCCCAGTCGGGAAAAGAATGTTTTGATGGGTTCTCTGAAGCAATAGAGCAGTATGAGAATAAAGATGACCCAGACCACAATGGCCAAATAATCCATTGATTTGTTTTGTCTTGTATTTCGAGATCTTCTTTTTTTCTTTGCCATGAAAAATTTCTGTTATATGGTAAAAATACCGTACAAAGGTACGCAAAAAATTACTACCTTTGTGCGGTGGATGATACAAACCTTAAATTATATTTTCCGTCCGGATATTTAAGCCGAGCATATGACAAAAGAAGATTTAGCAGAGTTATTGGATAAAGCGGCGTTCATTTGCGTTACCCGTCACTGTGGCCAGCGCGACAAGATGAATTGCGCTTATTTCCAGCATCCCATGCGTGTGGCTATGCGCTGCAAGACCGATGATGCGAAGATTGTTGCCTTGTTGCACGATACGATTGAAGATACCGACGTTACGCCGGAGTATCTTATGGAGGAAGGATTTCCCTCCTATATTATCGACGGGATATTGTCTGTCACCAAGCGGGAAGGGGAGACTTATGACGAATTTGTGGCCCGAGCCAAACGGAATCCTTTGGGCCGCATTGTCAAAATTCACGATTTGGAAGACAATCTGGATGTAATGAGGCTTGACGAAATGTCTCCCGATATGGCGAATCGATATACAAAATATCTGAAGGCATACCGTTATTTGACTTCGGATGATGACTACATGGATTAAAAAGTGAAAATATAACGTTAAAAACACACATATATGGACTTGACCAATCGTTTTCTGCACTACGTTAGTTTTGACACCCAGTCAGACGAATTGACCAACATGACTCCGAGTACACCGGGACAGATGATTTTTGCCCGTGAACTGGAAAAAGAGTTGCAAAAAATAGGCATGACCGAAATTTCTCTCGACGAGAACGGTTACCTGATGGCCTCTCTTCCGTCGAATACCGACAAAGATGTTCCTGTCATCGGATTTATCGCCCATCTCGACACCAGTCCCGATATGTCGGGACGACATGTTTCGCCCCGTATCGTTAAAAATTACGATGGCAAAGACATTGTTTTGTGCGAAGATGAAAATGTAGTGCTGAAAACGGATGAGTTTCCCGAACTGTTGCATTATGTCGGTCAGGATTTGATTGTAACGAACGGAAAAACCTTATTGGGAGCCGATGACAAAGCCGGTATCGCCGAGATTATTTCTGCTATGGAATATCTCATTCAGCATCCCGAAATCAAGCATGGAAAAATTCGCATTGCCTTTACCCCTGATGAAGAAATCGGCAAAGGAGCTCACAAATTCGATGTGAAGAAGTTCGGAGCCCAATGGGCCTATACGCTCGACGGCGGCGAAATCGGCGAGTTGGAATACGAAAACTTCAATGCCGCTGTCGCCAGCATTACGTTTAAAGGACGCAACGTACATCCGGGATATGCCAAGCATAAAATGATTAACTCTATCCGTGTCGCCAATCAGTATGCCATTATGCTGCCCCGCTGGGAGACGCCTGAACACACTGAGGGTTACGAAGGTTTTTATCATCTGATATCGTTTGAAGGAACCGTTGAAAAGACCGTATTGACCTATATCATCCGAGACCATGACCGGGACCGTTTCGAGCGGCGCAAAAAAGAGTTTGAGCACCTGACCCGCAAGATAAACAAAGAGTTCCCCGATTGTGCCAGTCTGGAAATCAAAGACCAGTATTACAATATGCGGGAAAAGGTCGAACCGGTAATGTATATTGTCGATTTGGCTTGTGAAGCGATGGAGGCGGCCGGAGTAAAACCGGTTGTGAAACCGGTGCGTGGCGGTACGGACGGTGCGCAGCTTTCCTTCAAAGGATTGCCTTGTCCCAATATATTTGCCGGTGGTCTGAATTTTCACGGACGGTACGAATTTGTTCCCGTTCAGTCGATGGAAAAGGCCAAAGAGGTGGTTGTTCAGATTGCCAGACTCACGGCAGAGAAATAAGTTCGTTATCCCGAAATATGGCTAAAACGCTGGTTGTTCTGTTGGGGCCTACCGGAGTAGGGAAGACCGAGCTGTCTCTCCGGTTAGCCCGGCGTTATGCCACTCCGATACTTTCGGCCGACAGCCGACAGCTGTATCGCCGTCTGCTTATTGGAACAGCTGCGCCTACTCCGGAGCAGATGGACGGTATCCCGCACTATTTTGTCGGTACGCTCGATTTGCAGCAGTATTACAGTGCCGCTTGCTACGAAGAAGAAGCTGTCGGATTGCTTTCCCGGCTGTTTAAGACTCACGATGTCGTTCTTATGAGTGGCGGTTCGATGATGTATATCGATGCCGTGTGCAAGGGTATCGACGACATTCCCACCATCTCCGATGAAGTGCGGCAGCACACTGTGGAAAAATACCGGGCCGAAGGATTGGAAGCGTTGTGGAGAGAATTGGAGCGACTTGACCCCGTCTATTATACCCAAGTCGATTTGAAGAATCCCAAACGGGTCATACACGCTTTGGAGGTTTGTTACATGACCGGCCGGCCTTATTCCGAGTTGCGTACCCACCGGGTGAAAGAGCGCGATTTCCAGATTGTAAAAGTGGGGCTGAACCGGAACCGGGAAGAGCTGTTTGCCCGCATCAACGGCCGGGTAGAGCAGATGATTGCCGACGGATTGCTCGATGAAGTGCGCAGCGTGTACGGTTATCGGGATTGCAATGCGCTGAATACGGTAGGTTACAAAGAGATGTTTGCCTTTCTTTCCGGAGAATACACCTTTGAGCAGGCGGTAGAGAAAATAAAGCGCAATACGAGGGTATATGCCAAAAAGCAGTTGACTTGGTTTAAGAAAGACGATACAATCAGTTGGTTTCATCCCGATGACGAATCTTCCATTACCGAATACATCGACTCCCGGATAGCCCGGTTGGATAATTCTGAATAAAAGTATGCTTTTTTTGAAAATATTTGGGCTATCTTTGCTCCTGTTAAAAGGAGTGGTTACTCGCCAATGAAATGAAACGAATATTATTGATAACAGGCGGCCAGCGTTCAGGCAAAAGCGCCTATGCCGAAAGTCGGGCATTGACGTTGGCCGAACATCCGGTCTATGTTGCCACGGCGCATGTCGACAAAAACGACGCCGAATTTTGTCAGCGTGTAGCACGACACCGGCAGCGACGGGGTGCACAATGGACAACGGTGGAAGAAGAACTCCGGTTGGGTTCTTTGGACATGACGGGCCGTACCGTGTTGGTCGATTGCGTAACCCTGTGGTGCACCAATTTTTTTATGGCCTGTGATGGCGATATCGACAAAGCCAAAACGGCGATGGAGCAGGAATTCGACCGGTTTACCCGACACGATGCCCAATATATTTTCGTTACGAACGAAGTCGGTCTCGGCGGTATATCGGTCAATGCCGTGCAACGCCGATTTGCCGATTTGCAAGGATTTATAAACCAGTATATTGCCCGCTTGGCCGATGAGGTCATTATGATGATAAGCGGTATACCCATGCGCATAAAATGAAAACTTTTTCGATTACATCCCCCGATAAATCCGCTGTACCTGCCTTGCAGGCGCAGATAGACAACCTGACCAAACCTCGTGGTGCTTTAGGCCGTCTCGAACAGTTGTGTTTGCAGATATGTTTGATTCAGCAGACGTCCGCCCCCCGTCTGGTACGGCCTTACAATATTCTTTTTGCGGCCGATCACGGAATCGAGCGGCAAGGCGTAAGTTGCTCCCCACGAGAAGTCACAGCCCAGCAGGTATTGCATTTTGTCCGTCATCCCGAAGGTTCCGGTGTGGGCTTTCTGTGCCGCCAGCACGGTTTTGTTTTTCAGGTTGTCGATGCCGGAGTCGATGCCGAACTGCCGGCCGGCTGCGGGGTCATAGACCGCAAGATTCGCCGGGGAACCTCCGATTTTCTTTACGGAGATGCCATGACCGAGTCCGAATTTGACCGTTGTGTCGAAACGGGGGCCGAATTGGTCGACCGGGCATTTGCCGATGGCTGCAATGTCATCTCTTTCGGAGAAATGGGAATCGGCAACACCTCCTCTTCGGCCATGTGCATGCACTATCTGACCGGTATTCCTTTGTCCGATTGCGTAGGGGCGGGGAGTGGTCTCGATTCGGCCGGAGTACGGCACAAATACGAGATTCTGCGGCAGGCGGCAGAGAACTGGACAGCACCCTCCAACGATGCGGTAAAAGTGATGTGCCGTTTCGGCGGTTTCGAGATGGCTATGGCAGTGGGGGCGATGTTGCAGGCCGCCGAACGCCGGATGGTCATATTGGTCGACGGTTTCATTATGACGGCCTGTATGCTGGTGGCCTCCCGGCTGTATCCCGAAGTCAAGGAATATGCCATCTTTTGCCATAAAGGCGATGAGTCTGGACATGCCCGTTTGCTGGCCAGCATGGACGCCGACCCGGTCCTCTCGCTCGGATTGAGGTTGGGCGAAGGTTCCGGAGCCGTATGTGCCTATCCCATTATAGAATCGGCCGTGCGTATGATTAACGATATGGATACCTTCGAAGCCGAAAACGTGACTAAATATTTCTGAAATATGAAAATTGCAGATACTCTCATGGCCTCCTTTACGATGCTCACCCGGCTTCCATTCTGGCGGTTGCGCCGTATTCCGGATGCCTGTTATGCGGCAGCAGTGGAAGGATGGCCCGCTGTCGGCTGGCTCACGGCCGGAGTCACGGCCGGAGTATTGTGGCTGTGTGCGCAGTTGTTGCCTGCGACAGTCGCTGTGGCATTGGCATTGGGAGCCCGATTGTTCTTGACCGGAGCGATGCACGAAGACGGATTATCCGACTTTTTCGACGGGTTCGGTGGAGGTTGCAGCCGGGAGCGTACGTTAGAAATCATGAAAGATTCCCGCATCGGGGCTTACGGCGTTATCGGGCTGATGGTCTATTTTTTTGTTTTGATACCCACACTGGCTTCCATGCCGCTGGACATCCTTTTGGCCGCCATACTCTCGGTCGACCCTTTGGCCAAACTTATGGCTTCACAAGTGGTAAATATACTGCCTTACGCCCGCCCTGCCGGAGAAAGTAAAAACGGAACCGTGTACCGGCGCATGGGCGTGTCCGGATATATGTTGGCCCTCCCGTTCGGATTGTTGCCGGCAGTGCTCTTTTTTCAACCGGTATGGTGGAGTGCTGTGCCGGTTGCCGCAGCGGTATTCGGTATCTTAATCGGAATGATGTACCGGCGTATCGGCGGTTATACGGGCGATTGCTGCGGTGCCTTGCTGCTGCTGTGCGAACTTTCGTTGTACTTGACTATTTGCGCTTTTACGGTATGACAGAGATTTGGTTTATCCGGCATACTTCCGTCGATGTCCCGAAAGGGACCTGTTACGGCCGGAGCGATGTACCGCTTCAGTCCACCTTTCCGCAGGAGTCTGCGAAAGTACGGCAGTTATTGCTCGGAGAGACGTTCGATGAGGTCTGGAGCAGTCCGTTGAGCCGTTGCACCCGGTTGGCCTCTGCTTGCGGATATGAGACCGTTGTGCAGACCGATGACCGTTTGCTGGAACTGGATTTCGGTGCGTGGGAGATGAAACGGTTCGATGATATTACCGACGTTCAGTTGCAGCGTTGGTTCGATGACTGGCTGAATGTCAGTCCTACCGGAGGGGAGAGTTTCCGGCAACAATGTCAGCGGGTCGCCCGTTTTTTAGATGACCTGCGCCGGCGGGATGTCCACCGGGTTTTGGTATTTGCACATGGAGGCGTATTGCTGGCTGCCGGTATTTATGCCGGGTTATATACCTTTGAAAACGCTTTCTCGAAACTGACCCCTTACGGCGGATTACTGAGTATCGGGTTACCGTAACACTCCTAACAGGGCATAATCCCTAAGATTGTCACAGTGTCCACGTACATATTCACCCATTTCGGTATCGGGATACTTTTCTGCGACAGTGCGATATTGGTTGCATTCGTATAGTGCTTTGGCGGCAAGTTCACGGTCGGTAAAAAGCCTGCAGGCAGTTTGGAACAACTCCATGGAACGTTTCCTTGCTTTAATCGCTTCTGGCTCATTCTCCCAGTCGCGTTTCTCCTGCACCTGCCCCCAATAGTTTTTGCCGCGATAGTATTGGGTCAGCGACCAGCACCGGTCAAATGAATTGCACATACCCGTCGCATAGCGTATCATGGCTTCGGCCCGGCGGTCGGGGTCGGACGCTGTCTTCATCTCCTGTTCCAACATCCACATTTCACGGGCAAACCGATACTTGAAATCGGACTTGTCGGTTATCTTTTGCGGCTTGTGCGAGAAGGGGTCCCAATAAATCTCGGTGTTCAGATGTCCTTCAAACGAGCGGCTAATCTGCCCGAGATAGGCAACCGCATCGCCATAGCGCAAGGTGCGCAGGCATTGTGTGCCGACAATATCATTGATATATTCCATATCGACATAACCTCGCTTGTTCAGAAAGCGGTCGAAAGAGTTGAGAGGTCGTTTTATACGGTTGCGATACGCTATTGCATTATCGACTCCGAGACTGTCGATCATTTCGAAAAACGAGTTGGAGTAGTCGGGCGACCAGGTATCTTTGTTTCGGCGGTATTTGCGCATAGAGCAGGTAACTAACTCATCTCGATATGTCGTCCCGTCGTGAACTGTCCAATAGGTTTTGCAATCCACTAATCCTAACAATCGGTTGTCCGCCATATTGGCCAGTTGCAATGCACGAACAGGCTTTCCTGCACGAATCATGCGCGGGCAGACTTCTGCCAGAATAATGCGGCGCATCATATCATTCCAATAGTAGTAATTGATATTGGCTTGCAAATAATAGAAACTATCTGATGTCTGTTCACGCACTTGGGGAGTGATATTGTCGGCAATCTTTCGGTCGAGCCATTGTAACTGCTTGAACAACCGGTTTTCATAAGCTTGATTGTATGGCATCAGTTTGGCATCCAGATAGATGCGCATCACCTTGACCGACTCTTTGATAACCTTCGTACCGTGCGACTGCTCGGCTTTGGCCAGCAGTTTCGATGCTTCGGCCGTGTGTCCGTCGAGGTCTTCTATAAACGCTGCCGTATAGTACCACATCGCCGGATTGTCGGTCTTACCTTCCTGCGCAATGCGACGAGCCAGACGAGCCAGCTGACGGTGTTCCTCTTTAACTGAATTTTCGTCCCAGGTCTCCCACCAACAAAATTCACCCATAGGTTCTGCCGTATGTACAAAATTCTGTAACATTTCGGGGAAATGGCGGCAATTCGGGTC
>JAFLRV010000089.1 GCA_022511245.1 Coprobacter sp.
TCAATGGCAGGAAGTCACCATACCCCACGACTGGGCCATATACGGCCCCTTCAGTATCGACAACGACAAGCAGGAGATGGCTATCGTGCAGGACGGCCAGCAGGAAGCCCTCGAACACGCCGGGCGCACCGGCGGCCTTCCCTTTGTAGGAGTAGGGTGGTATCGCCTCACCTTCGAGGCCCCCGCCTTTGAAGAAGGGAAAAAAGCCACCCTCGTTTTCGACGGAGCCATGAGCCATGCCCGTGTCTACCTCAACGGGCACGAAGTCGGATACTGGCCCTATGGCTACAACTCGTTCCATTTCGACGCCACCCCCTATCTCAAGGCCGGGCAGAAAAACCAGCTCGCCGTGCGGCTGGAGAACGAGCGCGAATCCTCCCGCTGGTATCCCGGCGCCGGGCTTTACCGTAACGTGCATCTCATCGTCAGCGACGCCGTCCATGTACCCGTATGGGGCACACAGGTCACCACCCCTGTCGTCACCGGAAAATACGCCAAAGTATGCATAAACACCACATGGGAGACCCCCGACGGAGACGACAGGAGCCGCTACCGCATCCGTACCGAGATACAAGACAAAACCGGGAAAGTCGTAGCCGTTGCCGATGACCTGCTGAGCCTTTACGACGACACCCGTTTCGAACAGGAATTCGCTGTGGCCGACCCCGAACTGTGGAGCCCCGAAACCCCCGTTCTCTATACCGCCGTTTCCCGGATATACGGCGACGAACAACTCAAAGACGAGTACACCACCCGCTTCGGCATACGCACGCTGGAAATAGTTCCCGGCAAAGGCTTCTTCCTGAACGGGAAAATGACCAAGTTCAAAGGCGTCTGCAACCACCACGATCTGGGCCCGCTGGGCGGAGCCGTCAACGATGCCGCCGTGCGCCGTCAGATACGCATCCTCAAAGATATGGGCTGCAACGCCATACGCACCTCGCACAACATGCCCGCCCCCGAACTCGTCGCCGCCTGCGACGAAATGGGCATGATGCTCATGGCCGAGTCGTTCGACGAATGGAAAGCCGCCAAAATGGCCAACGGCTATCACAAAGTGTTCGACGAATGGGCCGAACGGGATTTGACCAACCTCGTGCGCCACTACCGCAACAACCCCAGCATCGTCATGTGGTGCGTCGGTAACGAAGTCACCGAGCAGTGGAACGGCGGCGAAGGGCAGAAAATCTCCCGCATGTTGCAGGACATCTGCCACCGGGAAGACCCCACCCGTCCCGTGACGCAGGGAATGGACGCCCCCGACGCCGTTGTCGGCAACAACATGGCCGCCGTCATGGATGTCGCCGGATTCAACTACCGACCCTTCAAATACCCCGAAAACTACCGGAAACTCCCCCAGCAGATTATACTCGGCAGCGAGACCGCATCCACCGTCAGTTCGCGGGGCGTGTACAAATTCCCCGTTGAGCGGCAGGCCATGCGCAAGTACGACGACCACCAGTCCTCCTCCTACGACGTAGAACACTGCGGCTGGTCCAACCTGCCCGAAGACGACTGGATCTGGCACGAAGACAACGACTGGTGCATCGGAGAGTTCGTCTGGACCGGTTTCGACTATCTCGGCGAACCCACCCCGTACTATACCGACTGGCCCAGCCACGCCTCCCTCTTCGGCATCATCGACCTCGCCGGACTGCCCAAAGACCGGTATTACCTCTACCGCAGCCACTGGAACCCCGACGAAGAGACCCTCCACCTGCTGCCGCACTGGACATGGCCCGGCCGGGAAGGCGAGATAACCCCCGTGTTCGTCTACACCAACTACCCGTCGGCCGAACTCTTCATCAACGGCAAGTCGCAGGGTCGCCGCACCAAAGACCTCACCGTCACTGCCGAAAACAGTGCCGATTCCCTCTCCACCGCACAGTTCAAACGGCAGCAGCGCTACCGCCTCATGTGGATGGACACCCGCTATGAACCCGGCACCGTCAAAGTGGTCGCCTACGACGAACAAGGCCAACCCGTTGCCGAAAAAGAGATGCGCACCGCCGGCAAGCCCGCCCGCATTGCCCTCACGGCTGACCGTACCCGGCTCACGGCCGACGGCGAAGACTTGGCCTACGTCACCGTGCAGATACTCGACAAGAACGGCAACCCCTGTCCCGACGCCGCCCTGCCCCTCGATTTCAAGGTCACCGGAGCACTCGGCTACCGGGCCGCCTGCAACGGCGACCCCACCTCGCTGGAGCTGTTCCACCAGCCGCACATGACCACATTCAGCGGCATGCTCGTGGTCGCCGTGCAGGCCAAAGACCAGCCCGGCACCGGCCGTCTCACCGTCTCCGGCAAAGGCCTCAAGAGCGCCACGATAGAGCTGAAGACCGTCTCCGAGTAACCCCGTATATACCCCATTCCCGACCCACTGCCGCCTCCGGCAGTGGGTTTATATTTGCATCCGATAGACATGAACGATTTTGAGAAAAACAACGATGAGATATGGGTGTTTTTGTCCCATTCGAACAAGGACTTTGATAAAGTGCGTATTTTGAGAAACAAAATGGAAGAGCAAGGCATGCGGCCATTAATGTTCTTTTTGAAATGCCTTGATTCCGATCCCGAAATATTCGAATTGCTGAAACGGGAAATAGATGTTCGGCCCCGATTCTTTTTGTGTGAAAGTGAGAACTCGAAAACATCGGCGTGGGTACAGCGGGAAGTTGAATACATATTGTCGAAAAATAGACAATATATTACAGTTGATTTGCAAGATATCGACTCTTTTGATGAGAAGATACAAGAAATGAAAAGTCGCTCGCAAATATTTTTATCCTGTTCAAGGAGAGACACAGATGTCGGTAAGGTTGTTGGCGAAGCCTTGCAAAAGAGAGGGTTTAATGTTTACGGTGTGAGGAACGATGCAGCAATATCTGGAGAAGATTTCTCGAAGTATATTAAACATAAAATTTCCGAAGTATGTAAAAATGGATATTTTATACCGATTATTACAGATAGCTATCTGCAAAATCTATTTACCCAGACGGAATTGACAGAGGCAATTAAAAAGGAAGGACATATTGTTCCTGTCATAATAAATGGAACTTCGGAAGAGGATATGATGCAGAAAATAAAGAATAATCCGCAGTTGTCGGCCATAGCAGCCCTGAATAGTTTTGTATTGGATACCTCACATATGGGTTTATCAATAGATATTTTTTGTGAAAGGTTTCTCAAAAACGACAGACAAAGAAATAAATAATTTTTACACCCCATCTCCGCAGCCATCGGCTGCAGAGATGGGGTGTAATGACAGTCAAATCCTCAAATTCCGGACTCTTTTTTGCCGTAAAAATTCCGGTTTTTTTTTTACCTGCTGACCCGCAATCTTTTTGCCGTTGATAATGTATTGGCTTCTCTTTTTCAGAACATTTCCGGAGAGATAAAGACGGCCGTGATTTTCTTTTTCCGGAACTGCCCCTTTTCTGGAGTTGACCGAAACGGGAGAGACCCCCGTAACCCGGAACCGGAAAAAAGAAAACCGCTGTCGCCCTCCGGAAATAAAAAAAGAAAATTTTGAGGTTGTTTCTTGGATTTTATATTGCTGATTTACAATGTATTGATGTTTTGTTTTGGAAAACTTTCGTTTTGTTGAAAAATAATTTATTTTTTGTTTGTGTATAAAAAATGTTTTCACTAACATTGCATTGTCAAATTTTTCAGCCAAAATCTATTACCATTCCAAAGCAAAAAAGAAAGGAAAAACATCAAAACCAAGTAAAAAGTGGAACGTGTAGTGTACACCTATGAGGAGGCCTTCGAGGCCTCCTTACAGTATTTTAAGGGCGATGAGCTGGCCGCACGGGTTTGGGTCAACAAATATGCGCTCAAAGATTCTTTCGGGAATATTTATGAAAAAACGCCCGACGACATGCACCGGCGTCTGGCCAGTGAAATTGCACGGGTCGAGAAGAAATACCCCAATCCGCTCTCGGTCGAACAGCTGAAAGCCGTGTTCGACAATTTCCGGTACATCGTGCCGCAGGGCAGCCCCATGAGCGGAATCGGAAACAACTATCAGGTAGCCTCCCTCTCCAACTGTTTCGTTATCGGAATGGAGGGCAGTGCCGACTCTTACGGCGCCATTATCAAGGTCGACGAAGAGCAGGTGCAGCTGATGAAACGGCGGGGCGGGGTAGGGCACGACCTCACCCATATCCGTCCCAAAGGCACCCCCGTCAAGAACTCGGCCCTCACCTCTACCGGGCTGGTACCCTTTATGGAACGCTACTCCAACTCCACCCGTGAGGTGGCGCAGGACGGCCGGCGGGGAGCGCTCATGTTGAGTGTTTCCATCAAACACCCCGATTCCGAATCCTTCATCGATGCCAAGATGTCCGAAGGCAAAGTGACCGGCGCCAACGTATCGGTGAAAATCAGCGACGATTTCATGGAAGCCGCCGTCTCCGGCGAACCCTTCGTGCAGACCTATCCGATCGATGCCGCCGAACCGCTGGTGTCCAAGAGCGTCGACGCCCGCAAAATCTGGCAGAAGATTGTACACAATGCCTGGAAATCGGCCGAACCCGGCGTGCTCTTCTGGGACACCATTATCCGGGAGTCTATCCCCGACTGCTATGCCGATCTCGGTTTCCGCACCGTATCCACCAACCCCTGCGGCGAGATACCCCTCTGTCCCTACGACAGCTGCCGGCTGCTGGCCATCAATCTCTACTCCTATGTAGTGAATCCCTTTACCCCTCAGGCCCGGTTCGATTTCGACCTCTTCCGTGAGCACGTCATGCTGGCGCAGCGCATCATGGACGACATCATCGACCTCGAAATGGAAAAAATCGAGAAGATTCTGGAAAAAGTCATCTCCGACCCCGAATCCGAAGAGATAAAACGCACCGAAACCCAGCTGTGGGAAAAGATACGCACCAAGACCCTCAAGGGCCGCCGCACCGGCGTGGGAACCACCGCCGAAGGCGATATGCTGGCCGCACTGGGCCTGCAATACGGCACCGAAGAGGCTTCGGCCTTCTCCGAACAGGTGCACCGCACACTGGCGCTGGCCGCCTACCGGTCATCGGTCGAGATGGCCAAAGAGCGCGGCGCATTCGAAATATACGATGCCGCCCGTGAAAAAGAAAACCCCTTCATCAACCGCCTCCGGGAGGCCGACCCCGAACTCTATGCCGACATGGTGAAACACGGCCGCCGCAACATCGCCTGCCTCACCATCGCACCCACCGGCACCACCAGTCTCATGACGCAGACCACCTCCGGCATCGAGCCCGTCTTCATGCCCGTGTACCGCCGTCGCCGCAAGGTGAACCCCAACGACACGGAGGTGCGGGTCGATTTTGTCGACGAGTCGGGTGACGCATTCGAGGAATATGTCGTGTTCCACCACAAATTCCTCGTGTGGATGAAAGCCAACGGCTACGAAGTGAAAGACAACTATACCCCCGAAGAGATAGACGAACTGGTGGCCAGATCGCCTTACTACAAAGCCACCTCGAACGATGTCGACTGGATGCAGAAAGTCCGCATGCAGGGACGGGTGCAGAAGTGGGTCGATCACTCCATCAGCGTCACCATCAACCTCCCGGCCGATGTCACCGAAGAGCTTGTCGGCGACCTCTATGTCGAAGCGTGGCGGTCGGGCTGCAAAGGCTGTACCGTCTACCGTGACGGCTCCCGTTCCGGCGTGCTGCTCTCGGCCAAGAAAGAGGAGAAGAAAGAGCCCGTACCCGTACATGTCGAGCTCAAACGCCCCGTCGAACTCGAAGCCGATGTCGTCCGGTTCCAGAACAACAAGGAGAAATGGATTGCCTTTATCGGACTGAAAGACGGCAACCCCTACGAGATATTCACCGGACTGGCCGATGATGAAGACGGTATCCTCATTCCCAAAAACATCAACAAAGGGAAAATCATCAAGGCCGTAGCCGAAGACGGCACCAAGCGTTACGACTTCCAGTTCATCAACAAGCGCGGTTACAAGACCACCATCGAAGGACTTTCCGACAAGTTCAACCCCGAATACTGGAACTACGCCAAACTCATCTCCGGCGTGTTGCGTTACGGAATGCCCATCGACCAGGTGATGAAACTCGTTTCGGGCCTCGAACTCGACAGCCAGTCTATCAACACCTGGAAAAACGGCGTCGAACGGGCGTTGAAAAAATACCTCCCCAACGGTACCAAAGCCAGCGGACAGAAATGTCCCAACTGCGGACAGGAGACCCTGATTTATCAGGAAGGCTGCCTCATCTGCACCTCCTGCGGTACCTCCAAGTGCGGTTGACCGAACACGGGGACAAAATAAATCGTTGTAGGGACATGCTGTGGCATGTCCGGATAACCGAATCACGGCCCGGACAGCACACAATATGTCCCTACAAAATTATAAAAACAGCAGTTGATTATGAACGTTACATTTCACATCGAATACCACACCCGTTGGGGGCAGGAACTGTTCCTCTCCGGCTCGTCCCCTGCGCTGGGCGGCGGAGACGAAAGCCGTGCCGTGCCGATGCGGTGCACCTCTGCCGGAGAGTGGACGCTGGAGCAGGAGATTCCCGCCTCCGGTTTCCCGCTCGCCTATCGCTATATCGTCCGGGAAAACGGAGCCCTTATCGACCGGGAGTGGGGCGGCCCGCACCGCCTGCATCCCGATGCCGCAGCCGCCCGCTGCGCCGTCTTCGACAGCTGGAGCGCCCGCCCCGCCGATACCGCCTTTTACGCTTCGGCCTTTGTCGACGGCATTTTCTCCCGTCGTTCCGGAACCCCGACCCTTGTAGGGACATGTCGTGACATGTCCGGAAACCCGGCCCTTGTAGGGACATGTCGTGACACGTCCGGAACCCCGACCCCTGTAGGGACGTGTCGTGACACGTCCGGAAGCCTCGCACCCGGCACCCTGACCCTCTCGGTCGAGGCCCCGACCATACAGCCTCAGGAGGTGCTGGCCGTCGTCGACTCGCTGTCGGGGTGGGACCCCTCCCGTGCCCGTCGGCTCGACGATGCCGGTTTCCCCGTATGGACGCTTTCGCAGCCGCTCGACCGGTGGCCGCTCCATACCGAATACAAATTCGTTGTCCTCCGCCGGAGCGACGGCGGGCTGGTCGAGTGGGAGGAGGGCAGCAACCGCCGGGTCGGAGACCTGCCGTCGGCCGGAGACACCGCCGTTGTGGTGCGAGGCCTGCGCCTGCGCCGGGCGCTCTCCGGATGGAAGGGAGCCGGAGTAGCCCTGCCCGTTTTCTCGCTGCGCACCGAATCCAGTTTCGGAATCGGCGATTTCGTCGATTTGCGCCGTCTGGTCGACTGGGCCGCTGCCGCCGGACTGCGTCTGATACAGATACTGCCCGTCAACGATACCACGATGACCCACACGTGGTCCGATTCCTATCCCTACAACGCCAATTCCATCTTTGCCCTGCACCCCGCCTACCTGCGGCTGGAGGAGGCCGGCCGTCTCTCCGACGCCCGCTCCCGGCGCCGCTTTGCCGCTTTGCAGAAGCGGCTCAACGCCCTGCCCGATGTCGACTACGAGCAGGCCGTGCAGGCTAAGGAGGCCTATGTGGCCGAACTCTTCCGGGAACAGGGAGCCGAGACCCTTGCCGGTGAATCCTACCGCACCTTTTTCGAGGCCAACCGCAGCTGGCTTGTGCCCTATGCCGCTTTCTGCTACCTGCGTGACCGGTATGCCACCCCCGACTACACCCGCTGGCCCGGATACGACCGGTACGACCCGGCTCTGGCCGAAACCTTCTTCACACCCGGACATCCCGCTTGGGAGGCCGTCTCCCGCACCTGTTTCGTCCAGTATCATCTCGACCGGCAGCTGCGGGCCACCCGTGACTATGCCCACCGGAAAGGCGTGGTATTGAAAGGCGATATCCCAATCGGCATCAGCCGGCACAGCGTCGATGCCTGGACACATGCCCCCCTCTTTCACCTCGATTCGCAGGCCGGAGCACCCCCCGACGCCTTTGCCGTGCAGGGGCAGAACTGGGGATTCCCCACCTACAACTGGCCCGAAATGGAGAAAGACGGATACGCATGGTGGAAAGCCCGGTTCCGCAAAATGGCCGACTATTTCGATGCTTACCGCATCGACCACATACTGGGATTCTTCCGCATCTGGCAGATTCCCTGTTCCTCCGTACAGGGGGTGATGGGCCATTTCAATCCTGCGCTGCCCCTCACGCCCGAAGAGATACGCTCGTTCGGATTTCCCTTCGAGCCGCAGCGGCACGCCCGTCCGCTCCTTTCCGTCCCGATGCTCGCCCCCCTTTTCGGCGAATACGCCTCCGAAGCTGTCCGCCGCTACCTGCAACCCGTTTCCGACGGCAGCTGCACCCTGCGGCCGGAGGTCGGCACCCAGCGCAAAATCGAACAGGCCCTCGCCCGCCTGCGCAACCGGGACAAACGGGAAATCCTGCGGAACGGACTCTTTACCCTTGCCGCCAATGTGCTCTTTCTCGAAGACCCTGCCGCCGGCAACCGCTGGCATCCCCGCATCGACGCACAGCGCACCGCCGCCTACCAAGCCCTTCCCGATGAGGAAAAACGGGCTTTTGACCGCTTGTATGAAGATTTCTTCTATCACCGGCACAACGAATTCTGGAAACAGGAAGCACTGAAGAAACTCCCCCCGCTCATCGCCTCCACCCGGATGCTCGTCTGCGGCGAGGATCTGGGTATGATACCCGCCTGTGTGCCCGATGTGATGGACACCCTGCAGATACTCTCGCTCGAAATACAGCGCATGCCCAAGACGTTCGGCAGTACGTTTGCCGATACCCGGACATATCCCCGTCTCTCGGTATGCGCCACCTCGACCCACGACATGTCCCCCCTGAGAGCCTGGTGGGAGGAGGACAAAGCCCTCACGCAGCGTTTCTACAACGACGTGCTGGGCCTGCCCGGCGAAGCCCCCGACACCTGCACTCCGGAGATAGCCGGACACATCATCGGACTGCATCTCGGCTCCCCCTCGATGTGGGCCGTACTGCCCCTGCAGGACTGGCTGGCTCAGGACGCCGCCCTGCGCCGCCCCGACTGTCGGGCCGAGCGCATCAATGAACCGGCCAATCCCCGCCATTACTGGCGATACCGCATGCACCTCACCGTCGAACAGCTGCTGGACGATACCGGGTTCACCCGCCGCCTCCGGCAGCAAATCGAAACCTTTCACCGGTAACGAAACAGGGGGCGCCGACCATCCGATGGTCGGTGCCCCCTGTCTTGTGCTTTTCCCGATGTTTGTTTATTTCAACCGGCCGTACTGCTCGTCAGAGACCGGCTCCAGCCATTCGTTGGAGGTGTTTTCGCCCGTCAGTTCGAACGCCAGGTGGGCGAACCAGCTGTCGGCCGCCGCACCGTGCCAGTGCTTCACGTTGGCCGGGATGTGGA
>JAFLRV010000009.1 GCA_022511245.1 Coprobacter sp.
CCAGCCGTTTTTTGCCCATAGCAAAACATCGGCATACAGGTCATCGTAATTTTGCAGTCCGTTGGTGTCGCTGCCGTCGGCATCGCTGCGTTTGTTCCGGTAGATGCCGAACGGACTGATGCCGAACTGCACCCAGTACTTGCGGTTGCGGATAGTCTGGTGCAACTCCTCGATAAGAGTATTTACATTGTTCCGGCGCCAGTCGTCCCGTGTCATGCCGTTGTGGTAAAGGGCATAGCTGTTGTCGTCGGGGAAAGGCTTTCCGTCGACTGGGTAGGGGTAAAAATAGTCGTCCATGTGTATCGCATCGATATCGTAACGGGATACGATGTCGTCGACAACCCGGTTGATGAACGCTCTCGATTGCGGCAGTCCCGGATCGAAATAAAGTCCGTTTCCGTATTGAACAAACCATTCGGGATGCTGGAAATAGATGTGATTCGAGGCCAGCGGCTCCCGGATATTGCTGCTGACCCGGTACGGATTTACCCAAGCGTGCAACTCCATATTGCGGGCATGGCATTCATTCACCATAAACTCCAGCGGGTCCCACAGTTCGGCAGGTGCCGCACCTGGTGTCCCGGTGAAAAAACGGCTCCATGGTTCCAGTTCCGACGGGTAGAAAGCATCGGCCATAGGACGTACCTGAAAAATGACGGCATTGATGCCGGTTTGTTGCAGCCGGTCGAGCTGGTTGCGCAGGTAGGTTTGCATGGTTTCCCGGTTCATGGAAGCGTATTGGCTCTGGAACGCCGTTTGTATCCAGGCTCCTCTGAATTCTCGTTTGGGGTGTTGCTGTGCCCCCGCAAAAGAGGACAGGAAAAACAGAAGCAACGAAAAGAGGCATATTTTAGGTTTCATTGCAGGGTATTTGTATTCACACGGCAAAAGTACAGCGATATAAAGCTATTTTCCAAACAAAATCTCTGAAAAATAACTTAATTCTCTGCTGAATATTTTATACCTTTGTTCCGGATTTTCGGAAACGGTATCCGTAGGTCCGATATCATATTCTCCGTGAAATAATAAATACATTCATATGAACGAAATTGCAACGAAGTACAATCCGGCCGATGTAGAAGAGAAATGGTACTCCCATTGGCTGCAAAACGGATATTTCAAATCAAAACCCGACGGGCGTGAACCCTATACGATTGTTATTCCTCCCCCCAACGTGACGGGTGTGCTCCATATGGGACACATGCTCAACAACACCATTCAGGATATTTTGGTGCGCCGGGCGAGAATGACCGGAAAAAATGCCTGCTGGGTGCCGGGTACCGACCATGCTTCGATTGCAACGGAAGCCAAAGTGGTGAATAAACTGGCCGGAGAGGGGATTAAGAAAACCGACCTTACTCGGGAAGAATTCCTCAAACATGCGTGGGAGTGGACAGACACTCACGGCGGAATCATCCTCAAACAGCTGCGCAAGCTCGGCGCATCGTGCGACTGGGACCGTACCGCTTTTACGATGGATGAGAAACGCTCCGAAAGTGTGTTGAAAGTATTTGTTGATCTGTACGACAAAGGGTTGATATATCGGGGCGTGCGCATGGTCAACTGGGACCCCAAAGCATTGACCGCTCTTTCCGACGAGGAGGTGATATACAAGGAAGAACACAGCAAGCTGTTTTATCTGCGCTACAAAATCGAAGGGGAAGACGGTTATGCCGTAGTGGCTACGACCCGCCCCGAAACCATTATGGGCGATACGGCCATGTGTATCAATCCCAACGACCCCAAAAACCAGCATCTTCGGGGGAAAAAAGTCATTGTGCCGCTGGTAAACCGTGTCATTCCCGTTATCGAGGACGATTATGTAGACATCGAGTTCGGTACCGGCTGTCTGAAGGTGACCCCCGCCCACGATGTCAACGACTATATGCTGGGAGAGAAATACAATTTGCCCAGTATCGATATTTTTAACGACAACGGTACGTTGAGCGAGGCGGCCGGTATGTATGTGGGTATGGACCGCTTCGAGGTGCGCAAGCAAATCGAAACCGACCTGCAGGCGGCCGGATTGCTGGAAAAAGTGGAAGCCTATACCAATAAAGTAGGTTATTCGGAACGTACACATGTCGTTATCGAACCCAAGCTCTCGATGCAGTGGTTCCTCAAGATGCCCGATTTGGCCAAACCGGCTTTGGAGGCCGTGATGAACGACGATATCAAGTTCTATCCGCCCAAATATAAAAATACCTACCGCTACTGGATGGAAAACATCAAAGACTGGTGTATCAGCCGTCAGTTGTGGTGGGGACACCGCATACCGGCCTATTATCTGCCCGAAGGCGGATATGTCGTAGCCGTAACCGCCGATGAGGCATTGGAACTGGCCCGGAAAAAGAGCGGTAACCCGAACCTGCAAATGGACGATTTGCGTCAGGACGAAGATTGTCTCGACACGTGGTTCTCCTCTTGGCTGTGGCCGATTTCCCTGTTCGACGGAATCAATAATCCGGGTAACGACGAGATGAAATACTATTATCCTACCAGCGATTTGGTGACAGGTCCCGATATTATTTTCTTCTGGGTGGCCCGCATGATTATGGCCGGTTACGAATACCGGAAAGACAAACCTTTCAAGAACGTTTATTTTACCGGTATTGTACGGGATAAAATCGGCCGCAAGATGTCGAAATCGCTGGGCAATTCGCCCGACCCCCTCGAACTGATTGAGAAATACGGTGCCGACGGGGTGCGTATGGGGATGATGCTGTCGGCTCCTGCCGGAAACGATATCCTTTTCGATGATGCGTTGTGCGAACAGGGCCGGAACTTCAATAACAAAATATGGAACGCTTTCCGGCTGGTGAAAGGCTGGGATGTCGACGATACCCTTGCACAGCCCGATTCATCGGCTATCGCCGTGCGATGGTTCGGCGAACAGCTTAACCGTGCGATGGCCGAGATTGCCGACCTTTTCGGCAAATACCGCCTGTCGGAGGCTTTGATGACCGTGTACAAATTGTTCTGGGACGAGTTCTCCTCGTGGTATCTCGAAACGATAAAACCCGCCTATCAGCAGCCGATTGACCGCAAAACCTACGAGGAAACCCTTCGTTTCTTCGACCTGCTGTTGAAACTGCTGCATCCCTTTATGCCCTTTATTACCGAAGAGTTGTGGCAGCATATCGCAGTACGGAAAGACAACGAAAGTATTATGGTGGAACAACTGCCGGAGGTCATCCCGTTCGATGAAACGTTGATAAGCCGTTTCGAGTCGGTAAAAGAGATTGTTTCTGGCATACGCTCTGTCCGTTTGCAGAAAAATATTCCGGCTAAGGAACCTTTGACATTGCAGGTAACGGGTGTCCACGATCCGGCTTACGATGCCGTGATTATGAAACTGGCCAATGTGTCGGCTATCGATGCGGTATCTGAAAAAGAGGCGACCGCCGCATCGTTCCTTGTAGGCACGACCGAATATGCCGTTCCGTTGGGAAACAGTATCGACGTAGAAGCCGAACTTAAAAAGCAGGAAGCGGAATTGGCTTATCTGCAAGGCTTCCTGAAATCGGTTAAAGCCAAACTCAGCAACGAACGATTCGTGAACAACGCTCCGGCCCAAGTGGTGGAAAACGAGCGGAAAAAGCAGTCCGATGCCGAAAGTAAGATAAAATCGCTGGAAGAGAGCATTGCCGCATTGAAGAAGTAAGAGCCGTTTGAAGCGCATAATAATATAAAAAACGCTGGCGAATAAGAGTGTATTCCTTTTTTCGTCAGCGTTTTTTTACATGTCGCCGGATAGAAATTCGGCCCGATTGCCTTATCGGTGATTGGCCGAGAGTTCCCATTCGTTCACCGCTCTTTTCATTTCCCGCTCCACTTTTTTTGACGCTTTGTGCATCGCTTTGTCAAACGATTTGCGGCTGCGGCGTATCGTTCGTTTCAATTTGTAGCCGGCATTCTTGTTGCAGGCAAAAAACAGCGTGATTCCGGCTGCGGCACCGGCTAAGGACAGAAATAACATCTTTTTCATATTCATATGCTTGCGTTTAAGTACAAAATACAAACAACGGATATCGAAAAGATGTTTATTTCCGGTAGAGGGAGATTCGCTAAATTTTGATAAACGGCCGGTTTACCGGTGCGTGTCTTTTTCCGATAAGCGGGGGATGAGGATGGCTGTGTACAATTGCAGCACGGCGGAGACCGTCAGCAGAAGAATCCATTCGTTGCGGGCTTTAAACATAAACCACGAGGCGGCAACCAGCAGCAGGGCCGAGAAGGTCTCCATGCGATACAGCCGTTTGAGCCTGAAATTGTTGCCTTCATAACGGAACGTCAGCCGGCATACGGCGATACCGGCGGCACCAACGGCAAAAATATAAGGTACGGCTGCCCATTGGGTGATGTACAGTGCCGAAGCCACGAGTACACACAGTGCCGATAAACAAAAAAGCGTATTGCGGGTTTTGTCGTTCATAACCGTTTTATTCCTCTTTTATAAGATAGATGTCTTCGTTCGGTTTTCTCATCAGATACTCTTCCCGGGCGAATTTTTCCAGATTCTCGTCGTTCGACTGCAATTCATTCAGTTTATATTTGCATTCGTTGATTTCCTGCTGATATTTTTCAATGTCGCTTTTCAGCTGCCGTATCTTGCGGTTGTAGGCCGCCCGCTGCATGAAACTGTTTTCGTCTACAAAAATCATGATGACAATAAAGATGACGGCCAAAATGACCTTCAGAGACAAATATTTACGGATAAAAGACCAGCTGGCGGACAATGCACTCTTCATGACTCGGAATAATTTTTACAAACGTACATAATCTTTTTTGTTTGCGAAAGCATTCTGTCCGATTTAAAATATTCTTTTTCCGATTTTCTCTTTTTTTCTGATTGGACCCTCCGTTTCTGTGGCAAATATCCTGAAAGTTTGCATATTGGCAGAGATTTGTTGCCGATTGTCGGCATTAATTTGTACTTTTGTGCAAAATTACGGAAAAGAGTGAATCTGATTATCGACAGAGGAAATACGACGATAAAGTTGGCCGTTTTCGATGCCGGCCGGATGGAAGCATTTGCCTCGTTCGACCGTTGGGAGGAGCGGGAAGTGACTGAATTCCTTGCGGATTATCCTCTCGATGCCTGTATTTACTCCTCCGTAGCTTGTCAGGACGATGAACCAGTCTCCTTTTTCAGACACCGTATACCCCGTTTTCACCGTTTTTCTTCCGAGAGTAGGTTACCGGTGCAGATTGGATACCGAACTCCGGAGACGCTGGGACTTGACCGGATTGCCGGTGTGGTAGGGGCCGCAGGCGAAAAACCCGGTGTGCCGGTATTGGTTGTCGATGCCGGTACGGCTGTTACCTACGATGTGCTGACCGGTGACGGCCTTTTTGTCGGCGGAAACATTGCACCCGGACTGCAAATGCGCTTGCAGGCGCTGCACTCGTTTACCGCCCGGTTGCCCCGAGTGTCGGCTGAGGGAGAAGTGCCTTTGCTGGGGTATGACACGGAGACCGCTATTCGGGCCGGTGTCGTGCAGGGAATCTGTCATGAAATAGACGGATATGTCCGGGAATTGTCGGGTAAATATCCGGGCCTTTTGGTTTTTTTAACGGGCGGAGATGCTTTTTTATTTGCCGAACGGTTAAAAACTCCCATCTTTGTAGATAAAAATATTGTAATAAAAGGGTTGAACAGAATACTATATTGTAATTGTAATGTTAAAAAATAAACTCCTCATTGTTGCGCTTATAAGTGCTTTTTGCGGTATGGAGCTCATCGCTCAGAACAATACCAATTCTCCCTATTCCCGGTATGGATACGGTATTCTCGACGATAATTCGTTCGGCATGGGCCGTGCTATGGGCGGTATAGGCTACGGGTTGCGTTCATCCCGTCAAATCAATGTGAAAAATCCGGCCTCTTACGCCGAAATGGATTCGCTTACCTTCCTGTTCGACTTTGGCGTGAATCTTCAGAATGTCTGGATGAAAGAGGCACCTACCGGTGCGAAAGAATCGCAGATAAACGGAAATCTCGAATATATCGCCATGCAGTTCCCGTTGGGTAAAAATGTTGCCGCCAGTGTGGGTTTGCTGCCCTTTTCATATGTCGGATACAGCTACGGCGGAACGATTGCCAACGGTGCCGTGTCCCGGTTGGGAGAAGGCGGCATCAATCAGGTGTACGGCGGTTTAAGCGTGAATGTGTATCGGGGGTTCTCGCTGGGAGCCAATATCAGTTATCTTTTTGGAAACATCGTGCATGACAATTATATCATACCCAGTGCCGAAAACTCATCCAGCAGCGTTTCGGAATATAAACTGCATGTCTCCGATTTCCATTTTGACTTCGGTGCGCAGTATACCCAAAAACTCAATGAAAAGGACAAATTTACGATAGGGGCCGTATATTCGCCCCGAAAAACGTTGTTGGGACATGAATATTCCAGCCGGCAGGTGTATGACGACTCCTCCTCTGTCCCGCAGCAGGAGGGGGCCGATACCCTTACGCTGAAAGGCCGTTATGACATTGCCTCTACTTACGGACTGGGATTTACCTTCTCCCGCAACAATCTCTTTACCGTCGGTGCCGATGTTACATTCCAGGATTGGAAAGATGCCCGGTTTGCCGGTCGTACCGATGTGCTGAACAACCGGTTGAAAATATCGGTCGGGGGCGAGTATATCCCCGATTATCTTTCCCGCAGTTATCACAAAAGAATGCGTTATCGGGCCGGTGCTTTTTATAACCAGTCGTACCTTAGAATCAATGATGCGGCGAACGGTACTACCGCCAACATGCGGGAGGCTGGAGTCAGCTGTGGTCTCGGCCTTCCTATCCGGAGCGACAAGTCTGTCGTAAACTTTGCATTGGAATATGTTAACCGGAATACGACCCCGCAGACCCTGATTACCGAAAATTATTTGCGGATTTCGGTCAGCCTTACCTTCAATGAATTCTGGTTCTTTAAACGTCAGTTCGAGTAATCCCGGATATTTCTTCGGCCGAAGTCGGAATAAACAGGTGTAAACGGATGGATGATTCAGATTTTACAGCGAATGCGAAAAGCGGTATACGTGCAGGATGGTGTGCGATATGCTTTGTCGTGATGTTTGTGCCTTGTCTGATTACGTCGTGTGGAAAGAAATCCCGGAATGAAGTCGTTGAGGGATTTACCGATATGAGAACCATCCCTTCGATTCGTACATGCGATGTCATAACCATGATTTCGGATTCGGGCATAACCCGCTACAAGATAGAGGCGCCGGAATGGCAGATGTTCGAGAATGCCGACGACCCCTATTGGTATTTCCCTCAGGGAATATATGTCGAGCAGTTCGATTCGCTGTTCAGAACCGAAGCCTTTATTGTCGGAGATACGGCCGTTTATTACAAAAACAAGCAATTGTGGGAGTTGAACGGTAATGTGCGCATGGAAAATGTGAAAGATGAAATATTTTTGACCGAGCAGCTGTTTTGGGACCAGCGCAAGCAGGAACTGTATTCCGACAGCGACATCCATATTCAGCGGGTCGATAAAATAATCGAAGGCAAAGGTTTTGTTTCCAACGAATCCATGACCCGTTACACCATCAAGCAGACGACCGGAATATTCCCGATGAATGAAGAACAGCAGCCGGCCCCCAACGACAGCGCAAGAGAAGCTGCCCGCAATAATGCACAACGATATGCACCCGATAAAAAAGGAGGTGAAAGATGATAACAACCGTTTGGATTGTCGCCGTTTCGCTGGTCTTTTCAGCTTTTTTCTCCGGAATGGAGATTGCTTTTGTTTCGTCCAATAAGGTCCGTTTCGAGCTGGATATGAAAAAAGAGACCTTGCTCGGAAAGATTCTGGATATATTTTATCATCACCAGGAACAATTCATATCGACCATGCTGGTCGGTAACAATATTGCCCTGGTAATTTATGGCATCGGGATGGCGCAGCTGCTTTCGCCCGGTTTGGAACGTATTTATCCCAACGAAGTGTTCGTATTGCTGTCGCAGACACTATTGTCGACGCTGCTCATTTTGCTCACGGCCGAGTTTCTGCCCAAAACCATGTTCCGCATCAATCCCAATGCGGTGCTGCGCTTTTTCGCTTTGCCGGTATATCCGGTATACCTGCTCCTTTATCCCGTTTCCAAACTGACCTCTGTATTGTCGAAAGGCGTATTGTGGCTGGGTGGTATCCAGATATCCAAACAGCAGGAGGAAACGGCGATGAGCAAAGTCGACCTCGATTTTTTTATCCAGCAAAGTATCGACAAAGCCGATGACAACCAGGAGGTGGAGACCGAAGTGAAGATATTTCGCAATGCGCTGGATTTTTCGAATGTCAAATTGCGGGACTGTATGATACCCCGCAATGAGATAGTCGCTGTCGACCGGAATGCGACTGAGGCACAGGACCTCATCGCTCTTTTTATCCGGACAGGCCTGTCGAAGATAATCGTTTACAATGAAAATATCGACGATGTAGTGGGATATATACACTCCTCCGAAATGTTCAAGCAGTCGGTCGACTGGCGGGTACACATAAAACCGATTCTGCAGGCGCCCGAAACCATGCTGGCGTCGAAAATGATGAAAACGCTGATGCAGAAGAAACGGAGTATCGCAGTCGTTATCGATGAGTTCGGGGGCGTGAGCGGTATCGTGACACTGGAAGACTTGCTCGAAGAGATTTGCGGCGATATAGAAGATGAACACGATACACGGAATTATCTTTCCCAGAAAGTGGGAGAGAACGAATTTCTTTTTTCGGGTCGGCTCGAAATTGAGAAAATCAACGAAACATATGGCCTGGAAATTCCCGAATCGGACGAATACCAGACAATTGCCGGCTATATCCTGTATCATCACAAGACCATCCCTCAACAAGGAGAACACATTGATATAGGAGCCTATAAATTTAAAATATTGAAGCGGAATACGACAAAAATCGAGACCGTCCGCATGAAAATCGAGGAATAAACGATTTTTTTTGCCGATACGCATCAATTATAAAGGCATTTTTTGTATCTTCGTGCACTTTATTAAAGTTAAGGAAAAATAAAACTAATAAACACAAACTATAAATGGCTACGTTAGAGAAAATCAGAAGTAAAGCAGGTGTGCTGGTATCCGTTGTTATCGGAGTCGCATTGCTTGCCTTTATCGTTGGTGACTTTCTGTCCTCTGGAAATACTTTCCACAGAATGAATCAGGACAAAGTGGTTGTAATCAACGGCAAACGAATTACGACAGAAGAGTTCCAAAACAGAGTACAGGCTCGTACCGATGAAATGCAGAACATGTACAAACAGTATGGAATGTCTCTTCCCGAAGGTTCGGCAGCCTATATCAACAAAGAGGTTTTTGACCAGATGGTCAATGAAGTGTTGCTGGAAGAAGAAACCGCTAAATTGGGAATTGTCGTATCGACAGCTGAACTGACCGATTTGATGACCGGAGACAATATCGTACCGCAGGTACGTCAACTTTTTTCCAACCCGCAGACTGGAACTTTCGACAGATCGGTGTTATTGAATTTCCTGAATGTCGTTTTGGATGAAAACAGTCCTGAATCTCAAAATCCCGAATTGGCCGGTCAGATTGCACAGCAGCGTCAGATGTGGATTGAGTTGGAAAAGAATGTGAAACAACAACGGCAGATAGAGAAATTTTTCAATCTGATGTCCAAATCCGTACAGGCCAATAAGCTGGATATTGAAGCCGCTTATGAAGAGGGCAGGACGACGGCAGATTTTGCATATGTTATGCAGCCTTATTCTTCTATCCCCGATTCTATGGTGGAAATCAGCGCATCCGAGTTGAAAGCACTCTATGACAAAAACAAAAAGAACTACAAACAGGACGAAAGACGTGTCATTAAATATTTTGCCGTTGATATCGTTCCGAGTGAGGCCGATTACAAAGCCGTAGAGCAGAAGATAAATGAATTGAAAGAATCTTTTGCAACCACATCCGATGTCGCCGGTTTGCTGAGCTTCAATACCGATGTTCCTTATGTCGATGCCTATGTGGCTGAACGCAGCATGGACGATGATATGAAAGCCTTCGTATCCGGCGCACAGGTAGGAGATGTCGAAGGTCCTGTTTTTGCCGACAATGCATATAGAATGTATCGGTTGATGGGCAAAACCGTAGCTCCCGACTCGGTGAAGGTACGTCACATCATGTTCCCCTTGCAGCAGAATGCCGAATTGTCGGCCCGTTTCGACAGCTTGCTGACCGTTTTGAAGAACGGTGGTGATTTTGCCGCACTTGCACAAGAATTTTCAATGGACCAGAATTCGGCTCAGAATGGCGGCGATATGGATTGGATGACCGAAACTTCGGCATCCCAGTTAGGACAGAAATTTGTTAACGCAGTATTTAACAGCAACGGTTCGGAAGTGCTGACCGTAGACTCACCCTATGGACGTCATATTGTACAGGTAACCGAGCGTACCGCTCCGGTAGCCAAAGCTAAAGTGGCACAGCTGGTATTGAACGTTCGTCCCAGTTCCGATACATATAACGAGTTGTATAATGGTGTAAGCCAGTATATCGCTGTCAATAATAATCCCGAATCGTTCGAAAAGAATGCTTCTGAAAAAGGATATACGGTTTATACGGTTACCTTGAATCAGGATGATATCCGTCTGGGCAGTATCAACGATGCCCGCAAAGCTGTCAATTGGGCCTTTAACACGAAGAAAGGTGCAATCTCTGAAATTTACAATGTAGAGAATAAATTTGTGGTAGCTGCGTTGGCCGATGTTCAGAAACAAGGTTATGCCGACCTGGCGCAGGTAGAACCCCAGCTGAAAATGGAACTGATGTCGGGTAAGAAGGCCGATTTGATTATCTCAAGTCTGAAAGAGAAGAATCTTTCTACGCTCGAATCTTACGCACAGGAAATGGGCAGCCGTATCGATACCGCAAAATTTGTAGGGTTCAATGTGAATTTCATTGTAGGGTTGGGCTACGAACCCGCTTTGAATGCCAAAGCACCCTTTGCCGATTTGAATACCGTAGAAGGGCCGGTGAAAGGAAATAACGGAGTGTATGTATTCACCGTTTACAACAAAACCGAAAAACAGGAGCCGATGGATGTAGAGGCTGAAATACAGAAATATCGTCAATCGGTGAACCAGTTGATTTCCGGTCAATTAATAAATGCTTTGAAAGAAAAAGCCGATATAGAAGATAATCGCATTAAATTCTATTGATAATCGAATCGTTATCTATAATAAACAGCGCATCGGAATTTTCCGATGCGCTGTTTATTTTTATTCGTAAGGAGATATAAAAAATGCCCCCGATAAAGGACGAGGGCAACCTGAATGTTTTCACAACGGAATCATCCTTATTGTGATTTGCTTCAAATTAGTTCTCCAAAAGTAGAAAAAAAGAGTCAAATATCAAACTATTTTAAATAAAATAACTAAATTGGCCTATTATTATAGTTTTAGAAATACAATGAAACGCATTTTGGGTCTTGATTTGGGTACCGGCAGTATAGGCTGGGCTTTGGTAGAAGAAGCAGAGAATAATACAGAATGTTCTGCCATTATAAATATGGGAGTGCGGGTAAATCCGTTGACGGTAGATGAACAGCTTGATTTTAAGAAAGGCAAAAGTATTACGACTAATGCGGACAGAACTTTAAAAAGGTCGGCAAGACGTAATTTGCAACGATACAAATTACGGCGGGGACACTTAATGGACTGCCTTCGAAAAAATGGATTGATTACCGATACGACTCCATTGTATGAAAATGGACCTGCCTCTACATTTGAGACATATCGTTTACGGGCCAAAGCTGTGACCGAAGAGATTACATTAGAGGAATTTGCCCGGGTTTTGTTAATGCTGAATAAAAAACGGGGATACAAAAGTAGCCGTAAAATGCAATCGGCAGAGGACGGACAAGCGGTTGACAGCATGGAGGTCGTCCGTCGGTTGTATGAGGAAGGAATCACTCCGGGACAATATGTCTTGCCGTTGTTGGAGAATGGCGGAAAATATATTCCTGATTTTTACCGGTCCGATTTGTTGGATGAACTGGATAAAATATGGGCATTTCAACAAAACTATCATCCTGAAGTATTGACGGACGATTTCCGTCGTCAGCTACAGGGTAAAAGCATGCAGTCCGTTTCAAAACTTTTTAGAGAGAAATACGATATAGACACAGCCGAGTATAAAGGAAAAGAGAAGCGATTGCAGGAATACCGATGGAGAGTAGCGGCTTTGAGTCAGAAACTTCCGGTTGAAACAGTTGCTTTGGTTATCGGAATAGTAAATGGCGCTGTGACGGAGTCGGCCGGAGATTTAGGCTCTATTAGCGACCGTAGTAAAGAATTGTTTTTTAGCAAACTTACGGTGGGGCAGTATTTGATGAAAAAGTTGGATGAGAATCCGAATTTCAGTTTGAAAAATACGGTATTTTACCGAAGCGACTATTTGGATGAATTTGAGACGATTTGGAAAAAACAGTCCGAATATCATACCGAACTTACGCCGGAATTGAAAAAGGAGATACGGGACAATATCATCTTCTACCAACGGGCATTGAAAAGTCAGAAATCATTGGTTAGTTTCTGTGAATTTGAAAGTAAATCGATAAAAATAAATGTTGATGGAAAACTGAAACAGAAAACGGTCGGATATAAGGTATGCCCCAAGTCATCGCCTCTTTTTCAGGAATTTAAAATTTGGCAAACCCTGAATAATTTGCGGGTCATTGACAGAAACTCGGGAGAGGCAACCGTCCTGTCTCCGGCCGAAAGGAATTTGTTGTTTCAGGAGTTGAATGTAAAGAAAGAATTGTCCAAAACCAAAATTCTCTCAATACTGGACAAACGACCGAAAGCATGGGATTTGAATTATGAAAAACTTGACGGAAATCGTACCCGGGCGGCATTGTTTGAGGCTTGTCAAAAGATATTGGCTATAAAAGGTGTAGATGAATATGATTTTTCCACGATGTCGGCAGTGGATATAGAGAAGACGGTGACCAAGCATTTTACGGAATGGGGATATAATGTCGATATACTCTTTTTTGATGCAACGAAAGAGGGTAAGGAATTGGACAAACAGCCCATGTATCTTTTATGGCATCTGCTCTATTCTTTCGAAAATGACAGCGTTGCATTTTTAGTGGATAAGATAAAAGAACTTTGCCATATGGATGAAGAGAGTGCAGTAGTTATGTCTAAGGTTGTTTTCCTTTCGGAATACGGAAATCTGAGTACTCGGGCCATACGTAAAATACTGCCTTATCTCAAAGAAGGATATAAATACAGTGATGCATGTGATAAAGCCGGCTATCGGCATTCCAGCCGTTCTTTGACGAAAGAGGAATTACAGCAAAAAGAGTATAAAGAGCATTTGGAGTTGCTTCCCCGAAACAGTTTGCGCAATCCGGTCGTCGAAAAAATACTGAATCAGATGATTCATGTGGTCAATGCCGTTATCGATACCTACGGAAAACCCGATGAAATACGGATTGAGTTGGCAAGAGAATTGAAAAAAAGTGCGAAAGAGCGGGAGGAGATGACGAAATCTATCGCTCAAATGGCGAAAAAACACGATGAATATCGGGAAATACTTCGTAAAAAGTTTCCTAATCTCCATGTAAGTCAGAATGATATTCTTCGCTATAAATTGTATAAAGAACTGGAAAGCAACGGATACAAGACACTGTATTCCGATACGTATATCTCACTGGAAAAACTTTTTCTCAGCAAAGAGTTCGATATAGAGCATATTATACCGCAATCGAGATTGTTCGA
Organism: Coprobacter sp.; assembly: GCA_022511245.1. Classification (GTDB taxonomy): domain Bacteria; phylum Bacteroidota; class Bacteroidia; order Bacteroidales; family Coprobacteraceae; genus Coprobacter. Next base: position 13,759 of record JAFLRV010000009.1, read on the forward strand.
CGACTCTTTTTCCAATAAGACATTGGAAAGTCGTAGCGTTAATATCGACAAAGGAAACGATACGGCGTATGATTATGTGTTGAGGAAAGGGGGAGAGCAAATGCTCGAAAGTTATAAAAATAAGATAACGGACTTATATCAGAAAAGAAAAATTAGCAAGACGAAATATCGGAATTTGATGATGCGTGGCGAGGAAATTCCCGAAGATTTTATCAATCGGGACCTGCGTGATTCTCAATATATTGCCCGTAAGGCACAGGAAATGTTGGAAGATTTGGTTCCCGTTGTTGTCCCTACGACCGGTTCGGTAACGGCTCGCTTGCGGAAAGACTGGCAGTTGGAGGAGGTGATGCAGGAGCTCAACTGGAACAAATATCATCAATTGGGTCTTACCGAAGTCTATTCCGATAAAGACGGACGTGAAATATGCCGTATCAAAGAGTGGACCAAACGCAACGACCATCGGCATCATGCGGTAGATGCATTGGTGATAGCGTTTACCAAAAGGGCGTTTATTCAGTATTTGAATAATATGAATGCCCGCAGTGACAAGTCGGGCAGTATATATGCCATTGAGCAAAAAAGTCTTTTTCGGGATGACCAGAATAAGTTGCGGTTTATTCCGCCCATGCCTGCAAATGTATTCAGAGCCGAAACCAAGCGGCATTTGGAAAATCTGTTGATTTCACTTAAGGCCAAAAATAAAGTAGTTACGCTTCATTTAAACAAGACCAAACATAAAGGCGGGCTGCATAAAAAAGTACAGTTGACACCTCGCGGAAAATTACATGAAGAAACTATATATGGAAGTTTGCGTCGGTATGTCGTTAAAGAGAAAAAAATAGGAGCTGAATTTGATGCCGGTTTGATTGCCAAAGTTGCCAAGAAACGGTATCGGAAGGCTCTGTTGAAACGGTTGGCAGCTTTTGGAAATGACCCTAAAAACGCATTTACCGGCAAAAATAGTTTGTCGAAAAATCCGTTATATTTGGACGACAGGCATATACAGCAGGTTCCGGAAAAGGTTAAAATTGTTGAGTGGAAGACGATATATACAATTCGTAAAGAAATAGCTCCCGATTTAAAGGTGGAGAAAGTAATCGATGCGAAAGTTCGGCAAATATTGGAAGAGCGGTTGGCTGCATTTAATGGTGATGCCAAAAAGGCCTTTTCTAATCTCGATGAAAATCCGATTTGGTTGAATAAGGAAAAGAATATCGTTCTGAAGCGAGTTACGATAAGAGCGGTTAATAATGTGATTGCCTTGCACGATAAAAAAGACCACAAAGGGAAATATATATTGGATGCTGAAGGTAAAAAACAACCGGTCGACTTTGTAAATACCGGAAACAATCACCATGTGGCTGTTTATCGGGATGAAAAGGGTGAACTGCAGGATCGGATTGTTTCCTTTTGCGAAGCGACAGCATGTGTTGTTTCCGGAGGAACGGTTATCGATAAAGAATATAAGAAATCCGAAGGCTGGACATTTCTGTTCTCGATGAAACAGAACGAATATTTTGTGTTTCCGAACGAAAAGAGCGGTTTTAATCCGCAAGAAATAGATTTGACTGACCCGGACAATTATGCCGCTATCAGTCCCAATCTCTACAGAGTTCAGAAATTTTCTAAAGTGGCCAGCCGAATATATGTATTTAGACACCATTTAGAAACTTCTGTGGATGATGATAAAGCATTGAAAGAAATAGCTTATAAAGTTGTTTGCAGTTTGAAAAATTTGGAGGGAGTCGTAAAAGTTCGGGTAAATCATTTAGGACAGATTGTCGCTGTAGGAGAATATTAAAATGTAAAGTATGATAAAAAAGACGCTTTATTTTGGAAATCCGGCCTATCTATCCTTAAAGCAAAACCAACTGGTTATTCAATTACCTGAAATTGAATGTAGCGATGCTGTTCCCGATTCATTCAAAAAACAGCATAAAATCACGAAACCGATTGAAGATATCGGGGTCATCGTATTGGACAATAAACAGATTACGATAACTTCGGGGTTGTTGGAGTCGCTGCTCGAAAACAATTGTGCTGTGATTACCTGTGACAGCCGCAGTCTGCCGGTAGGATTGATGTTACCCTTGTATGGAAACAGTACACAGAATGAACGATTCCGGCATCAGATAGAGGCATCGCTCCCTTTGAAAAAGCAGTTGTGGCAACAGACGATTCGGGCTAAAATAGAGAATCAGGCTTCGGTATTGCATGGTTGTACCGGAGAGGTGGTGAAGTGTATGTATGTTTGGGCTGGAGAAGTGAAGAGTGGCGATTCGGATAATCTTGAGGCTCGGGCGGCTGCATATTATTGGAAAAATTTGTTTGCACACATCGATGGATTTACAAGGGATCGGGAAGGTGTCTCACCGAATCATTTATTGAATTACGGATATGCAATACTTCGGGCGGTGGTGGCTCGGGGGCTGGTAACAAGCGGAATGTTGCCGACATTTGGTATACATCACCATAACCGGTATAATGCCTATTGTCTGGCCGATGATATCATGGAGCCTTATCGTCCGTATGTAGATGAATTGGTATTTCAGTTGGTTCAAGAGTTCGGTTGTGATGTTGAATTGACGAAAGATATAAAAGCCCGGTTGCTGACGATTCCCACTGTCGAGGTAAAGATAGGAGGTAAACGCAGCCCTTTAATGGTGGCAGTTGCCCAGACGACAGCTTCGCTTTATAAATGTTTCAGTGGAGAGATTCGTCGGATGATATATCCGGAGCATAATGGATAGAATAAGTGAATATCGGGTTATGTGGGTCTTGGTTCTTTTTGATTTGCCGACTGAAACAAAAAAAGAGCAGAAGGCATATACCGAATTTAGAAAAAACTTGCAGAAAGACGGTTTTACCATGTTTCAGTTTTCTATCTATATTCGTCATTGTGCCAGTAGTGAGAATGCGCAGGTTCACATCAAGCGGGTAAAATCTTTTTTGCCGGAAGTAGGGAATGTCGGTATTATCTGTATTACAGACAAGCAATTTGGGAATATAGAACTTTTTTATGGTAAAAAGGTTTGTTCAGTGGAGAGTCCCGGGCAGCAATTGGAACTATTTTAAAAATAAAAATCCCGATTATATGTCGGGATTTTTAGTAAAAACAGCCTTGATTTTTCTTTTCTAATATTTGTTGTAATAGCTTGTAATTCAGAGATTAATAAATACTCTGCTGTTTCCGATAATTCAAAGATACTAATTTGAAAGCAAATCACAACTATTTCGTACGCTACCAAATACATGCGAAAGCTGTTTCCGATAATTCAAAGATACTAATTTGAAAGCAAATCACAACGCGGGACTGCTGTTTGTCTAAATTTTCTTGGCTGTTTCCGATAATTCAAAGATACTAATTTGAAAGCAAATCACAACTACTTGAATCTTACGAACTTGACGAATATAGCTGTTTCCGATAATTCAAAGATACTAATTTGAAAGCAAATCACAACAGCGTCTCCGTATAAACCTCGAACGTAAAGCTGTTTCCGATAATTCAAAGATACTAATTTGAAAGCAAATCACAACGGTTATGCGTCATACCTTCGCATGATGATGCTGTTTCCGATAATTCAAAGATACTAATTTGAAAGCAAATCACAACTCTTCCCGGTGAGGGCAAGGTAGCATACTGCTGTTTCCGATAATTCAAAGATACTAATTTGAAAGCAAATCACAACTTATCATCGTCAGAGATGTACATCTTATAGCTGTTTCCGATAATTCAAAGATACTAATTTGAAAGCAAATCACAACTAAAAAACTTTTTTGACAGCGAATTTGATGCTGTTTCCGATAATTCAAAGATACTAATTTGAAAGCAAATCACAACACTATCCAAGTGGAACAATTTAGAAGAAGAGCTGTTTCCGATAATTCAAAGATACTAATTTGAAAGCAAATCACAACATGATAATCTGCATGGCTGTTATTTTTTAGCTGTTTCCGATAATTCAAAGATACTAATTTGAAAGCAAATCACAACTGAGTGGTCTTTACGTTGTTTGGCCGAAAAGCTGTTTCCGATAATTCAAAGATACTAATTTGAAAGCAAATCACAACTATATGACAATGAACCAAGTGGTTTAGTAGCTGTTTCCGATAATTCAAAGATACTAATTTGAAAGCAAATCACAACCGGCTCCGCAAAAAAGGTCAATGTACAGAAGCTGTTTCCGATAATTCAAAGATACTAATTTGAAAGCAAATCACAACTCATCCGGCGTAAGGGTAAGGAGATATATGCTGTTTCCGATATTTCAAAGATACTAATTTGAAAGCAAATCACAACTGCTCCCCCTCTACAGCTGCATTGAATCGGCCTGCGCTTTCCGTCATGCCGTCCATCGTAGCAGTAAAATTGCCGCCTACATTGAATTGATAGTCGAATTTTTGCATTGTCATTTGTTTTTGCTATATTTGGGGTGTTATTCAACGATTAATTATGGAAAGCATCCTGATCTTTTTCGTCAAGTGTATTATATGGTTTACATACATGTGCACCCTCTTCATGCCCGTCTATCTTGTCGGTGCTTTCATCTTTGCGGCCTGTAAAGACGCTAAACGTGCGTTAGGTCGTTCCGGTATCGCTCCCAAACAATCGCGATAATACCTCCGCGAGATTCTTGTTTCGGGTCTGCTCCAACCATAGCTGTCACAACTCGTTGGCGCATCGTTCCTTTTCGCCTCTTAAAATTACCGTTATTAGAGTGTCGGCAAGGGCATTTGTTTTTAATGTTTTCCCAAATATTCTTTTATGTAAAACTCCTTAAAACCCTCTGCATCTCCCATGCACCAATGTTGATAACGGTTAAATAACAATGCCTTAAAAGTTATAGGCACTCCGTCATTAAAACTGAAATTTGTAAGTCCTTTGAGTGTATATTCGGTAAGATATTCGGATATAAGATTATTTGCAAACCTCCCATTTTCATTCCTGTCTGCTGTTTTAGCCATGAAATTAACCCATGCCCTTTCATAAAACCAAAACATACTTTTATTTTGGTCTTTTCCCTCAAAGGCGTTATCTTCCTCTCCTTTGTAGTAACGGCATAATTCAATTAAATGTGAGTGCATAGTATTTCAATATTCAAATATCAAATCAAGGTTATCATAAGGGAACCATTTGCCATGCCATAAATCAAGGTAAAAAATTATTAATCTTTTTGTTTCTTCTATTTCAGTATCAATTAATTTGCCGTTGAGGTGTCCGGCTTTCAGTGCTTCATAATATTGCTTCTTCCACCGGGATATAAAATTTTTATCATTTTGGGCTTCTTCAAAAAATTGCCTTTCACCAGCCCACCACAATTTTTGTATGTCATTAAGGTTGGTTGGCGGTTCATTCTCTCCTTTGTAATATTTCAAAAGTGGATATAATTCTAAATCCGGCATTTTCTTTTCTAATCTGCTACAAAATTACTCATTTTTTTGCACATAAAAAAGGGTCGTGCCGCTGTTTCGATATTTCAGAGATACTAATTTGAAAGCGAATCACAACACGTATCGTGTTGGCAATCTGTTTTTTGATATCAACCATACAATAATCAGTTCAAATATATAAATAAAAATAAACTTTTGAGGAAATATATCACAAGAAATGGCAATAAAATTTTCTGTCGTATAATTTGCGGGTCGGGAATAGTTCGACATTCATTATTTATATTTACTTTTGTACCGTATGGAAAACAACGCCGAAAAAATACATCTGTCCGGCAAGACATTGGCCGAGATTGCCGAAATTACGGCTGAATTGGGTATGCCTCGTTTTACGGCCCGGCAGATTGTCTCGTGGCTTTATCGGAAGCGGGTGACATCCATTGAGGAGATGACCGATTTGTCGAAAGCCAACCGGGAAAAATTGGCCGAGCGGTATGATGTGGGGTATGTTGGCCCGGTGCAGGTGATGCGTTCGGCAGACGGTACGGCCAAGTATCTTTTTGCCACTTCGGCCTCTACATCGGTCGAGTCGGTCTATATTCCCGACCGGGAGCGGGCCACACTTTGTGTTTCGTCCCAAGTCGGCTGTAAGATGAACTGTCTTTTCTGTATGACCGGGAAACAGGGTTTTACCCGCCATCTGACCGCATCGGAAATACTCAATCAGATTGTGTCCGTTCCCGAAAGCCTTTCGCTGACCAATCTGGTGTTTATGGGTATGGGCGAACCGTTCGACAATATCGACGCTTTGCTGAACGTGCTTACTGTCCTTACGTCGGAATGGGGCTTCGGTTGGAGTCCCCGACGCATTACCGTCTCTACAATCGGCCACCGGGCCGGTATGAAACGTTTTCTGGAGGAGAGCGAATGTCATCTGGCCGTGAGTCTGCACTCTCCGTTCCCGGCGGAACGGCTTTCGCTGATGCCGGTCGAAAAAGCCTATCCGACGGATGAAATTATCGGGATGCTCCGGTCATATGATTTTTCAAAACAGCGGCGGCTCTCGTTCGAGTATATTATGTTCAGCGGTCTTAACGATACTCCCCGTCATGCCGAGCAATTGGTCCGTTTGCTGAAAGGGATGCCCTGCCGGGTCAATCTGATTCGTTTCCATGCGATTCCCGATGTGCCGCTGAAGAGTTCCGATGAGGCTTCGATGGTGTATTTCCGGGATTATTTGACCCGTAAAGGAATCATTTGTACCATACGGGCTTCTCGAGGCGAAGATATTTTTGCTGCCTGCGGCATGTTGTCGACAGCTCACCGACGGGAGCAGGCGCAAGGTGGGAAATCGTTATAGCGGTTATATTTTTTGATAAAAATTCTTTTATTTGCAATTTAAAGTAGTAACTTAGAGTTTCAATTGAAATATACGATAATGGAAGACAATTATAAAGTTCGGGTAGGAATTACTCAGGGAGATATAAACGGAATAGGTTATGAGGTGATTTTGAAGACCTTGTCTGATCCTCGCATTGTCGAGATATGTACCCCCATTGTGTACGGTTCTCCCAAAGTGGCCGCCTATCACCGTAAGGCACTGGATATGCCGGCTCTCAATTTTAATATTATCGCTTCGGCGGAACAGGCATCCGATTCGAAACTGAATATCATCAACTGCATCGATGAGGAGGTTAAGGTCGAGTTGTCGAAACCTACGCCGCAATCGGGGGAGGCCGCTTATCTGGCTTTGGAAGCTGCCGTTGCCGATATCGAACGGGGGGCTATTGATGTGTTGGTTACAGCTCCGATTAACAAAAACAATATTCAGTCCGATAAATTCGATTTTCCCGGACACACCGAGTATCTTGAAAAGAGATTGGGCAACGGGAATAAATCGTTGATGATATTGCTTAATGACCAGTTGCGTGTGGCTTTGGTGACAGGACATATTCCGTTGACTCAGGTTGCCGGAACAATTACCAAGTCCGATATCGTGCAGAAATTGCAGGTTTTCAATCAGACGCTGAAACAGGATTTCGGTATCGTAAAACCCCGAATCGCCGTATTGGCTCTCAATCCGCATGCCGGCGATGACGGCCTGCTCGGTACGGAAGAAAAAGAGATTATCGTTCCGGCACTGAAAGAGGCGAACGAGGCTGGTATGCTCTGTTTCGGCCCGTATGCCGCCGACGGCTTTTTCGGTTCGGAGCATTACAAGCGGTTTGACGGTGTTTTGGCTATGTATCATGATCAGGGTCTGGCTCCGTTCAAAGCGCTGGCAATGGAAGACGGGGTCAATTACACGGCCGGATTACCGGTAATCCGTACCTCTCCCGCACACGGCACGGCATATGACATTGTCGGTGAGAACAAAGCTTCGGAAGAGTCGTTCCGCCATGCTCTTTATCTGGCTGTCGATGTATTCGGTTGCCGTTCCCGATATCGGGAAATGCATGCCAACCCCCTCCGCAAACAATATTTTGACAAGAGCGGAGATAAAGAGGTGTTGAACCTGCACGAAGAAAAGGGAGAATAAGATTTGTTCTATATGTTGCAACAACCCCTGAAGCTACCGGCTTTGGGGGTTGTTTGTTTTATTCGCTGCTCTTTTGAGCCATTTCTTTGCTCTTGCGGAATACCAGCGAATCGGCCAGGAAGAAATTCAGCAGTCCCGATATAAGCAATGCGGCCAGATTGCACCATTCTACGTCCCAGCGGAAAATCCGTTCGAAGGCCAGTAAAAAGACCATTTTGGCCAGAAATCCGGCTACGGAAGCTCCGTTAAATATGAAGAACCGACGCCAAAAGTCGACGCCTGATTTGTGGGGAATACGTTTGCTCCATATCCAGAAATAGGAAAACAGGAAATTGCTCATCACGGCAATTTCGAATCCGATAATGGGGGAGAGTATGTATTCGTAGAAATAGCCCGGTGGAAAAAGTATCCGGGAGCAAACCCACAATACGCAGGTCTCTACTCCGGTACCGAATACCCGTGTCAATACAAATTGTGCATATTCAAGTACAATTTTCGACGGATATTTCATTCTTTGTTCGGATTGTAGGGTTTAACGGGGTCTTTTTCAGAGAAATATTTCCGGTCTTTGAGAAATTGGCAGATATTCATGGCAAAGAGCAGCACTGCAATACAGAATCCCAGTATATCGAATATGCCGAACGCCTGTCCGCCAATCTGTATCCGGCAGTTCTGCCACTGGGTGTAAATTGCCACAGTATTGATTATGATAACGGCCAGCCGGAACTCGGTAGGACCCATGCTGCCGTAGGTCAGTCGGAATTCGTCTTTGAGTATGGTGCCGATATAGGTATAAATCGAGAGAACCAGATAGCCGGCCAATGCCAGTAATGCAATATCGAGACGGAACATGGGAGAGAGTCCGGCTCCGATGCACATGATACATATGGTAAAGGCATCCAGCGTATGGTCGATGAAAAAGCCGTAGACCGGTCTTGAGGTCTCCCGTACCCGAGCCAATGTTCCGTCTAAACTGTCTCCGAACCAGTTAATCACCAATCCCAGCGAAGAAATCCATAAATAGAGGAGATTCCATTGGGCCAACGCGAAACCGACGGCACAAAGGACGGCTCCGAGCACTCCGATATATGTCAGTATGTCCGATGTCATCCATTGAGGAAGCCGGTTGGCAATCCATACTAATATTTTCTTTTCAACTCGATTAAGTATCGATGTTTGTATTCTGGCAGATGTACTCTTTTCCATTATTCCCGATATAAAATTCGCTTTTGAAAAACGACCTGTTTTCGTTTGCAAAGATATATTATAAATATAATAAAAAAGTCTATTTATCCAAAAATTTAGCAGAATGTATTACAGTACGGTAGAGTGCGATATCTTCCGGATAGGTCAGTTTGAAATTAATCATTTCACCCGGAGTCATATACAGCGGGAAAGCGGTTCGGGAGGCCATCAGTGTATAAAGCGATTGCGGGGTTTCTCCCTTTTGCCGGGCCCATTCACAGGCTGAGATGATGTCTCCTAACCGGAATGTGTGCGGCGTCTGAATCCTGAATATGTTTTCTCTGGAGAGGTAGCCGTTCGAAAGGAGCCCGTCGGCACTACGGGCAAAAGCTTCTTCGCTGCGCAGGGCGGTGATGGCGTTGCCGTGCCGCCGGCAGGTCTCGATGTTGCCGCTGATAATCTGTTGGGAAACGAAGGGGCGTACGGCATCATGAACCAGAACAATCGTGTCGTTTTCGTATCCGTTCGAGCGCAAGCCTTCTATTCCGTGACAAAGCGATTCGAACCCGCTCTCTCCGCTGGGGAAACAGCCTGAAAATTTATGGATGCCGTGCTGTGCCATTTTTTCTTCCACATATTCAATCCATTCCGGCAAACATACGACGGCAATCGCATCCACCTCCGGATGTTGCTGGAATGCCGAGAGGGTATCTACAATAATGGGCACACCGTCTGTCTCGATAAATTGTTTCGGCCGTTCCGACGAGTGAACCCGATTTCCTTTTCCTCCTGCCAAAATAAGGGCGACAATATGTGTGTTTTCGGCTGTCATAATGTTTTTTCGGTGTCTAAATCATTCATTATCGTGCGGCATAACCGTTCATGTTTGTATCTCATGTAAAAAAATAGTATGTTGAGAACGGTCATTTCAAACAGAAAATAAATCCAGGCTTTGCCGAGTGCCAGAACGATAAAAAGGAATATCACCCGTGTGTCGAACGTTATAATGTTGGCGATTCGCACCAGCGGCCGGGAAGCCGCTCTGAATTTTTCCTGCCATTCTGCAGGCAGCATACATCTTCCGTATTTTTGTATCAGCAACCGCCGCAACTGTTGGAATCGGGGGGTAAGCTGCTCCTGGCTGTGTACATAGTTACTGTAAAAATAGAGATATATTTTTTGAAACCACTCCTTTTTCCAGGAGAGCGACTTCATTTGCTTGCGCTGCTCGGTCGAAGAATCGAGTTCACTGCCCTCACGACCTTTGTAAAAAAGAAGATGTATGTTGCGGTAATAGTCGGCCAGCAGGCACTGTTTGCTGTGACAGATTCCGGCTGCAACCGCCAAAATCCATATGCTGTATCCCCATGTTGCCTGATACCGGAAAGAGAGGCTGACATATATCACGAAAAACCAGATATCGCCTACAAATCCGTCGAGAATGCGACCCAAAAGGGTTTTTTGTCCGGTCATGCGGGCCAGTTGTCCGTCGGCACAATCGTACCAGTTGGCCCATATCAGCAGAAACATGCCGAGCAGGTTTAGACGTAAGTTATCGTAATAGAAAAGTATTCCGGCGGCTGTTCCCAATATGGCCGACAGCAGTGTTACGACATTGGGATGAACGTGCAGTTTCCGGAAGAAAAGAGCCCACAAATAACCGAAAGAACGCGTGAAATAGATTTCGAAGCGGCCTTCTGTTTCGTCCGATTTTAAAGTGGAGCGTATTTTATCCTCCAGCGCTTTTATTTTGTTCATCGGTTTTTGATGTGTCGGTTTCCCTCTGGTAAAAATTGTAATAATAAATGCAAATGTAGGGATTTCTTTCGAATAAAAAATGTTTTCTTTATACCGGTGTACAAATATCGTGGTTTTTACCTAAATTTGTATGGCAATATCTTTTCCGGAAAAAGAAAAGAGAGAAGTAAATATAAATCTGAATTTGATTATATGGGAAAAGTTTTAATTATCGGTGCAGGAGGTGTGGGAACCGTAGTGGCTCACAAGGTTGCCCAGAATCCTGATGTGTTCACTGAAATCGTATTGGCCAGCCGCACCAAATCGAAATGCGATGCCATTGCCCAAGCTATTGGAAACGGCCGTATCAAGACGGCGCAGGTAGATGCCGACAATGTGGAGGAGTTGAAAAAACTTTTCAACGAACACAGACCGGATATCGTTATCAATGTGGCGTTGCCTTATCAGGATCTGACCATTATGGATGCCTGTCTGGCCTGCGGGGTGAACTATCTCGATACGGCCAATTACGAGC
>JAFLRV010000090.1 GCA_022511245.1 Coprobacter sp.
AGGATTCGAACCTAGACAGACAGAACCAAAAACTGTAGTGCTACCATTACACCATGAGACAATCCTTTGCTCCGGACTCCTCCGAAAGCGATGCAAATATAGCGGATTATTTGTTTCCTGCCAAATTTTGCCCTTTTATTTTGCGGTGAGCAGGAAATAATTCTTTTTGCCCCGCTGCACAATCAGGTGTCTGCCGTTGAGCAGGTCGGCTTCGGTAATCTCCCGGTCGAAAGCGGCGAGTTTCTCTTTGTTGAGGGAAACGCCTCCGCCCTGTACGGTTTTTCTCATCTCGCCTTTGGAGGGGAATACGGCGGCTTTTTCGGTGAGCAGGTCGACGGCTTTGATGCCTTGTCGTAACTCTTCCCGGCCCACCTCGAAACGGGGAACGCCTTCGAATACGGCCAGCAGGGTCTCTTCGTCGAGTTTGCGGAGCTGCTCGGCGGTGGCGTTGCCGAACAGTATGCCGGAGGCTTCGACGGCGGCTTCGTATGCTTCCTGAGAGTGTACCATTACGGTGACTTCCCGCGCAAGCCGTTTCTGCAAGGGCCGCAGGTGGGGCGCCGCCTGCTGTTCGGCTACCAGCTCTTCTATTTCTTCGCGGGAGAGCGAGGTGAATATCTTGATGTAACGTTCGGCGTCGATGTCGCTTACGTTGAGCCAGAACTGATAGAACTTGTAGGGCGAGGTGTAGCGGGGGTCGAGCCATACGTTGCCGGACTCGGTCTTGCCGAACTTGCCGCCGTCGGCTTTGGTGATGAGCGGACAGGTGAGGGCGTAGGCTTCGCCGCCGGTGGTGCGGCGGATGAGCTCGGTGCCGGTGGTGATGTTGCCCCACTGGTCGGACCCTCCCATCTGGAGCTTGCAGTTCTTGTGCTGGTTGAGCCAGAGGAAATCGTAGCCTTGTACCAGCTGGTAGGAGAACTCGGTGAAGGAGAGCCCGCTGCTGTTTTCGCCGCCCAGCCGTTTCTTAACGGAGTCTTTGGCCATCATGTAGTTGACGGTGATGTATTTGCCGATGTCCCGGATGAAGTCGAGAAAGGTGAAATTCTTCATCCAGTCGTAGTTGTTGACCAGCTCGGCGGCATTGGGGGCGTCGGACTCGAAATCGAGAAACTTCGACAGCTGTTTCTTGATGGCTTCCTGATTGTGCCGCAGGGTCTCTTCGTCGAGCAGCTTGCGCTCCTGCGACTTCATCGAGGGATCTCCGATCATGCCGGTCGCTCCGCCTACCAGTGCGATGGGCTTGTGCCCGGCCCGCTGAAAATGCTTGAGTATCATCACGCTGACCAAGTGGCCGATGTGCAATGAGTCGGCGGTGGGGTCGATGCCGACATAAGCGGTGGTCATCTCTTTTTGCAACTGCTCTTCGGTGCCCGGCATTATGTCATGAATCATGCCTCTCCATGTAAGCTCTTCTACGAAATTCATTTTGGTATGTGTTATTTGTGTATGTGTTTGCTATGTTGCGGACAAAGGTAACGATTTTTGTACAGAATCGTTGCGTGCCGGCTGATTTTTTATCGGGCCGACAGGGCGGGAAAGAGTCGGGTGACGTTTTCGCGCATCTGTGCCTGCACCTCCGGCAGCGGGATATTCCAGCTGCGGGCCATGCGTTCGTAGACGGCCGTGACGGGTTCGGGGTCGTCGTCGGTTTCGGGCAGGATGCGGTCGAGCGGGACGGCTTGTGCCAGCGTGAGGGGAAAATGGATGCCGACGGAGAGCCACATCCCGTGCCGGAGGAGCATCCCGGCCAGCTGCGGTTTGCCCCGAAATCCGTGTATAATCCACGTCTGGGCCGGCCGCAGGCTGCCGTGCAGGCGGATAATCTCGTCCCACGCCTTTACGCAGTGGATGATAAGGGGTTTCCGGAGTGTTTCGGAAAGGGTAATCTGGAACTGAAAGATACGATTCTGGAGAGAGCGGGCACTGTCGGCGAACGTGTCGAGACCGCACTCGCCGACGGCAACGATGCGGGGATGCCGGAGCTGCTCCTCGATGCGGCGGATGAGTCCGGTTTCCGGCGGGTTCGGGGGAATGCAGCGGGGGTGTATGCCGGCGGAGTAGAACCGGCCGGGCGCGAGCGGCGGCAGTCCGGCTCCGTCCCGGAGGATGATGTTTTCTATCTCCCGGATATGGGGGTCATGGTGTGTCCGGTGGGTATGTATGTCGTAGTATTCCATGTGGTTCGGGTCAGGGTACGGGGTCGTATCCGCTGCCGCCCCAGGGGTGACAGCGCAGGATGCGTTTTACGGCCAGCCGCGTCCCCTTGAAGGGTCCGTGTTTGCGGATGGCTTGTATGGCATACTCGGAACAGGTGGGGGTGTACCGGCAGGAGGGCGGCGTGAGGGGCGAGATGCAGGCCCGGTAGAACCAGACGGGGAGCAGCAGGAGGAGGGTGAGCAGCTTTTTCATGGGTTTTCTGCTGTTTTGCCGGCGGCGGGGCCGAATGCGTTCCCGGCCAGCCGGGAGAGTATCTCCTGCATCTTTTTCTCGATGAGGGCGTAGGCGGCGGGTTCGTTGCTGATGTAGAGGAACGCTATGTGGAGGGCTTGTCCGTCGGGGACGTGCGCCCGGAGCGTCTCTTTGCACAGCCGGTAGGCTTCGCGGGTGCGCCGCCGGAGCCGGTTGCGCCAGACGGCCCGCCTGAAGCGTCTTTTGGGAATGCTTATGAGTATCGAAACGGGTGCTGCGCAGGGGGTGCCGACGATGCGGTAAATGACCCGGAAGGGGTACACTACAAAAGAATGACCCGATGTGAAAAGCGGGTCGATATCTTTTCTGAGGTGCAGCCTCTCGTCTTTTTTTAACTGGCGGTTCTCCATTTTTCGGCGGCAGAAATAAATCGTGCGTCAGTCCGGCTTCTTATTTTTTCGAACTCTTGTTGAGTTCTTTAAAATAGAGCTCGAGGGCGGCCGTCATCGACGGAGCTTCGGGTCGGGGCGCCTCGACATCGAGCCGCAGGCCGGCATCCCGGACGGCTTTGGCGGTGGTGGGGCCGAAACAGCCGATTTTAATCTCGTTCTGCTCGAAGCCGGGAAAGTTTTTCATCAGCGAACTGATGCCCGACGGGCTGAAGAATACCAGCATGTCGTAATCGAACGGCTCGTCGGGGGTGAAGTCGTTGCTGACGGTACGGTACATGATGGCTTTGGTATAGTTCAGGCGGTGCTTGTCGAGCAATGCGGTGAGCTCTTCCTTGTGCACGTCGGAGACCGGAAACAGGTATCTTTCTCCGGCGTGCTTGACCAGCGACGGTATCAAATCGTCGATTTTGCCGGAGTTGCCGAAGAATATCTTGCGCTTGCGATAGACAATGTATTTTTGCAGATAAAGGGCGACCGACTCGGTGACGCAAAAATATTTCATCGTGTCGGGTACCGTCACCCGGAGCCCTTCGCACAGCCGGAAAAAGTGGTCGATAGCCGTGCGCGCCGTGAAAATGACAGCGGTATATTCGGGTATCGAAATCTTTTGCTGCCGAAATTCTTTCGGCGATACCCCCTCTACCTTGATGAACGGCCGGAAAACAATGTTTACGCCGTATTTTTCGGCAATGTCGAAATAGGGTGATTTCCCGGAGGCTGGTTTCGGCTGTGAAATGAGAACTTTTTTTATTTTCAAAGCTAAAGCGTTTTAAGGTCTAAAAAATCGTATATCGCAACTACTCCCCTGAACAACAGAATCAGCGGAATGACTTCAAGGGCGCAAAGGTATAAAATAAAGTACAGTATACCATAAATATCTCTTAAAAAAATCTTAATGCTCTTGTAAATAAAGAGGATACGGGATAAAATGTAGAGCGTGACCGCTATGCCCAGAGCGCCTTGCGACAGGCTGGGAACGTATATCATGATGAAGGTGACCGGAAAGAGAAATATCCCCAGCAACGAGTGGATGGAGATGTATCCGGAGAGCCACCGGGCCGTGTCGACGGGGTTGGAGAAGATGCTCCCCAGCAACTTGTATACGGCGACTTGCAGGAGGTAGTATGCGGCTGCACACCCGATGGCGGCTCCGATGCCGGTGAAGGCGGGCGCTCCGTCGGTGCGGGGCTGGACTCCCTGAATGAGAAAGGCGAGGACGATGCCTTCGAGAATCCAGGTGAGCAGCTGCATGAAGAAACGAAGCCGGGTCTCGGAGAGGGTGAGGCTGGTCAGCGAAGCGTCGTTCTTGCGGGGCCGGAACAGGTCGGCCAGCATCTGCGATACCAGCCGGATGCCGGAGCGGAGGGAGAGGGCTACCAGAATGAACAGGACGATGAGCGTCAGCGTGATGCCGTCGCTGGTGCCCAGCGCCTGAGGACGCGGGATGCCGGGCAGCCCTTCGGATAGGGCGGTGGTCAGGTGTTCGGTATGGCGGGGTGTGGATTCGTAAAGGGTCATCGGCTCAATCTTTATAAACGGGCGGTGTGTTTGCTGAACCCGCCGGATGGCTCCCGGTCGCGGCAGAGGGCTTCGACGGCTTCTTCGGGGGTGCGGGCTTCCTCCCACAGCGCTGCGTGTTCGGCTCTCATAAAGGACTGGTCGACGGCTTGCCGCAACTGCCGGATGAGCGGGTCATAGAAACCGCCGGTGTTGAGTATCACGACGGGATGGGGGTAGAGTCCGAGCTGTTTCCAGGTGATGATTTCGAGCAGCTCTTCCATTGTGCCGCATCCGCCGGGCAGCGCAACGGCCGCTTCGGAGAGCGCCGCCATCGTCTGTTTGCGCTCGTGCATGTCGGCGGTAATCCGGAGCTGTGTCAGGTGCGGGTGGGCCCATCCTTCGTCGTACATGAAACGGGGAATGACGCCGGTAACGCTGCCTCCGGCCGCCAGTATGGTGTCGGCCAGAACGCCCATCAGTCCTTGATGCCCGGCTCCGCAGATGCAGCCGATGCGGCGGGCCGCCAGCAGTTCTCCGAGCCGCCGGGCGGCTTCGAAATAGATGCCGGGAATCTGTGAACTGGAGGCACAGTATACGCAAACCGATTTTATCTTTTTCATTCCCACTTGTTTAGTGGGTGCAAAATTAAGGATTTTTTGAATACGTTGAACCGGGACGGGGCAATTTTCTTTCCGGTCAGAGCCAGCCGGCTTCCCGGTACCACTGAACGGCTTCGCCGATTCCTTTTTCTAACGGATAGTCGGGGGTGAATCCCAGTTCGGTCTGCAAATCGGTCGTGTCGCAAATCCAGTTGCGCTGTTTCAGAATGCGGTATTTGTCGGGGTTGAGCGTGCTGGTGCGTCCCCGCCGTGCGGCGATGAATGCGGCGGAATAACAGACGGCCCGGAGTATCCACAACGGCAGGTGCAGAGGGAGCACAAAGCGTTTGTGCAGGGCCTGCCTGACGTATCGCCGGAAATCGGACGGGGCGTATACGGCTCCGTCGGAGACGAAATAGGCCCGGCGGACAACGCCTTTGTCGATGGCCAGAAACATCGCTTTGACAAGGTCCTTGACGTAAATGAAGGTGAGGGCCTGCCGCCGGATACCGGCGGCGAAGTCGACGCCGCAGGCGATGGATTTCATCATGAGGAAATAGTCTTTCTCACGCGGTCCGTAAACGCCGGTGGGGCGGAATATGACGTAGGGGAATCCGGGTAGCGAACGCAGGTATTCTTCGGCCCGGAGCTTGCTTTTCCCGTACCGGGTTTCGGGTGCGGGCGGGTCGTCGGGCCGGATGGGGGTGTAGTTCTTTTCGTCTCCGGCTCCCCATGCGCCCAGACTGCTGGTCATGATAAACTGGCCGGGAACGGTGCGGGTCTCGATGAGGGCTTCGACGAAGTTGCGGAGAAATCCGTAGTTGATGGTGTCGAAATCCTGCGGCTGCCGGCATTTGGTGGCTCCCAGATTCCAGATGATGCAGTCCCATCTGCCGGTCTGCCCGTGCTGTTCGAGCAGCTGCCGTTTCAACTGCTCTTTGTCGGCGTAGTGCAGCTGGATGAAACGGATGTCCGGGTCTTGCAGGTATTCCCGCCCGGTGGAGGGCCGGACGCCGGCCCACGTGTCGTATTGCCGCCGCAGTGCTTCTTCGACGATGAAACTGCCGATAAAACCGCCGGCTCCTGTAATGAGTATCTTTTTTTTCATCGGGTCGTCATTTCCGGGTGGAGGGGATATAGGTGTCGGCCCCGCCGGTGAGCCAGTCCAGCGAGAAGCGGACGAACCGCATCGAGTATCCGCCGGAGACGGAGAGGTCTTCGATGAAGCAGCCGATGGTCCCGTCGGGCAGAACGGTGAGCGCCGAATAGGCCGAATAGCGGGGACAGAGCGGTTTGCAGTGTGTCCAGGTGTCGCCTTCGTCGTAGCTGAGCAGGACGCTGACGTTCTGCCGCTGGGTGTGGCAGGGTATCGTATGGAGCAGCCGGTTTTTGTCGTATCCGTCGAGCGTGCTGGTGTAGCGAATCATGTCGCCGTTGCAGTTGGCTCCCCAGATGGTCTCGTTCTCCCACTGGGTGCCCCAGCGGGTGGCGGCGGGGTCGGCCAGATTCATGAGCCGGTGGCCGGATTTGCGGGAACTGATGAGGATGTCGCCGTTGTTCCGTTCTATAATCTTGGCTTCGTCTCCGTTGTAGACGGCGGGCGCGGTGAGGGCTTTCCAGCTGTGCCCGTTGTCGCCGGAACAGAGCAGGTAGTTGTTTTTGCCGGTGCCTTCGTCCCGTACCAGCAGGGTGGCCAGCAACCGTCCGTCACGGGTCTGGAGGAATGCGCCGGAGCCGACGAAGAGCGATTTCCACTGCCGGGTGGCCGGGTTGGCGGAGCGGCTGCCGTATATCTGCGGGGTGATGTCGACAGGTGCGTCCCACGTGAGTCCGTTGTCGTGACTGGCTATCATCTTGACCAGCGCCGGGTGGTCGGGGGTGCCTTCCCAAAAGCCCCGCAGGGCGGAGGCCAGCACCAGAATGTCGCCGTTGTGACAGGTGACGATGGCCGGGTCGCCGTGTCCGTACTCGCCGCCGGTGGCGGGTGTGCCGGCTATGGTGACGGGCGGACTCCACGTCTTGCCGTTGTCGGTGCTGCGGCGGGCGACGATGTCTATTTTGTTGGGGAGGTCTATCTCGCTGTCGAACCGCTGGTCGCAGACGGCTACGAGCGAACCGTCGGCCGCTGTGGTAATGGCCGGGATGCGGTAGTAGCGGGAGTGATGGTCGCCGGGATGGAACAGCACCGATTCGGTGAGGAATATGGTGGCCGCATGGTCGGGATTGCCGCAGTTTTCCCATATGGCTTCGCCGTTCCCCCGCAGGTAGGAGTTAATCTGCATGTCGACGGTGTTCCCTTCCTGCGCCGACCCGGAGATGTCGGCCGTGAGCCAGATGTAACGGTTGCCGTTGCCGAGCGGACAGAGGCTGTCGAGCTGCAGGTTGAAATATCCGTTCGCATCGGGGACGGTCTGTGCCAGCGGCGTGGCGTTGCGGGTATTCAGCTCCAGAAAATCGGGCGCCAGCCAGGCTTTTACGGCGGTGACATCGCTGAAATCGGTGGTGTTGCAGAGTGAGCCTCTGATTTCCCGAAGGGTCTCGCCGTCGTTTTCTCCGGCCCGGTCGACCGTGAAGGTGATGCGCAGCAGCGGCACATCGGTGTTGCCGATGCCGGTCATGACGGTTCCCTGCTGTACGAGCGTGGTCATTATTTTGCCGGAGGTCTCCTGTCCGGACGCTCCGGCCGCCAGCCATCCGGCCGGACCGACGAGGGCCAGCAGCACTGCTGCCACGTTTTTGAGGAATGGAGTGGTCGTTTTCATTGTCGTCGTATTCAGTAAATGGGGTTCGCTGTTTCTACAAAAATAGGGATTTCTTCCGGATATGAAAAATTTTTCGGGGTGAGATGGTCCCGAAAGGGCTTGTTTTAAAGGCCGGAGCGGCTGTCTTTATCTTTTTATCGGACAATTAGAATCTTTTAAAGGGGTTGTAATCAATCTTTTTGTATCTTTGTGTCGCCAAATTACAGAATTTAAGTTATCAAAATGAAGTCATACAAATTACTGAACAATGTTTTCGGCTGGCTGGTATTTGTCGTTTCGGCGGTTACGTATATTCTGACGCTGGAGCCTACGGCCAGTTTCTGGGATTGCGGAGAGTTTATCTCTTCAGCGTACAAACTGGAGGTGGGCCATCCGCCCGGTAACCCGATTTTTATGCTTACGGGCCGGTTCTTCGCCAATTTCGCTTCGGGCCCGGAACAGGTGGCCTATATGATTAACCTGATGTCGGGCCTGTTGAGCGCGGGGACGATTCTCCTGCTCTTCTGGACCATTACGCACCTGGCTTGCAAAATCGTACTGAAAGAGGATAATCGGATGTCGCCCGCCCAGATGGTGGCCATATTGGGCTCCGGTGCGGTCGGTTCGCTGGCTTATGCGTTCTCGGATACGTTCTGGTTCTCGGCGGTCGAAGGCGAAGTGTATGCTTATTCGTCGTTCTGTACGGCGCTGGTGTTCTGGCTGATTCTCAAATGGGAACGGGTGGCCGACGAACCCCGTTCGGACCGGTATATCGTCTTAATCGCCTACTTTATCGGCGTCTCGATTGCCGTGCACCTGCTGAACCTGCTCTGTATTCCGGCCATCGTCCTTGTGTTTTACTACCGCAAATTTAAAAATACGGACGCGAAAGGGTCGCTGCTGGCTTTGTGCGTGTCGTTCGGGATTATCGTCCTGCTGCTGTACGGCCTTATACCGGGCTTTGTCAAGGTGGCCGGCTGGGCCGAACTGCTGTTCGTGAATGTGCTGCACATGCCTTACAATACCGGCGTTGTCGTTTATTTCTTCTTGGTGGTGGCTTCTATCAGCTGGGGGATATATGAAACGTACAGACAGCGGAGCGACCGGAATATCAAACTGTCGTTCCTGGTCAGCGTCATGCTGGTGGGTATTCCTTTTATCGGCGACAGCATCTGGCTGGGCATCGTGCTCTCCGGCGCTCTGGCGGCTTATCTGTTCGTGTTCCGGAAAACAGTGGCGCTGCGGATAATGAATACCATCCTGCTGTGTATCCTGGTTATCTTTATCGGTTATTCGTCGTATGCGCTTATCGTTATCCGCTCGTCGGCCAATACGCCGATGGACCAGAATTCGCCGGAGGACGTGTTTTCGCTGGCCAGCTACCTGAACCGGGAACAGTACGGCGACCGGCCGCTGTTTTACGGCAATACGTTCGTCTCGGATGTGGCCCGTGACAAGGATGGGGCGGTAATCGTGAAAGAGGGCTCTGCCATCTGGCGGCGCGTCATCAAAAAGAACAGCGACGAGAGGGACCGGTATGTGGTTATCGACCATAAGAAAGATTACCAGTATACGCCTGAACTGAATATGTTTTTCCCCCGAATGTACAGCACTTCCGGGTCTCATGCGGAGGCGTACAAGGAGTGGAGCAATT
>JAFLRV010000091.1 GCA_022511245.1 Coprobacter sp.
TGCTAAACTGTCGTACCGGTTACGGTACCGGGGGTTCGAATCCCCCTCCTTCCGCAAATCGCCTCTCGTTACCTTATCTGTTTTTTATACCGAAGATGGCCAGTCCGGTCAAGGCTGTTGCCAACAGAACGGTGGTGACAGTTTCAGTAAAACCGGGTCCCTTTTTTTCCATACATGAGTCGTTGGCAGAATCGTTTTCACAACTGCGATTCACATCGGTAACATCCGTTTCATTTTGGCCGTTCTCCATCTCTTCCCTGATTTTGTCCATATGTTCCCATATGGGCCGATAGCTACGGGGACCGCTCAGAAAATTCCAGCGGGGGTACGTATGAAGACTGTTGCACTGGGGGCAGGGCTGAGGTGTTGAGAAAACGGTAGCATTCCACTCTATATCGAAATCTCTAAATGTATTGCCGCATTCATGGCATTTGAATAAAGTTGTTCCGCGAAGCATAAGAATAATCGTTAATAATGATGCTTTGACCATTTGTTTTTGGAACTAAAGTAAAATATCGGTCAAATCTTTCCGCTTGGCAGACACCAATAATTGCCCGGCTTCTATTATATTTGTGTTCTTTTTGTATTATTCTACAAAATGTAAACATAAAACAGGATGTTTTTGATAATAAATCCACTTTTTTATACAGAAAATGGAGCCGAAACATATAACTTTGCATGACTATGACACACGAATCGCAAAAATACGAAGAATGGCTTGCCACCATAGCCAACAGTCGGCTCATTTACAATACGATGGCCGAACTGGAAGAGATGATGGACAATCGCTCTATACACAGCAACGGAATCAAACGCTGTTTCAGCACCCCGCAGAAACTCCGTTCGGCCTTCCGGGATTTGAAAGTCGAAGTGGACCTGATGACCAATGGACAGATTGCTCTCGATACCCTGTTGATGCAATACCGCAAGGCGTGGACATTCTTTCACGAAAACCTCTATCGGCGGACCGCCCCCGAACAGATAGCCTTCGAACTGCTGGCCTATTGCTATCCCCCGTATCAGCGTGACGTAAAAAAGCATCGCCTTTACGAGCAGCTGGTCGAACAGAAAATCTCCGTTCCCTTTATCCTGTTGATGTTGCTCAAGGCCATACCCGGTTACGATTCCAAAGAAGGCGATGTGATTGACATGCCCCGACAGTATGAGAAAGTGATGGCACTGCTGGAGCAATTCACCGGAAATTGTACCCTTTTTCAGTTGCTCCCGGCCATAACACGGGCCAAAGAAGAATCCAATAAAACCCGTCTGATGCTCTTCTCCCATGTATCGCAGATACTCGATATATACGAATCCTATGCCCGGCCGGTAAATATGTATGATGCGTCGGCCGATATGAAGATGAATCGGGTGCATCTCGACATTGCCGGATACTGGAACGAGTGCGGCGGACAGCCCCTGCATACCCGTTTTTGGCAAATAGAAAATGCGCTGGATGCCGGCACCTATTTTATGACGCATTACCGCAAAGACGCCGACAACAAATTGACCGGAATACGCTATACCCTGTTGTTGTTCCGGGCGGCCGACGGCAGCCTGATAGCCTACATCCAGCATCCCGAAGCCATTTGTCACCGAATCGCCGGTCTCTCATACGGCGACGGAGACCACGTATGGTATCGGACCGGAATGCCCGATGATGCTCACCCCGAACACCTTCCTTTTCAACGGATGCTTCATTCTTGCGTGTGGCAGCAGGATTTAAACCTGACCCGGTGTACCGATGAAAAGTTGTTGGAGCTGTATACCGGCTGGAAAGAACAATGCATTTCCAATCAGCCTTACCGGCAATATGAATACACCTTCTTTCCCAATTTATATGCCGTTACGGCAACACATCTCTATATTCCCGCAGAGAAAGACGGCGAATACTATAAAATCCCCAAATCAGCCTACGAAGGTTTCGACCGTATACAGATAGGGGACGATGTAGGCATACTTCAGATGAACGACAAGTCCTACCTCACCTTCGATGAGTTTCTGTTATACATCGAAATAACCGAATCGGAACTCTCCCGTTACGGAATAGAAACCGTCGGCAGCATCGAATAGCTGCCGATGGGTTGTTTATTTGTATGGTATTAATTTCTGTTTAAAATAATCGCATGTATTTCTTCTGCTCGTTCCGGAGCGATACCTAATGAGGCCGCTAATCGGGCCAGAAGTTTCAAATCTCGTTCCGTCAGTTCTCCATCGGCAGCATACTCTGCTAAGGCCGCACAATATTCCTGCTCTTCGGCAGAAAAAACATCTTTGGTTAATGTTGCCGCAGGAATCTGGGCCGGAGCAATATCATTTGCTGCATTCTCACGGGCGCGCAATATTTCGAGCGATTCAAATTCAACATCCAATGTCCAGATGGAAGATGTTTTGTTCTCAAACATCTTATCGGTATCGGTATTTATTTTTACGCCTGTTTTTACAATCAAGGCCTGAAAATCGGCTTTCAAGCCAAATTGCTGCTGTGTGGTGAGCTGTGTCTCTCGACTTACCGATACGGATATACGGTGTTTTCTCAGTCCGTTTTTTCTTAATTCGAACAATCGCTGCCAGTCGGGTTGCTGGGGATACCATACAAGTCTGTCGGGGATATACGGCATTCGCTGCGGCTCGAAATGAGATTCTGTAGTGTACTCTCGACGCAGCATCTCATACTCGTCGGATGTCTTTTTAATATCTGCGTTTGCATGCACTTTGTTGACTTTACCGTTAAAATTCCCGTCTATAGAAATGTGTTTTTTATCGGTTTTATGCTGTTCCGAACCATTGATATCAGATATTCGGATTAATGTAGCTCCCATTGTTTGCAATACCAATCGCAGTTCGTCCATTTTATCTTTGAACAGTTCGAACTCATGCATTTCATAGGGAATATAATAATTTGTTCTGTAGGGATGGCAAACATATAGTTCTCCTTCTTGTGGATGACCTATAGGAAATTCGATACCTTCGGGCAATTTGTTTTGGGGGAGTACAACAAATTTTTCTGATTCGAGATAAGACATCGAACTGTCGATAACCAAAAAACGACGATCTTTATATTCGTAATCTAAAATGTTTTTGGGCAAATATTCTAAGATACGATTTTTATAGGATTGATAGATTTTGGTATCTAATACATCGAATCTGGTATCTGTTTCTCCAAATACGAATTTTGCATATTTGTATTCCTTATTTGTTCCATAATAGATTGACATATTGGCTAATGCATCGAATATTCTCATCTCATTATCTAAATCATATAATGATTCATATTGTTGTACATATTGTAATACTTTTTGCATATATCTATTATTAGATTCAATATCTTCTTCTGTTATTCCAATAACATAATATGCGTCGGCCAATATTTTTAATGCTATGGCTTTGGATTCTTCTTGTAAGGTTATAAGATTATCTTCGATTTTAGTAATGAATTTTGTAAGTTTATCAATATCATCATTATCTATTGACATATATTCTATTAATAAACTTGTCCCCAATTTTTGTTTTTCTTGTAGAGCAAATTGTATTTCTTGGAAAATATCTGTTAGCCAGACTATAAATTCATCTACTACTGCCGAATTTGTTTCTATTCCCATCATGTGGGGCCATAGTTCATAAATTTCATTGTGATATGTTTCAACAGATATTTTATTCCCAATCCCATAGCGACCGGATTGTCGGATTATGCGTTTTATATCTTTCCATAAAATAGCTGTTTTTTTACCCGGATTGCCTTTTTCTTGAGCATTGTAAATCCCTTTATCGGTTATTGCAAAAAAGAAGAATTTTTTTATAAAAGAGAGAATCCCCTCATCTTTATTATCATTGGTTATTGCAAGATAATATATAGTTTCATCATTAATTTGCAATACAGATTTTGCTCTATCAATTAATGCTTTATCTATTTGCGGGTGTATGTGAATACCCTCTATTTTATCTTTTGATATAGAATTTATTAATGAATATGGTAAGATTGACCCGACAGCTGAAAGTAAACCCATAGCTGAAGGTGATGGGGTATTTTTAACCGCCTCTGCAAGTATTTGATGAATTTTATTCTCCATATCTGATTATATTTACAATCGTTCCACTTCGAGATATACGCTGTTGAGGCATCCGGCCTTTTTGATGTCGATACCGTATATGCGGTAAAAAGCATCGATGACAACTTGTCCGCCGTTGGTCGATACCGGATTGCTCATGCTTTGAGTAACGACCTCTACCGACATACCGGGTTCTATGCGTACGCCGTTGCAACTTCTTCCTTGTTTGGTGGTGATTCTGAATCTAGCCATAGTCGTAAATTTTTAAGTTAAGATGATATTTATTATTTAAAACTAAAAAGAGTGTAGTATTCACATACAATAGAGGATACAAAAAGTCCTGCGTGAGCAGCCCGATTGTCGGCAAAATGTGCTGACATACGAAGTGCCTGCAAAAAATAGGGCGGGGATAAAAACTTTTTGAAAAGGGAATATCGGGCCATAAATAATTTCTCTTCCTTTGCGACTACCGGCCCCTGTAGTCTGTAGTGATGAATTCTTTTTGGTTGCCACAGATACAAAAAACGTGGAGCCGGCCTACCGCCCGTTCCACAATCTGAAGGCCCTCGCATTGCCCTATCTGTCGGAACGAGCAACGCCGAAAGCCCCACGTAAGATGTATGGGAAACTTTACCGTCCGGAGAAAAAGATTTCACCGGTGCGGTAAAGATTTGTACATCTCCACAGGGCGTCCCCGTTGCTTTGTTTTTGACAGATAGTACAGAATTTGCGAGATTCTCAGATTGTCAAACCCAAAGCGTTCAGTTACGCCTTTTGCATATGTGTGTCTGTTCCGGTCTCTTGCCTGTCATGAAACAGGCTGTTGGCCGACAGACCATACAAAAATACAATTTTTTGAACTAAATGCAAGCTGTCTCCTCAATTTTGTTTATTATATTTTATATATAACTGACGCTGCACTGTCCTGGAGATGCAGAAGCGTGTTGCTGTTTTTATAACGTATCTTCCGATATGGTATTTTTTTCGGTTGGGGTCAGATGCAGATGAACCCGGAGCATACTCACGAAAGCGCCGGCAAAAGCCATGACGCAGGCCAGCAGGAGTGCGTAGCGGGTCGGGTTGCCGGGTACGGCTTCGAACATCAGTGCCACGAGGGCCGCTCCGGTCGTTTGTCCCAGCAGCCGGGCTGTTCCTAACATACCGCTGGCTCCGCCGCTGCGAGTGGGTGGGGCAGAGGCGATAATCGTACTGTTGTTCGGGGTCTGAAACAGTCCGAATCCGCAACCGCAAACCGCCAGCCGCCAGATGATGTCGATGTCGGTAGGGCGAGCCGGCATAAGTCCCAGCAGCAACAGTCCGAACGCAAAAATTGTCAGACCGATACCGCCCAACAGGCCCGGATTGATTCTCTTGACCAACGCTCCGGCCACCGGTGCGAATATCATCGTTGTCAACGGCCAAGGCGTCAGCAGCAATCCGGTGGTGACGGCATCCCGTCCGAGTGCCCGTTGCAGCAGGAACGGCAGGGAGACGAGTGCCAGCATCTGCGCCATAAAGGAGATAATGGAGGTGGCAATCGACAGCCGGAATATGGGGATGCGGAGCAGATCGACCGGAAACATCGGATTTTTCAGTTTCAGTTCCCGCCGTATATATACAAACCCGATGACGAGAAATCCGATAAATACGCAGATAATCAGTGTTGCGCCCCATTTGTGCGTAAACCCTTCGATGAGGGCGATGAACAGCCCGAAGGTAAATACGTTCATGATGGCGCTGGGAATATCGAATTTGCGGTTCACGGCCTTGATGGGATTGTCGGGCAGGTATTTGTAGCTGAGGAACAGCGCAATCAGACCTACCGGGATGTTGACGGCAAACAGCCAGGGCCAGTTGGCCACAGACAGAATCCCGGCGGCAATCGTAGGTCCGGCGGCGGCCGATACGGCTACGACCAGCGCATTGATACCCATGCCGGTGCTGAGCGACCGGGCCGGATAGATAATGCGTATCAATGCCGTGTTGACACTGGTAATGGCGGCTGCCCCGAACCCTTGCAGCGTGCGGGCTGTCGTCAGGGTGAGCATCGAGTCGGACAAGGCGCAGCCCAAAGAGGTAAACACAAACAGGAGCAACCCCCAAGTATAGACCCGCCGGTATCCCCAGATTTCTCCGATAGAGGAGAGCGACAGCAGCGATACGGTAATGGCCAGCTGATAGGCATTGACGACCCATATCGATTTGGAGGAACTGGTGTGTAAATCGGAAGCGATGGTGGGCAGGGCGACATTGGCGATAGAGCCGTCGAGAACAGCCACCATAATTCCCAGACCGATAGCCAGAATGGCCCAGTAGCGGCCCGGAACCGGCATCCCGTCCGGTATTGTGTTGCGGTTTGTAGTAGTATCTGTCATAATACTCCCATAACAAGATTATCGTGCCGTTTGTTTACATGTGCCGTAAACAGCGGCATCAAACTGCTTTTCATCTTTCACAATTCGATAAAAACTCGTACCTTCGTGTCGGATTGTAGCAGGCATTATGTTTCTCAGATATAAAATAGCGATTCTTTTTATTTTTATCTCTCTGTCGGTCTCTTTCGGTGCCGTTCCCAAGCAGGAGATACGGGCCGTCTGGCTGACCACCAACTGGGGGCTTGACTGGCCATCCGTTGCGGCGACCAACGAGCTTTCGAGGGAGAAGCAGAAAGGAGAATTGTGCCGTATTCTGGACCGCTTGAAGGAATTGCACATCAATACCGTATTTTTTCAGACCCGCCTGCGGGGCGACCTGTTGTATGCCTCCGGCTATGAACCGTGGTCTGCGGTACTTACCGGCCAGCCGGGTAAAAATCCCGGATACGACCCGCTGGCTTTTGCGGTGGAAGCCTGCCATCAGCGGGGGCTCGAATGTCATGCATGGATAGTTTGTATCCCGCTGGGCAGCGACAAGCAGATAAAGAGCCATAAAAACGAGTCGGTTGTCAAACGGCATCGGGAGTTGTGCAAATACTTCAACGGCGAATGGTATCTCGATCCCGGCCATCCCGGAACGGCGGCCTATCTGGCCGCTTTGGCCAAAGAGATAGTTTCCCGGTATGCTGTCGACGGCATACATCTCGATTATATCCGTTATCCCGAAAATGCCAGACGCTTCCCCGATACCGATACCTACCGCAAATATGCCGTTCGGGGCGAGTCGCTGGCCGATTGGCGCAAAGCCAATATAACCCGCATTGTGCATACCCTTTACGATGAAGTCAGACGGGTGTCGCCCGATGTGAAAGTCAGCAGTGCCCCGTTGGGGAAATACAATACACTGCCCGGTTTCCCCTCGTTGGGCTGGAGTTGCATCGAGTCGGTATATCAGGACCCGCAGGCTTGGTTGCGGGACGGCAAGCAGGATTTTATCGTGCCCATGATGTATTACGACGGACACTCGTTCTATCCGTTTCTGCTGGATTGGGCCCATCATACATATGGCCGCATGGTCGTCAGCGGGCTGGGGGCATACCGGCTTCAGGCCAAAGAGGGCGATTGGGCCGTTGCAGATATCATGCGGCAGTTGCATACCGGCCGCAATTATGGCGTTTCCGGACAATCGTTTTACCGGGCCGGAAGTGTGCTGTGCAACGAAAAGGGGATTATGGATGCATTGGCTTCGACCGCATACCCGACGCCGGCACTCTTGCCGCCGATGCCGTTTCTGGGCGATTCTCATTTGACCGCCCCGCAGACGCCCGTTATGTCGATAACCGCAGACTCTCTTCTTTTCTCGTGGCGGGCCGATTCCGGTGCCAAAGGATATGTTTTGTACGGCTCATCCGACTGGCCGGTCGATATTGAAGAGTCCGGCAATATGCTGGCTGCAAACATCCGGGACAATCGCATTGCGCTGCCTCATAATTTACCCGGAGCGGTTCGCTATTTTGCCGTGACGGCTGTCGACCGCTATGGCAATGAGAGTGCTCCGGCCGCATTCAATGAGCCGTACCGTATGGATGAAAAAGTCCGCTATGACCGTAAGGCGCATGTCCTGTATCTGGAAAAGGAGAGGAATTTCGACGATATCCGGATTACCGATGTTTTGGGCCGGACGCTTTATGTCGGGCGGTATGCAGCGGAGATTCCCGGCATCATCCTGCCTCCGGGAACCTACCGGATAGGGCTGTCGGGGGAGTCGGCGCAAAAAGAGAAAATATTATTAACCTTTTAAATACGAGAGATATATGATGTATCCGATTAAATTCAACACGATTTTGAAAGAAATTCTGTGGGGCGGTTCTGAAATATGCAAATTCAAACAGTTGCCGGAACAGCGTGACGGAATAGGGGAGAGCTGGGAAATTTCGCAGGTCAAAGACAATGTATCGGTGGTCGAAAACGGCGAATACAAGGGCCTTACACTGACCGATATGATACAGCGGTTCGGCGCCGATTTTTTAGGAAAGCACGTTTATGAACGATTCGGAGAAAAATTCCCGCTGCTCATCAAATTTATCGATGCCCGTGACAATCTTTCCATTCAGGTGCATCCCGATGACCGGCTGGCTGCCGAGCGGCACAATTCGTTCGGGAAAACCGAAATGTGGTATGTCATTGCCGCACAGGAGGGAGCCGGACTCTATTCCGGTTTTTCCGCCCGGATTACGCCCGAAGAGTATGTCGAACGGGTAAATGACAATACCATTATGGAGGTGTTGCAGTTCCACCCGGTGAAAAGCGGTGATGTATTTTTCCTGCCTGCCGGTCGGGTGCACGCTATCGGAAAGGGCATTTTCATTGCCGAGATACAGCAGACGTCCGATATAACTTACCGTATCTACGATTACAACCGGAAAGATGCCTCCGGCAAAGGCCGTGAGTTGCATACCCAGCTGGCCAAAGATGCTATCGACTACAAATTGTATGACGATTTGAAAACGGCCTATACGCCGCAGCCGAATACGCCGGTCGATTTGGTTTCCTGCAACTATTTCGTTACCAATCTGCTCGACCTGACGGCCGGTATCGAACGGCCGGTGTCCGACAAAGACTCGTTTGTGATATACATCTGTATGGAAGGGTCGGCTGCGGTGACCGACAACAACGGAAACCGCATCGAGGTAAAACAGGGAGAAACCATACTGGTTCCTGCCGCCGTAGCGTCGGTTTCCTTTGAGGTGAAAGCCGGAGCCAAACTGTTGGAATGTTATATTCCCTGCTGTTAAAGACGGGCTTTTAATCAGATAAAAAAAGGGCGAAATGTATATTTCGCCCTTTTTTTGTATGTGAGGTGGATTATAACGCTCCGGT
>JAFLRV010000092.1 GCA_022511245.1 Coprobacter sp.
TTCCGCCGAAGGCAAAATTTTTCAATATGGCCGACTGCATGCTGCCCGGCGAATCACCATCGTTCTGCTTTATCAAAAGATTGGCCTTTATCAAATAGACCGGTTTAAATATTTTGGTGTATCCGTATGCCAAAACGCCGCATGCGATGATAGAGATGACAAACAGATACCAATGTTTAAGATAGTGTTTAATCAATCCGGCAATATCGATATCGTTGTTCTGATTCACTGTATCCATATCCAAAAATCTAAAAAGAAGCTTAACCCTTAATTATTATTTTCTGAGAATAAATGCCAAACAGAGAGAAGTAAGGACCGAAACGGCACTGATGACCGTCGACACAATAGAGATATTAAACTGTTTGTTGCTGCTGAATGATGCATTGGACTGACGGACTTTGTTCGGCTCTACATATATGACATCATCTTTCTGCAAATAGTAATAGGGTGAAGCAAATAAATCCGGCTGGGTTAAATCCAGTCGGTGAAATTCTTTCTTTCCGCCGTTTTCTCTAATCAGCAGCACATTGTCTCTTCTCCCGTAAATATTTAAATCCCGAGCCAGACCGATGGCATCCAGAATCGATACTTTTTCACCGTTCACCGTAAAAGAGCCGGGAGAATTCACCTCGCCCAGAACAACGATTTTAAAATTCAACACACGCACCGAAACCAGCGGATTGTCGACATATTCCGAAATTCTTTCGCGCAACAAATCGGACAGCTGTCCTCTGGTAAGACCGGCGACATGGATTTTACCGAGAACGGGAAAATCGATGTCACCATCGACAGACACCAGAAACGTCTGGAGATTGGGAGTCACACTCACCTGTGTGGAGGTCAGGAAACTGGCGGCCGGCAGATTGAATATGGCGACAGCATCCGGATCAGTAGCCGTAACCGTAATCGTAAGAATATCATCGGGAATGATATAATGCTCATAATTAAAAACCTCCAACGGGATATCCTGTTGCGAATTTTCGGTTCCCACCTGCTGAAAATAGACAATATCCGATTTGGTTTTGCAGGAAAAAGTAATTAAAGATAAAGCAAATAATAAAATTATATGTGTTCTCATACTCAAAACTTGGGTTAATCCGGGCAAAGATAATATTTTTATCTTAAACATTATTATAACGTTTTCTGCGTTACATTTATTGTAACAAAATTCTTTTTATTTTTAGAAAAAAATCCGCTTGTCGACAATCATCAACTAACCGTCTTATATTCAATAAATAACCATTTTTATCCAAAAAAGTTTTCCATAATTCACACCGAAGATGGAGGTTAATAGGAAAACTTTATGTACGTTTGTATTGGGAAATGATATTAGGATTATGATACTGACACCTGCAGAATGGGCAACCGCATGTCTGGCATCGATATTGTTTTTGGTGCAAACATACTGTTACATAGCCTATTACTACGCCCCCGTCCGACAGGAAAAGGCCCGAAAAAAAGGCGAAACTGCTTGTTCTGACATACAACCACCCGTATCGATTATCATATACGCCAAAAACGACGCCGAATACCTGAACCGCTATCTGCCGGTCGTGTTGGAACAGCAGTATCCCGATTACGAAGTGATTGTGGTAAACGACGGCTCTACCGATGACACCAAAGACGTCCTCTCCCAGCTGGAATACACCTATCCGCATCTATACCAGACCTACATCCCCGACGACGCCCGCAATCTGAGCCGCCGGAAACTGGCGTTGACCATCGGCATGAAAGCGGCCAAACACGAGATTGTCTTGCTGACCGATGCCAACTGCATACCGCAAAGCGAAAAGTGGATAGCCGCTATGGTACGAAACTTTACGCCGGAAACCGACATTGTGTTGGGGCACTCATTTGTTTCTTCGTCCGAAGAAAACCGCTACCGGTCATTCGACAGAGAGTTGTTTGCGCTGCACTATCTCTCCTTTGCCCTGAAAGGAAAGCCTTACATGGGCATCGGCACCAACCTGTCCTACCGGAAACATCTTTTTTTCAAGAACAAAGGGTTTTCCCGGTTTTTGAATCTGCATTTCGGAGACGACGATTTGTTCATCAACCAAATCGCCACCCCGACCAACACCAAAGTCGAGCTATCGCCCGAAAGCCAGATAAAAGTGTTGTACGACCACGACAAAGCGGCGTGGAAAGAGAAAAAGCTGCGGTATATGTTCACCGCCGGCTATCTCAAAAGCAGCAGTAAAATCATTTTTGGCATGGAACGGCTTTCGGTCTATCTGTTTTATGCCGTTTGGGTGGCGATGGTCTGCAAGGGAATACAACAGCCGATGTGGCTGATTCCGGCCGGAGTGTTGTTTGCGCTGCGCACCGGCGTTCAGATTTTCACCTACAACAAAGCGAGCGACATCCTGCACGGCCGCCGGCTCTATCTGTCGCTTATCGCGTTCGACATCCTGTACACGCCGGTCAACATCTGGTACAAAGCCGTCGGCTTCCTCAGCCGGAAGAAAAATTTCACTTGGGTCTGATTCCGCAAAAAAAACACCGGAGAACTTTCTCACCGACCTTGTGATTTTGTAGTTTCGGCCTCAACGAGGCTTATGAGTACAAGGTAATACGTTTCGTTAGGGCAAAAAAAGTGTCTCCGGTGCTTAGGGTCGTATCATCCGCATCAGTGGACTTCTATCTTCTGAGGCTCTTTGTTTTTGGGCAGCGACTTTTTGGGAATGTTCACGGTCAGCACCCCGTTTTCCTGCTTGGCATCGATGGCCTCCTTGTCCACATTGTCGGGCAGAATCAGCGTCTGCTGGAATTGGGAATACGAAAACTCCCGGCGCAGAAATTTCCCTTTTTTATCTTTTTCATCGTTCTCTTTTCTGCTTTCGACGCAGATTACCAGATGGTCATCATCGTTAATATGCACATTGAAGTCATCTTTGGTCAGTCCCGGAGCAGCGACCTCGATTTTATACTCTTTATCATCCTCCAGAATGTTGATGGCCGGTGCCGAACTGTTGGTCTTGGTAATCCATTCGTTGCCGAAAAAATCATTAAAAATTCCGGGCAGCCAATTTTGTGAAGTTCTTGCAGGTGTCATAATCAAGCCTCCTAATTTAAATTATACAATAAAATCAACCGGCGTTGTATCGTTACAAGCCATTGTACACTCAAAACATGCGATTCAGCACATTTGTTGAGTTTCCGGAGGTTAAAAATGACAATAGAATCCCAAAAATATTCGGAAACAAGCCCCTTAAGGCGTAACCGCTATATCGTACCGCAGCAGCGTCCAGCTGATTTTGAACGGATATCCTTCCGATTTCTTACTGCCGCCCGTACTGTGGATATAATAATACCGGCGATTGTTTTTGTCGAAACTCTCTACACTGATCTGCTTGGTCATATGCGGCTGAATCTCCTCATCCACAACCACTTCCCGGTAATCAATCATTTCATTGTTCGGCGTCTTGTACACCAGTTTCAATTTCACGCGGGTCACCAGATGGTCGGTATTGTTCTGCAACATAAACGTTTCCGCCCGGTCGCTAAGCCGTTTTTCGAAACCAATCATCACAATCGGTTTCAGGGAAGCGGCGCTGTCAGCCGCATTTTGGGCACAAACACCGGAGGAAAACCCCAAAACAAGACACAAGGAGCATAAAGTCAATAAAACAGGTTTCATCGGTTCAAGTTTTAGAACAAATATATGAAAATTATCCGGTGACCCAACCGGCGGCAAAAAATTTCTCCAAAAAGAGAGATTCTGCCGGTTATTTCCTATCTTTACCTCACCATAAGATACGATGAAAAAGAGACTCATTCTCCACATACTGCTCGCCCTGCTGCCGTTTACCCTGTCGGCAGTCGTCCGCACCGGAGCCGACCGGCAGGAAGAATACATTCCGCTGCTGACCGGGAAAAGGGTCGGTCTGGTCGTCAACCATACGGCCGTTCTGTCCCGTTCCGGCACCCATCTGCTGGACACGCTATTGAGCCAGCAAGTGAACGTGACCGCCATTTTTGCACCCGAACACGGCTTTCGGGGGACAGCCGATGCCGGAGAAGCGGTCAAAGACAGCCGGGATGCCCGCACGGGGCTGCCCGTCATCTCGTTGTACGGGAAAAACAAAAAACCGACCGCCGGACAAGTGGCCGACATCGATATTCTCCTGTTCGACATTCAGGACGTGGGAGCCCGGTTCTACACATACATCAGCACCCTGCTGTATGTCATGCAGACCTGCGCCGAGACCCGCACGCCCATTATCATACTCGACCGGCCCAACCCGAACGACCATATCGACGGGCCCGTGCTGAAAGAAGAACTGAAATCGTTTGTCGGCACCATGCCCCTGCCCGTGTTGCACGGGCTCACCATCGGAGAACTGGCCCTCATGATTGCCGGAGAACAGTGGTGCGGGGCCGAAGCCCCCGACGTGACCGTCATACCGGTATCGGGATGGAAGCACGGCGACCCGTACAGCCTGCCCGTAAAACCCTCCCCCAACCTGCCCGACGACCAGGCCGTCGCCTATTACCCCTCACTCTGTTTCTTCGAAGCCACACGCATCAGCGTCGGTCGGGGCACCCTCTACCCGTTCCAGGTAATCGGCTATCCCGACCCCAAATACGGAAAGTTCAGTTTCACGCCCCGCTCCCTGCCGGGATTCGATAAAAATCCGCTGCAAAAAGACAAAAAATGCTTCGGTGTCGATTTGCGAAACATCCCCGCCCCGCAAGGTCTTTCGCTGAAATATCTGCTGGATTTCTACCGCACATCGGGACTCGGAACCGATTTCTTTTCCAGCCCCTCCTTTTTCGATAAACTGATGGGCGACAAGCAGGTCCGGCTCGACATCCTCAACGGAAAAGACGAATCCTTCATCCGCAGCCGCTGGACAAAAGAGCTGGCGCAATACCGCAAAATGCGGCAAGCCTATCTGCTGTACCCCGATTCAAGAGAAGATTCCCGATAAACAAATGCTATTGAAAAATTAAAAATATATAGCAAAAAGTTTTCTTATATCTTTAAAATCAAACAAAAATTACTATATTTGCAGCGTACGAAGAACCTGAAGGAGGTTTATCGTCCAATAAACAACGGCAGACCGGATTTTCGGGTTGCATAAAAACGATTGAATTTCAAACAATAAAGCAATATGGCATTAATCATACCCAAACAGTACAAATTGAAGCTTCTGCCCGAAACCACCGAGCAGGCGATAAAGACGCTCAAAGTCTGTTTTCAGGAAAAACTTTCGAAATCACTGAATCTGCGACGGGTGACAGCCCCACTTTTCGTATTGACCGGGACAGGCATCAACGACGATCTGAACGGTTGCGAACGGGCCGTTTCGTTTCCCATCAAATGCATGGGCGACCGCAAGGCCGAAGTGGTACACTCCTTAGCCAAATGGAAAAGGGTGAAACTGGGCTTCTACGGGATTGCGCCGGGATACGGGCTTTATACCGACATGAACGCCATCCGGGCCGATGAAGAACTCGACAACCTGCATTCGCTGTATGTAGACCAATGGGACTGGGAGCAGACCATCCGCCCCGAAGACCGCAACCTGGACTACCTCAAAGAGGTCGTCCGCAAAATATATGCGCTGGTGCGTGAACTGGAACAGATGGTATACAGCAGTTTCCCGCACATCACGCCGGTGCTCCCCGAAGAGATTACGTTCATCCACTCCGAAGAACTGTTACAGCAGTATCCGCACCTTACACCCAGAGAACGGGAAGCCGAAGCCGCCAAAAAATACGGAGCCATCTTCATCATCGGCATAGGGAACGAGCTGTCGAACGGAGAGCCCCACGACGGACGCGCCCCCGACTACGACGACTGGACCACGCCCAACGCCGACGGCTATACCGGTCTTAACGGCGACATCATCCTGTGGAATCAGACGCTGGAATGTCCGTTCGAACTCTCCTCTATGGGTATCCGGGTCGACAAAACAGCCCTCCTGCAGCAGCTGAAGAAAAGAAATTGCACCGAGCGCACCGGGCTGGAGTTCCACAAAGCCCTGCTCAACGACGCCCTGCCCCTCTCTATCGGCGGAGGCATCGGACAATCCCGGCTGTGTATGTTCCTGTTGCAGAAAGCCCACATCGGCGAAGTCCAGGCCAGCATCTGGCCCGAAGAGCAAATCAGAAAATGTGCTGAAAACAACATTCATCTGTTATAATCGGCTCCGCACATAAGCGGTCCCGTCAAATATTCCGGTCTGCCTGAATATAAAATCGACGTTTTATATTCAAGCAGACTTTCTTTTTTTGTACCTTTGCAAGGAAACAAGAAACAACAAACTAAACACTATGTCATCTTTACGTTTTAGAGTCGTCGAAGAGGCGTTCAAGAAAAAGGCCGTTCCGGTGGAACGACCCGCAGAAAGGCCCTCCGACTATTTTGCCAAATACGTATTCAACCGGGAGAAGATGCAGCACTACTTGCCCCGTGAAACATACGAGGCATTAGTCGATGCGATAGACAACGGGAACCCCCTCAACCGGGAAATTGCCGATACCGTAGCCTCCGGTATGAAACAGTGGGCCATCGAAATGGGCGTCACGCATTACACCCATTGGTTCCATCCCCTGACCGACGGTACCGCCGAAAAGCACGATGCTTTCGTCGAACACGACGGGAAAGGCGGACTGGTGGAAGAATTTTCCGGGAAACTGCTCATCCAGCAGGAAGGCGACGCCTCCAGTTTTCCCAACGGCGGCATCCGGAACACATTCGAAGCACGGGGTTACAGTGCCTGGGACCCCTCCTCTCCCGCCTTCATTGTCGGAGACACCCTCTGCATCCCGACCGTATTCATCTCCTACACGGGCGAATCGCTCGACTACAAGGCCCCGCTGCTGAAATCCATCGATGCCGTAGGGAAAGCCGCCCTCGACGTATGCCACTACTTCGACCCGAACGTCACCAAAGTCATACCCTATCTGGGATGGGAACAAGAGTATTTTCTCGTCGACGAAGGGCTGTATGCCGCCCGTCCCGACCTGCTGCTCACCGGCCGGACCCTGATGGGACACGAAAGTTCGAAAAACCAGCAGCTGGAAGACCACTATTTCGGCGCCATCCCCATGCGGGTGACTGCGTTCATGCAGGAACTCGAAATCGAAAGCCTGAAACTGGGCATCCCCGTCAAGACCCGCCACAACGAAGTGGCACCCAACCAGTTCGAGCTGGCACCCATCTACGAAGAGTGCAACCTGGCCAACGACCACAATCAGGTCATCATGGAACTGATGCGGCGCATCGCCCGCCGGCACGGATTCCGGGTGCTGCTGCACGAAAAACCCTTCAAAGGGGTCAACGGCTCCGGCAAGCACAACAACTGGTCGCTCGGAACCAACACCGGCGTACCCCTGATGGCACCGGCCAAGACACCGCAAGGCAACCTGCAGTTCGTGACCTTTCTGGTAAACGTCATGATGGCCGTATACAAATACAACGGACTGCTCAAAGCCAGCATATCATCGGCGACCAACGCCCACCGGCTGGGAGCGAACGAAGCCCCGCCGGCCATCATCTCCATCTTTTTGGGCTCACAGATGACACAAGTGCTCGACGACCTCGAAAACAGTTCGGAAGACACCATCATTTCGCTCAACGACAAAATGGGCGTAAAACTGAACATCTCCCAAATTCCCGAACTGCTCATCGACAACACCGACCGGAACCGGACTTCGCCCTTTGCCTTCACCGGCAACCGGTTCGAGTTCAGGGCCGTCGGCTCCTCCGCCAACTGCGCATCGGCCATGATAGCCCTCAACTCGGCCGTAGCCTATCAGCTGAAACAGTTCAAACAGGCGGTCGATGCCAAAATAAGCGGCGGCACGGAAAAAGAAAAAGCCATCGTCACCGTTCTCCGGGAGTACATCAAAGAATCCAAACCGATTCGCTTCGACGGCAACGGATACAGCGAAGCCTGGAAAGAAGAAGCCCAAAAACGGGGATTGGACTGCGAAACCAGCATCCCGCTTATTTTCGATGCCTATCTCCATCCGGAGTCGGTAAAGATGTTCTCCGCCGTCGGCGTCATGAGCGACGTGGAACTGGAAGCCCGCAATGAAGTCAAGTGGGAGACCTACACCAAAAAGATACAAATCGAAGCCCGTGTAATGGGCGATCTGGCCCTGAACCACATCCTGCCGGTCGCCACCCGTTACCAGTCGATGCTGCTCGATACCGTATGCAAGGTACAGACCGTATTCGACCCCGAAGAGGCCGACCGCATTTCGGCCAAAGACAGGGACATCATCCGCCATATTGCCTACCACACCTCCGAGATACAGGAAAAGGTACAGGCGATGGTCGATGCCCGCAAACAGGCCAACCGGATAGAAAACGAACGGGAAAAAGCCATTGCTTACCACAACACCGTAGCCCCCAAGATAGACGAAGTGCGGTACCATATCGACAAACTGGAACTGATGGTCGACAACCAGATGTGGCCGCTGCCCAAATACCGGGAACTGCTGTTTGTCCGGTAAACACCTGACACAGAAACGAAGAACCGCTGCAAGTCGCACCTCTCCTGCAGCGGTTCTTTATATCTGTAAGAAGTCCCCTTCACCGGAAGGCAGAACGCCTCCGGTCACGCCATGCGGTTTTTATAATCCTCATAACCGAACTCCCGCCACAGCACCAGCCGGTCATCGGCCGTCCACAACGCCAGAGACGGATGCGGAATCCCGTTGAACATCGTGGTCTTCACCACCGTATAATGTATCATATCCTCAAACACGATACGCTCGCCGATGCGAAGTTCATGGTCGAACGTCCAGTCCCCCATGTAGTCGCCGCTCAGACAGGAATTGCCGCCGAGCCGGTAGGTATATTTTCCCGGCACATCGATCTGCGCCCCCCTCACCGCCGGTTTATACGGCATCTCCAGGCAATCGGGCATATGGCAGGTGAACGACACATCCAGAACAGCCGTCCGGATGCCGTGATTCTCGACAATATCCACCACCGACGAAACCAGCACGCCCGTCTGCCAGGCAAAAGCGCTGCCCGGCTCCATGATGATTTCCAGACCCGGATAACGAGCCTTGAAACGTTGCAGCAACCCGATTAAATGTTCCGTATCGTACCCTTTCCGGGTCATCAGATGGCCGCCTCCCATATTCAGCCATTTCAACTGGGGAAGAAAACGGCCGAAACGTTCTTCCACCCGTTGCAAGGTCTTTTCCAGATCATACGAAGAAGACTCGCA
>JAFLRV010000093.1 GCA_022511245.1 Coprobacter sp.
TGCGGCAGGGGAAATTTCGCTATCCGGTCGTCAGGCAGCGGATAATGGTAATCCTCGATGCGTATATCCTGTGTTTTTTGCATAATCCGTTTGAAAATCTGTAAAAAATTAAGCAACTTTGCCGATAAATATGCAACACTATGGTAAAAGTAGGTGACAAAGTAAGGTTTCTCAACTCCGTAGGAGGGGGAACCGTAGTAAAAATAAGCAAAGACATTGCGTATGTCGAAGAAGAAGACGGGTTCGAAACACCCGTGCTGGTACACGAATGTGTCGTTATCGAAGCCGCTGCACCCAAACGGGTCTCTCCGGTAACGGCCGCCCCAACGCCGCAACCGGCCGCCGTGCAGCGGCCGGAAGAAAAGGAAGAAGAGATAGAGATTGCCGAAACGCCCGAAGGCGAGCGGCTCAACCTGTCGCTGGCCTTCCTTCCGGTGAACGAAAAAAGCCTGACCACGACCCGGTTCGACGCCTACCTCATCAACGACAGCAACTATTTTCTCTTTTTCACCCTGCTCAACCGCACCGAAAAAGGCTGGCACACCCGCCATTCGGGAATCGTCGAACCCAACATACAGCTGCATCTCGAAGAGTTCGGTGCCGAATCGCTCAACGACCTGGAGCGGCTCTGCATACAGGCGGTCGCCTTCAAGAAAGAGAAACCGTTCGACCTGAAAAACGCCGTTTCGGTCGAACACCGGCTCGACACGGTGAAATTTTACAAACTGCACAGTTTCCGGGAAAACGACTATTTCGACGAAAACGCCCTTATCCTGCCTGTCGTGCGCAACGATGTGCCCGAACGGCGGTTCGAACCCGATGCCGCCGCCCTCGAAGCGGCGCTCCGGAGCAAAAAGAACATCGACCGTCCCCAGTCGGCATCGGCGCCCCGCAAACCGAACAAAACCCACGAACCCGTAGTGGTCGACCTGCACATCCACGAACTGCTCGACTCCACCGCCGGACTCAGCAACTCGGACATGCTCAACTACCAGCTCGACAAATTCCGGGAAACCCTCGATGCCTACAAAAACACCATCGGACAAAAGATAATCTTCATTCACGGCAAGGGAGAAGGCGTGCTGCGCAAGGCCATACTGAACGAGCTGCACACCAAATACAGACAACACGATTATCAGGATGCCTCGTTCCGTGAATACGGATTCGGAGCCACACAAGTCACCATACGGCAACAGAAATAATGCCCTATTTCACATACCGGGCCATACCCGGCGTCATCACGATATCGTAACGGGTCGTATCGCACTCGGCCGCACAGATGAAAAAGGCTTCGAGACCCGGCGTGTCGGCCGCCAGCTGCAACGCCCGGTCGGTGCCCAGCACCATAAAGGCGGTGGCATACGCATCGGCCGTCATGCAATCGGGAGCGACGACCGTAACGCTGAGCAGCGAGTGTTCCACCGGATACCCGCTCACCGGGTCTATCGTATGCGCCACCCGGCGCCCCTCCGCATACCGGTAGTTGCGGTAATTGCCCGAAGTGGCCATGCCCCCTTCGGAAAGAGAGACGATACCCTCGATTCGACCGGCCGTTCCGGCCTCATCCGGCACCGGCCGGTCGATACCTATCTGCCAGGCGTCACCCTGCGGGTTATGCCCCCGAACAACGACCTCGCCGCCGATTTCCACTAAAAAATCCTCAATACCCCGCTCCGCCAGAAAAGCCGCCACCACATCGCAGGCATACCCTTTGGCAATGGCCGAGAAATTCAGCGTCAGACGGGGGTCGGTCTTCACTATCCGGCCGTCGGCCAGTGAAATTTTGTCCATGCCCACCAGCAGCAGCAGCGAGTCGATATCGGCCGGCATCACACCCCCGCCCTGCGCAAAGCCGAACCCCCACGCATTAATCAGCGGCGACACCGTAGGGTCGAAAGCACCGCCGGTCGCCGCACAAATCTCTTCGGCCCGACGGAAAACCGTCCGGAAATAGTCGTCCGGGACAACCGCCGTATCGTTGTTGTTGACAGCCGAAATGACCGACGCCGGGTTGAAAGGCGACAACGACCGGTCGAACCGTTGCAGCAGGTCGGCGATATCGGTCTGCAAACCGGTGTCGTGGCGGTAGGTCATGTGGTACACCGTACCGAAAATGAATCCCTCGTCATACTGATACACCGGCCGGGAAGAACAGGAGCGGTACACCGAAACCGTCCCGAACACCAGCAGAAACAACAAGCTGGCCACATACCCTCTTTGGTTGATATATCTCATGACAGCCCGTGTTCACAAAGAATTTTGACACCGATAAGAATGAGGATGATGCCGCCCAGCATTTCGGCACCCGATTGAAACCGCCGGCCGAAACGGAAACCGATGCACTGCCCCGCCAGCGAAAACACAAATGTCGTGGCGGCAATAATCACGGTGGGCAAACACATCTCCATGTCGAGCGCGGCAAACGAAATGCCTACGGCCAGCGCATCGATGCTGGTAGCCACCGACAACCCCAGCAAAGCCCGTGTACCCGAAGGGTCGAACGTGTAAAGGCTCTCCTCCCCTTTGCGGGGCCACCCCTCGATGACCATTTTGCCGCCCAGTATCAGCAGCAGGCCGAAAGCCACCCAATGGTCATACGACTGAATATATTGCAGGAATCCGGCGCCCAGCCACCAGCCGATTATCGGCATGCCCCCCTGAAACAGCGCCAGAAACAAAGCGATTTTCAACACCTTCGTCCACCGGAACGGACGCAATACCGCCCCGCTCATCAGCGATACGGCGAAACTGTCCATCGACAGTCCTACAGCCAACAAAAAAAGTTCGAATATTCCCATACGGTATCGGCATTTTACTCCGGCAAAAGTACATAAAAGCGGCACATTCTCCAACAGCCGGTCCGAAGAATCGCTTTCGTCCGGCCTTTTCCTACAACCCCCGCCGCAAACGGGCATAGGCCATGACATTGGCCGGCGGACGCTCGTTGGCCAGCTCGGCCGCCATAAACTCCATATAAGGCCACACATGACGGTAATATTTGCGCAGTCCGGCACACAGATAATTCAGACCCGGCTCCCCGTCGGCCGTGCTGATAATCCGGTTTTTGGGACACTCGCCGTTGCACAGCGTCAGGAACTCGCACTCCCGGCACTGACGGGGCAGCGCATCCCGCTTGTCGTTGCCGAAACGCATCTGCTTCGGAGAGAGCATCATCGACACCAGCGTATCGGTGCGGATATTTCCCAACCGGTATTCGGGAAAGACAAAATGGTCGCAGGCATACACATCGCCGTTGTGCTCCATAGCGGCGGCATGCCCGCAGGCAGGAGCGAAAATGCACACTCCCGGCGCCTGTCCCGCCATACCGGCCAGCGTGGCGTCGAACATCTGCACGAAATAGCGGCCCACATCCTGTATCACCCACTCGTCGAACATGTCGCAGTAAAACTGACCGAAATCTTCGGCACTCACGCACCACGGCGGCATCTCCACATTCTCGGCCTTGCCCGGCGGCAGCAGTTCGAGACCGTCGTCCCGGTCGCCCCACCGCTCCACGACAGGAGAGAACTGCATATAATGACTCCCTATCTCCTTGAAAAAACGGTAAGTCTCCACCGGAAAATGCACGTTGTAATCGTTGATAACCGACATCGTGTTGAACTCGACCCCGTGTTTCTGCAACAGCTCCACCCCTCTCATGACCCGACTGAACGTTCCCCGACCGCCCTTGTCCCGGCGGTAGCGGTCATGCACATGTTCAGGACCGTCGAGCGAGATGCCCACCAGAAAGTTGTTCTCTTTGAAAAAGCGGCACCACTCGTCGTTGAGCAGGATGCCGTTGGTCTGTATCGAATTGGAAATGAGCCGTCCGTCGGCATATTTGCGCTGAAAGGCAAGCGCCTTCCGGTAAAAGTCGATACCCCGCAGCAGCGTCTCGCCCCCGTGCCAGGTAAAAAGCACTTCCGGTGTCACCT
This sequence comes from Coprobacter sp., assembly GCA_022511245.1. Taxonomy (GTDB): domain Bacteria; phylum Bacteroidota; class Bacteroidia; order Bacteroidales; family Coprobacteraceae; genus Coprobacter. The sequence continues at coordinate 3,936 of JAFLRV010000093.1, forward strand.
GCGAATGGATATACTCATCGGTGAATTTTTCCAGCAGGTCATCCGGCATACGGGACATTTTCCGCTCCCGGTACAACTCCTCCTTTTCCAGATAATAACAATAGCTGCAATCGAGGTTGCACTGGGCACCCGCCGGCTTGGCCATGACATACAGCGGGTATTCGAGCGGATTGAAAGATACGGCTTTGTTCTGCATCAGGTTCAGTAATTAAGTGCGCTAAAGATACGACAAAAGAGCGGACCCGTCAAGCACCGGCCCGCTCTTTTGTCATTTTTTCACCCGTACCGTGTTATCGGGGGAAAGGAGCGCCGCCCATACCCCCGCCGCTCCGGGTAGGAGGCATGCCGCCCTCACCCCGTATGCCGCCGTACCCGCCCGGTCTCATGCCCGGCTCCATCGGGAACTCACCGGGATTCCGTTTGGAGGAGCCGCCCATGACATTAAAGCGGTAAGTAAAGTGCAGCATGCAGTAGCTGGTAAGCGTATTGTACTCCATATCCTGTATGTAGTTGCCCGTAACCGTGCGGGTAATGCTGCTGCGCTGCTGCAAAATGTCGTAAACCTTGAACATGAGGGTGGCGTTCTTCCCCTTGAGGAACTGCCACGAAACCTGCGCATTCCACAGCGTCTGGTTTTTGTCATACCCGCTCGCATACCCCCGATTGCCCGAATAATCGACGTCGGTACCGATGTCGATGCTGTAAGGCAGGTGCAGCGTACCCTCGAAACTGCCGCCGTAAGACATGATGTTGCGGGAAACCTGTCCCGGCAGGGAATTGCCCGTAGAAGAGAACGTATAGTTGCCCCGCACCCCGACATCGAACCAGTCCGACCGGTAGCTGATACCCGCATTCTCCCGGACATTGAACGTGCGGGCGACGTTGCGCCGGGCATCTTCGCTGCGGTTCAGCACGATAAATCCGATGCTGTTGTTGTAGCCCAGACTGGTATAGCTGTGCACCTGAAACCGTCTGTTGCGCAACGGAGAGCTGTACATGAAATCGCCGTTGACCGTCCACACCCCGTTGACATTGACCGGCATGGTCGTCTGACCGCCCGTCTCGGCATCATACGTCGTTTTGTTGACGATGCTGTTCAGCGTCATGCTTCCCGAAACCAGCGCCATAATGGAACGCTGTTTCTCGGCCTCAAACGAATTGAAGCGCAGTTGCAGGTTGTTGCTGTACGACGGAGCCAGATTGGGATTACCGGTGCGGATGTTCAGCGGGTCGGTGATGCTGGTTACCGGCTGCAACTGACTGATGGAAGGTTGCGTGGTACGCCCCCGATAATCGATGCGCAGGTTGGTTCTCTTGTCGAACCGGTACATGAACGAGAGCGCCGGTGCCACATTCACCACCGAGCGGGAAGGAACGGCCCTCGCCGTATCGATAAGGTTTTCCGAAACCGAACGGGACGGGTCGACATTGATACCGATGCTGTACGTATATTTCTCCCTGACGGTGCGCAGGCTCACCTCCATGCGCTGCGTATGGAAAACGTTGCGGAAGCTGTTGCTGTAAGCCGAGTCGATGGCCGCCTCGTTCATCATGTCGTAGGCAAACCGGTCGGCATTGTTGTTGTTGAATCTGTATTCGTACATGAACGTCAGGAAGCTGCTCTTGAATACCGGCTCCACATACGAGGCCCGGAACTGGTAGCTGCTGCCCCACACCTTTTCGTCCGTCGTCTGGTCGACCGTATCCTTGCGACCTATCCGGTAAAGCGTGTTCAGGTTGTAATTGAGCCCCTCCTCGTCGGTACGGTTGACGTTGTATCCGAAAAGGAAACTCAACCGGCGGCCTTTCTTGTTCCGGAACTTATAGTTGAACGTTAGCTGACCGCCCGTCTGGAACGAATTGCCCTCCCCCGACGTACGCCCCAGCGAATGGTTCACACTGTCACGGGAACCGCCGGCCAACGTAGCCGACTCGCTCGTGGTGTTGTACAAAGTCTTGTTATAGGAAAAACTCGGCGTAAACTTAATCGAAGCCGACTTGCTGATGTCCCACTCCAGTTTCAGATTCGCCCGCACGCTGTGGCTCCGGTTGTGCCGCCGCTGCTCCGAATCGTCGTAAGAGAGACTGTCGGCAAACAGATTCTGCCGCTCACTCTTGCTCCACGCATCCCGGTCGGAATAGAGGTAGGAGACATTGCCCCCGATTTCGAACTTGTCGTTTTTGTCTACATTGAAATTGACACCGGTCATCCACGAGGTATTGAGCCCGTTGTTGGTAAAACCGCCCATGCCGCCGCCTCGTCCGCCACCGCCAGCACCGCCAGCACCGCCCGAATAGCGGCCCGACCCGAAATCGGTCGCCCCCTGGTTGTTGGTGTTGTTGCCGCCGACCAGAAGCGAAACCTGCGTATCGTCCACCAACCGGTTCAGCATCCCGTTGGCCACATAGCGGTTGTGTGTCCCGTAACCGGCCGCCGCCGACCCGAACCAGCCCTCTTTCATACCCGCCTTTATTTTCAGGTTGATGACCTTCTCCTCCTCGCCGTCATCGATGCCCGTCATCCGGGAAAAATCCGATTTCCAGTCGATAATCTGCAATTTGTCGACGATATCCGCCGGCAAATTTTTCGAAGCGATTTGCGGGTCATCCGAGAAAAACTCTTTCCCGTCGACCAGAATTTTCTTAATCTCCTTTCCGCCGGCAGTGATTTTGCCGTCGGCATCCACCTCCACACCCGGCAATTTCTTCAACAAATCCTCCACTACGGCGTTGGGACGCGTATTGAACGCATCGGCATGATACTCTATCGTATCCTCCTTCACCACCACATCGGGCACCTTGCTCACCACGACCGTCTCTTTCAGACGGATGTCGGCAGAAGACAAAGAGACCGTCCCCAGACTGACCGCCGGACGCTCCGCCGTCAGCTCCACATTCCGGTATTCGGTTCCGTAACCCAGAAAAGAGAACGAAACGACATACCTGCCCATGTCCATGCCCGACAGCTGAAACCGGCCCACCGAATCAGTAGCCGCATAAGTGACCAACGCACTGTCCCGAACCGCCAGCAGCCTTACGGCCACCTGTTCCAGCGGAAGCCGGTCCCGTGCATCGGTCACTGCCCCTGTAACCACACCTCTGTTCTGGGCAAATACAGCCATAAAATCAGATAATATGAAGAAAAACAAAAATAAGATGACGCTTCGGGCTCGATACATACATAAAAATTTTCACGCTTTGACACCTTTTTATACAAAAGGTTTAATTCCCCCGCCCATTTTTTTTGATTTTTTCAGTAAAAAACAGAAAAATCGGCCACTGCCACTGCCATATATATGTTTTTCATTACCTTTACCGCACCAAACCGTCAGAAACATGGAAAGAGCCGAAAGAGAAAAAATCATCCGTCTCATCCGCCGGGAAGTCGTTCCCGCCATCGGATGCACCGAACCCGTCGCCGTAGCCCTGTGTGTGGCCAAAGCCACCGAAACACTCGGACAACACCCGGAAAAAATCAACGTCCTGCTGAGTGCCAACATCCTTAAAAACGCCATGGGCGTGGGCATACCGGGCACCGGAATGATAGGCCTGCCCATCGCCGTAGCGCTGGGAGCCCTCATCGGCAAATCGGAATATCAGCTCGAAGTGCTGAAAGAGTGTACACCGGCCGACGTGGAGCGGGGCAAGCAACTCATCGAAGCCAAAGCCATACAGATAAAGCTGAAAGAAAACATCACCGAAAAACTCTATATCGAAGTATGCTGCCAAGCCGGTGAAAACAAGGCGGCAGCCGTCATTTCCGGCAGCCACACCCACTTTGTACACCTGCAAAGAAACGACGAAATCCTGTTCAGCGAAACCGGCAGGAGCAGCGAAGAAACAGAAGAAGAAACCCTCTTTCTCAACCTGAAAAAAGTGTACGAGTTCGCCACCACCGCTCCGCTGGAAGAAATAACATTTATCCTGGAATCGGCCCGGCTGAACAAAGCCGCCGCCGAACAGTCGCTGCAAGGCCATTACGGACACGCCCTGGGGAAAACCCTCTCCGGACCGGCAGAACACCGGATTGTAGGCGACAGCATCTTCTCCCGTATCCTCTCTTTCACTTCAGCCGCCTGCGATGCCCGCATGGCCGGTGCCATGATACCGGTCATGAGCAATTCCGGCAGCGGAAATCAAGGCATTACCGCCACCCTGCCTGTCGTCATTTTCGCCGAAGAAAACCACCTCTCCGAAGAGCAGATGACCCGAGCCCTCGTCCTGAGCCACCTCACCGTCATCTATATCAAACAGAGTCTCGGCTACCTGTCGGCCCTGTGCGGATGCGTCGTCGCCGGAACCGGTTCGAGCTGCGGCATCACCTACCTGATGGGAGGCGACTATGACCGCATCGCATACGCCGTAAAAAATATGATAGCCAACCTCACCGGCATGATATGCGACGGAGCCAAACCCAGCTGTGCACTGAAACTGACCAGCGGCATCTCCACCGCCGTGTTCTCGGCCCTGCTCGCTATGGAAGGCAAATGCGTCACCTCCGTAGAGGGCATCATCGACGAAGACGTCGACCAAAGCATCGCCAACCTCACCCGCATCGGCAAACAAGGCATGGAAGAGACCGACCGCCTCGTCCTCGACATCATGACCCACAAGTGCTGAAAAGTTATAAAACAGACAATAAACGGCCCATTTTATAAAGAATATTGGCTGTTTTGATGTTCTATTCTATTCCATTTATAATGTTATACAAGTTTTCGAACTTGTCAACGACACCATATCTGGTTGTGTTTGTGGAGATAAAGTTGAACAGTCGTTTTGCGCACTCTGTCTTGGCTTTCTCAACGCCTCGAAGTTCCATTCCGTCAAGCGAGCCTTTGGTCTCGGCCACAAAGAAGATGTGTTTTACCGTACCATCCTCGAATACGATAGCCCAGTCGGGAGCGTAATTGCCGACAGGTGTCGGAATTTTCAGTTTGCGCGGCAACTTGGCAAATATAAGCACCTCATTCGCTCCTTGCAGGGCATTGGCAAAGTTCCGTTCTCCCTCGCTGTCATACGATACATATGGCGTTATATGCTTCGACAATTCGAGTGCCTTGTTAATATCCAACCTGCGCTCCGGAACGAATATCGTGCTGTCATACGGCTCTGCTTTCGTTGGGTTGTAGGTAATATGGTCTACAATCATTGTCGCCTTTTCCTCGCGGATTGTCTTGATGACCTTGCGGATAAACT
>JAFLRV010000094.1 GCA_022511245.1 Coprobacter sp.
AGGTGGCAAACAGCAGGTTCCATTCTTTCAGTTTCTTGAACGGGGTTTGCGGCCCGATGATGTCTTTTTGTGTTTTATACAGCAGAGATGAAATTTTTTGTACAAAAAGCAACTCATCCATAGTATTCTCTTTTTGTACAATAAACGACTGTCTCTTTTTTTTGTTCAGTAAAGCCGGTGTTAAAAAGGTTTTGGCTGTCAAATCTCTCCGGCATGTGAAAAGGATATGAATTTTTTTATCGTGAAGTTTTTTTTAATTAAAAAAATACCTACTTTTACCACATTAAAATTTAGATTATGAAACAGTTAAAGAAAATTACCCCCCCCCCTCCCCCTTCTGTAAATTAGTTTTGCCGGCGTTGCTGGGCCTGGCCGGGTTGATATCGGGTTGCAAGGAAGACGACGACCTGAAACCGCAAATGCAACAGCATGATACAGTCTATACATTTGCAAAAGGCGTATGGGATAATCTGTACATTTCTGACTATGAGCCCAATGACAGGATTGCGGCATCTGCCGATTCGGCGGAGGTTCGCTATGTCCTTTTACGGTCCGGTCTAAATAGCTATGGTTTTTTAAGTTGGGACGGATTCCCCAATACATATATTCAGACACGGCTTTCCCGGATTGTGGAATCTGTTCCGGAAAAAAACAGACACAAACTTCGTGGCGACGGGATAATCAATTTTTCTACAAACGATTCCGATGAAGCCCATAATTGGTTATCTGATTTTGGATTTACATTGGAAAATGAATTTTTACGCTAATAAAATTTCCTATAACAGTTCCCACAGGTAAGTACCCTGCCTTGCCGGTACGGTTTACAGCCGGTCGCAGATGTCGATGATGTCGGCCGGTGTACGGGCGATATAGCTGGCTCCATTTTCCCGAAGCATGTTTTCTTCCGAACGGAATCCCCAGATGACGCCAATCGATTTGACCTGACTGCGCCGGGCAGTTTCCATATCGACGGCCGAATCGCCGATATAAATGACATGTCCGGCAGCGATGCCGGTTTCCCGGAGGATATCGGTTACAATCGTCGGGTCGGGTTTTACGGGGATGTTGTCCCGCTGGCCGAGTACGACGGCAAACGCTTCTCCGAAGTAGTGCCGGACCAGCGTTTCGGTGGCTTTCTGGTATTTGTTCGAGGCTACGGCCAGTCGGATTCCCCGCTCTTCCAGTTGCTTTAATACCTTGTCGATACCGTCGTAAGGGCGGGTGTGCTCTGTATGGTGTGCATCGTAATACGACAGGAAATGCTCTTTGATGCGGTCTATGTTCGTCTCGGTTTTTTCTCCTTCGGGCAAGGCCCGCTCCAGCAGTTTCCGCACACCGTTTCCTACAAAGCGGTGATATTCTTCTGTTTTGCGTACCGGAAAATGGCATTGTGTGAGGGCATAATTGGTACTGGCCGCCAAATCTTCTATCGTATTCAGCAACGTTCCGTCCAAATCGAATATGGCTAATTGTATCATCGGTTTTTCGTTTTGTCTGCGAAGATACGAAATAGCACCGTATCCGGTATATACGGCACCGGAGTTTTTATCGTTCTGCGGGATGGTTTTGTTTCCGGGATTTCTTTGCCTTTTTGGGACGGACGATATTCATGACCTTGATGTAATGGTAGAAAGAGCTTTTGTTCAGTCCGATGTGCCGGCATATGTCGGCGGTACTCATGTCTGAGGTCTGGTATAGTTTTACGGCCCGTTTCATTTTGGCTTTCATGTCGGGGGTCATGCCTGCGGGCCGTCCCAATTTTGCGCCTTTGTCGAGGGCCTTGTTCAGTCCGGTACGGATGTTTCGGGCGGTGATGTTGATGCGGAACCGGTTGATATTCCTAATCAGTGCCGCCATTTTTTCGTCGGCGGGGTCGAGCTCGATGCCGAATTCGTCGATGGAGACGAGTGCTATCCCGGCGTCGGTCAGTCTTTCCAGCAGGTGCAGCAATTCTTTCATCCCTGCGCAGACATCCTGCAGCGAGGTAACGATAATCGTGTCTCCTTTTTTCAGTTGAGAAAATACCGGGTTGAATTTTTTTTCGATGATGATAGAATCTGTGGCCACTCCCCGCTCGTTCAGTTGCGCTATGCTTTGCTGGATGTATACGGCATTTTGAGAATTCTTGATAAATCCTTTTTTCATATCTCGTTTATTCCTATAGCCGCCGGCGGTATCGGTCGGCTATAACGGGTTACACACTTATAATCGTTTTTAATGCAATGTTCGGGGAGCTAATTTCCCTTCGATGAGACAAATATATAAAAAATGTGATTTTTTTTACGGAAAAACGGATTAATTAAAAAAATTTTGTAGTATAATAAATATATATCAATAAAAAATTTACTGTTTTCTTCGTTCCGGCTTGAGAATAACCGGTGAAAACGGTTGTGTGGCAGCGGGGAATGGTGGGTCAGCCGATAAGTCGGCCTTTTCCTTCCCTGACAATTTCCGGCTGGTCTCCGGAGCAGTCGATGACGGTCGACGGTTCCAGTCCGCCGTATCCGCCGTCGATGATGAGGTCGGCCTGTCCGGCATATTTTTCGGCTATCAGCTCCGGGTCGGTCTGGTATTCGGTGAGGTCGTCATCTTCCCGCAGGGAGGCGGAGAGTATCGGGTGTCCGAGCGTCCGGACGATTTCCCGGACAATGTTGTTGTCGGGAATCCGTATGCCGATGGTTTTTCGGTTTTTGTACAGTCTGGGCAGTGAGGCACTGACCGGCAGGATGAAGGTAAACGGACCCGGAATGTTTCTTTTAATCAGTTTAAAGCGGGTGTTTTCTATCTTTACATACTGGCTCAGGGAGCTCAGGTCGTATCCTATGACAGAGAACCGGGCCCGTTGGGGATTTATCCCCCTGATGCGGCAAATCTGCTCGACCGCCCGCACCTGCAGGGCATCGCATCCGATGGCGTATACCGTATCGGTCGGGTATATGACGATTCCTCCCTGCCGGAGGAGTTCTGCCGCACGCTCTATTTCTTTGGGTTGGGGATTGTCCGGGTATATCTTGACCAACATGCTGTTTCAGAATTTCCACCCGATGGTCAGTGCCAGCACGCTGTTGCGGGAACGGCTGCTCCCGGTCAATTTGGTCGTGCTTATGTTGTACCGGGTATCGACGAGAAACCCGATGCCGGTTTCGTAGCCTACCCCGAAGCCGAGAGAGAAATCGAAGGGGTTCATGTTGTCGGGATGGCGGGTCGTTTTGGCTTTTTTATCCCGGATGCGAGGGTCTGCCAGCAGACCGAACTGCGGACCGAATCCCAGATTGAGCCCTTTGTAGAGGTAGGCTTTGGCCATGACCGGAATATGGAAATAGTTGTATTTGCAGACCACGTCGTTTTTGCGGCAGCCCTGCATGGACAGGAGAATTTCGGGCTGCAAGGCGATGTAGTCGTTGAACCGGATGTTGGACAAGGCTCCCAGCTGAACACCGGTACGGGCATTCATGTGGCTGCGGGTGCAGTTGGTGACATTCAGCCCGAATTTAGGGCCGAACGATATTTCTGTCCGGGCGGAAACTGTTCCGCCGAACAGGCCTATCAGGGTGCATAGGACGATTATTCTTTTCATCTGTGTCGTTGGGATAAACAGCCTTTGTGCCCTGAATGTGCCGGGACACAAAGACTGTTCAGAAATGGGTTGACTGTCCGGTATTATAACAGGGCATCGATTTTTGCTTTTATCGCTGCTTTTGACGATGCTCCCACCTGCTTGTCGGCCAATTTCCCGTCTTTGAAAAAGAGGATGGTGGGAATGCTGCGCACGCTGTATTCGCTGCTCAGTTCGTTGTCTTCGTCGACATTGTATTTCCCGATAGCGGCTTTGCCTTCGTATTCGGCGGCCAGCTCTTCGATGGCGGGGGCTATGCTGCGACAGGGACCGCACCATTCGGCCCAAAGGTCTACAACAACCACTTTCCCGGAGTTGATTTCTTCTTTGACGTTAGCGTCGGTAAATTTTAAAGCCATAGTTCGTAACAGTTTGTTTGGTATAAAAATCGAATTTGGTTTGGTGTTTCAAAAGTATAAAAAAACGGTGATGTTGTTCTTATTTGTCTCTTTTTTATTTGTAAAAATTTCAGTTGCTGCCGTGCGTGTTTATTTTAAACGAAAACGCTTCGTTCTCTTCCAGAAAATCGATGAGCTGCCTGGTAATGCTGACCGACCGGCTGCGGGAAAACAACGGAACCGTATGGTGCGTCTCCTCGTCAACGAGTTCGAAAAACAGTTTGGTCTGTCCTCCCTTGACGTGCGGCAGCAGTTCTGCCAACAGGTCGATATTCCCCTTGTTTAAGGCTTTCAGCGGGATGGTGATGGTAATGTCTTTCAGCAACTGGTCCTTGACATCGGGCAGCTGGCAAATCGAGGAGATGCGCAGGTCGTATTCGTTCTCGTTGTACCGGCGGGGCAGGTACTGTCCCCGAATGAGAAGATACATCCCGTTGTATCCGTATTTGCGGTAATCGACAAAATCGTCCCCGAACAGCGGAATTTCGGCCGAGCCGGAATAGTCCTCGATTTTCATGATTCCGAACGGTTTCCCTTTTTTTGTCACCCCTTCCCGGAATCCGGTCACGATGCCTCCCATGACCAGCTCTTTGTTCAGCAGCGACGCCTTGTCGGCCAGTTCTGTCATGCGGGTGTTGCAGCCGTACTCCAGCACCAGCGCATAATCGTCGAGCGGATGGGCCGAAAGGTAGATGCCTACGAGGTCCCGTTCTTTTTCGAGCCGTTCCAAATCGGTCCACGATTCGGCGGCCGGGATTTCAGGCCGGGTAATTTCGATGGCGTCGCTGTCGCCGAAGAGCGAGTTCAGCTGTGAAGCCTGATCGACCTGATATTTGATGCCGTAACGGACCAGTGTCTCAAGGAATGCCTCTCCTTTGCCGTTTTCGCCGAAATACTGCTCCCGTTTCAATTCCCGGAAACTGTCGAACGACCCGGACAGGGCCAGATTTTCCATGTGTTTTTTATTGCACACATTGAGGTTGACCCGCTGTACGAAATCGAATATGCCGGTAAACGGCCCGTTTTTGTCCCGTTCGGCCGTTATCATGTTCACGGCACCTTCGCCGATGCTTTTTATCGCTCCCAGTCCGAACCGGATGTTGCCGTCTTTGTTGACGGTGAATTTCAGGTTACTTTCGTTGATGTCGGGCCCCAGCACCTGTATGCCCATCGCCTTGCACTCGTCCATGAGTTTGGTCAACTCGGTGATGTTGGAGATGTTGCGGCTCATGACGGCGGCCATATATTCGGCCGGATAGTTGGCTTTCAGGTAGGCGGTCTGGTAGGCTACCCACGAATAGCAGGTCGCATGCGATTTGTTGAACGCATATTCGGCGAATTTTTCCCAGTCGGCCCATATTTTCTCCAGAATCTGGACGTCGTGACCGTTTTTCTGCCCTCCGGAGATGAATTTGGGCTTCAGTTCGTCCAGTTTCTCTTTCAGCTTCTTTCCCATCGCTTTGCGCAGGGCATCCGATTCTCCCCGTGTGAAGTCGGCCAGCAGCCGGGACAGCAGCATCACCTGTTCCTGATACACCGTGATGCCGTACGTGTCTTTGAGGTATTTCTCCATAACGGGAATATCGTACACGATAGGCTCCCGGCCGTGCTTGCGGTCGATAAACTGCGGGATGTAATCCATAGGTCCCGGCCGGTAAAGGGCATTCATGGCGATGAGGTCTTCGAAGGTGGAGGGTTGCAGTTCCCGCAGGTATTTCTGCATGCCGGCCGACTCGAACTGGAACGTCCCGATGGTGCGACCTTCACTGTAGAGCCGGTAAGTGGCCGGGTCTTCGATAGAGATGTTGTCGATGTCAATCTCCTTGCCGGTGTGCTGTTTGATATTGCTGATGGCCTCTTTGATGATGGAGAGCGTTTTCAGTCCGAGAAAGTCCATTTTGATTAACCCGGTGTCTTCGATGACCGAGCCTTCGTACTGGGTCACCAGAATCTTTTCGCCCGTCTCTTTATCGTCGGCCGTGCTTACCGGCACCCAGTCGGTGATATCGTCCCGGCAAATAATCGTGCCGCAGGCGTGTACTCCGGTATTCCGCACATTGCCCTCCAGCATCTGGGCATATTTCATGGTGTCACGCACCAGTTCGTCCGGCGATTCGCAGGCCCGCTGCAGTTCGGGAACCGCATTGATGCAGTTTTTCAGATTTATTTTCTGCGGCTTGCCGTCTTTTTCGGGTAACCGGTCGGGAATCAGTTTCGTCAGCCGGTCGCTCTCTCCGAGCGGCACTTTCTGTACACGGGCGACATCTTTGATGGCCAGTTTGGTCGCCATCGTGCCGTAGGTGATGATGTGGGCCACCTTCTCGTGCCCGTATTTTTCGGTCACCCAGCGCAATACCTCTCCCCGTCCGTCGTCGTCGAAGTCGATGTCGATATCGGGGAGCGAGATGCGGTCGGGGTTGAGGAACCGCTCGAACAGCAGGTCGTACTGTATGGGGTCGATTTGGGTAATCCCGAGACAATAGGCTACCGCCGAGCCGGCGGCCGACCCACGACCCGGCCCTACCGACACCCCCATGCGGCGGGCGGCGGCGATAAAGTCCTGCACGATGAGGAAGTAACCCGGAAAACCCATCGTTTTCATGATGTGCAGCTCGAATACCAGCCGCTCCTCGATTTCGGGAGTTAGCGGGTCGCCGTATTTTATCTTGGCACCGTCGAAAGCCAGTTTTTTCAGGTAGTCGGCTTCCAGTTTGATACGGTACAGCTTGTCGTATCCGCCCAATGTCCTGATTTTGGCATGGGCGTCGTCCTCATCGAGAACGACGTTCCCGTTCTCGTCCCGTGTAAATTCATTGAAAAGGTCCTCTTCGGTCAGTCGTTGCCGGTATTCCTCCTCTGTGCCGAAATCGGCCGGAATCTCGAACGTGGGCATGATGGGGGCATGGTCGATGGAGTAAAACTCCACCTTGTCGCATATCTCCTGCGTGGTGGTCAGGGCTTCGGGAACATCGGAAAACAATTCGTTCATCTCGGCGGTGGTTTTCATCCACTCCTGTTTCGAATAGAGCATGCGGTTGGGGTCGTCGAGGTCTTTCCCCGTACTCAGACAGATGAGCCGGTCGTGCGCTTCGGCATTCTCCTCTTCGACAAAATGCACGTCGTTCGTACAAATCACCTTGATGTCGTATTTTTTGGCCAGTTCGAGAATTTTGGCGTTGGCCGTCACCTGCAGCGGATAGGCTTCGTGGTTGGCTCTCGGTACGGTCGCCTTGTGGCGTTGCAGCTCGAGGTAGTAGTCGTCGCCGAATACCCGTTTGTACCATCGGACCGCCTCTTCGGCCTCCTCCATCTGGCCGTTGTTGATGCGCTTCGGCACTTCCCCTCCCAGACAGGCCGACGAAACGATGAGTCCTTCGTGATACTTCTCCAGTTCGGTGCGGTCGGTTCGGGGACGCATGTAGTACCCTTCGGTCCATGCTTTCGAGACCAGTTTGATCAGGTTGTGGTATCCCTTTTCATTCTTGGCCAGCACCACCAGATGATACCCGCTTTGGTCCGGCTTGCCGTTCTTGTCCTGCAACCGGTTGCGGGCCACATACATTTCACATCCGATAATCGGTTTGAACAGCCGGTTCTGCGCTGCATCGAGCTCTCCTTTGAGCCGGGCGGTTTCCGCCTCTTTGTCTTCACATTCGACGGTTCCTTTCTCGATGGCGGCGATTCTCTTCTTCAAATCTTTGATTTCACCGTTTACCGGCTTGTTCTTTTTGTTGACATAATTGTAAAACTCCTTTATGCCGAACATGTTTCCGTGATCGGTAACGGCAATTCCTTTCATGCCGTCGTGCATGGCCTTGTCGACCAATGCCGGAATGCTGGCCTGCCCGTCGAGAATGGAGTATTGCGTATGTACGTGCAGATGTACGAATGGATGCATGATGTGTAATGTATTCTGATTTCTGTTGTATCGTGTGTAAAGGTACGAAACCTTACGGTTCCGGACAATATGTTCGGCAGAAATTTTTCGGGAATATTTGAAGGGGTATGGCCACGTAGCTCCGTTCGAAATCTGTTGCCGAAATGCGATTATACTATCGAAATTATTGTTAAAAGTTTTATCTTTGCATGGGATGGGAGGCGAACCGGTCCGGTCGCTGCCGTGTCTCTCCGCCTGCAAATGCAGACAGGATTGATTTGGGGTGAAACGTACATATAACAGCCTTAAAAAGCTGATTATCCCCAAATAATCTGTCAATCTTTGCTGATATTGGGATAATATTTGTAATTTTGTATCAGAAAACTAAAATCAATCGCCAATGATATAAAAGCACTTAAACATTAAAATGCTTTTCCTGTATGTTAATTATATAGTATTGTTAATTATTATGTGTTTTTATTCCATTGGCACTGTGTTGTTTGATATCCGCAACAAATTTACAAAAATAGTTTGGTCGGGCAAAAGGTCGGGGTGCGGTATAATCTGTTTTTCTCATCTCCATGAACCAATAAGGGGTATTGTCGGATTTGTATAATCTTTGATTTGCAGGATGGTTCAGATTATTTCATAAATCATATCGGTCAATATCATCGGGTCGAAACGCCAAATCACCTTGCCGAATCCCAGTTTATCGACCAGCCGCTTGAAGGTGTCAATACGCTCCTGCACCGGCGGTACACCGCGCTCTAATTGCTCGGAAACATAGTCGTTGAGCTGTACTGGATATAGCAGTTGATGCCGCGTTCGGCAAGATAGTCCAAGCACCTGCCTGCATCGAGCAGCGGTCGCGGATTCTTCGACCAGAAGACAATCAACCGAGTGTTGTTGTAGGAAACATAGCTCCTGACTCCATTAAACGGGTTTGTCCACGCGGAATAGCCTGTTTTCAGTCGATGCAGAAATCAGTCGGCATAGAATGCCGGAATATCTGTCGCACGACTTGCCGAAACAATCACGGGACTTTGTGCCTCCACCTCTTCGCCGTTCTCGCGGCGTATCTTTATCTTGCTGGTTGTCATAATCATTAATCAAATAATTCGTTTAGCGTTATTTGATTTTGAATAATCGCAGTATG
>JAFLRV010000095.1 GCA_022511245.1 Coprobacter sp.
TATTCTCCAGAAGCTTCCGGATCTGAAGATTATATTTCCCGTTTTGGTCCCAAATAATATCACGACCGGACTGAGCAGCCTGGCTGAGATAATAAATATATTTTTTTTGTTGCAAAGAAAGGGGGCTTTTGCCGGTCGGCGGGGTCACAGTGATAAATGTGCGCAGGGGTCAGAGGGTGGCTTCGGAGAGGGTGGGCGGCCGTTGCCGGCGCGGGGGTTCGGCGGGTGCGGGCGGTGCCCAGGTGCAGGCGACATAGAGACCGATGGCGCGTGACATGAGGAGATCGTCGTGTCGTCCGTCGATGGCACCGAAGGAGCCGTTGGCTTTTTTCTCGTAGGTGTCGTATTCGTCGCAGACGCGGGTGTCGCGTTCGATGTATCCGCCTTCGCGCAGGAGCATGACGAGGTAGTCGATGAGCAGGGTTTTGGTGCTGCGGTTGGTGTGGAAGCCGTATCGCACGGTGCCGGTGCTGTTGGGGTCGGCGGGGGTGCGGGCGTAGAGGTTGGGGTAGATTCCGGCGAGGGTTTCGAGGATGAACTGGTCGTGGAGTCCGTCGCTGTTTTCGGCTTCGAGGGTGTTGCTTTCGAAGACGAGCAGGGCCCGGTGGTACCAGGTGGCGATTTGGGCGGCTTTCCAGACGAGCAGGTCGTGGTCGGTGTGTCCCCGCCAGGTGGCGGCGATTTCGGGTACGCCGCCGGTGAGCAGGGGCTGCCGGTCGATGACGGTAATGACGGAGTAGTCGGCCGAGCGGGAGCGGCCGCCGATATCGACGGATACGATGTATCGGCGCCGGGTGCGGTTTTCGCCGGGATAGGCCCAGAGAAAGAGGTGGCCGGTGGTGTCGGGGAGGAAGGTCAGGTTGCGGAGGGCGTCGGGTCCGGTGGTGCAGGGCGGGTCCGGCTGGAGTTCGCCGGTGGCCAGCGGCGGTGTGCAGCCGTTGCGGAGGGCTTGTATGCGTTCGGGGTCGAATACCCGTTCGCCGGAGTGGGCGAAGGCTTCGGTTTCGTTGGAGGGGTATTCGGCCATCATGTCGGCGGGCTGCTGGTATTCTTTGCGTTTCTGCCGGTACCAGGCGATGGCTTCGAGGGTGGCTCCGGCTTCCCACAGGTAGCGGTCGTAGGGGGTGAATTGCCGGATGAGGGCTTCGCTGTCGGGAACGGGGAGGCGGTACATTTCTATTTCGTACCAGGGGATGAAGAGGGGGGTCTTGTCGGATTGTCCTTTGCGGGCGAGGGTGTATTCGGTGTGAAAATAGTCTCCGGTGCCGTTGGCGGTGGATTCGAGGACGACGATGGTGTCGGGGACGAGGGGGATGGTGGCGGCGACGGAGCGGATGAGGTCGGTGGAGCGTTTTTCTTTGGTGTTGGGCCAGAAGGCGACTTCGGAGAGGTGGGCCATGGCGATGTCGGTGCCTCGTATGGAGTTGGGTGTTTCGGCCGAGCCGATGGTGACTTTGCAGCGGGTGGCCCGCAGGATGGAGGTGTTGTGCATCTGCTGGAAGGGTTCGAACCGGACGGGGTTGCCGTCGGAGAGGAAATCGGGGTAGTTTTCGAGCAGTTTGGCATACATGCCTTTGATGTTGGCGGCGGCGTCTTTGAGGTGGGCGCAGATGACGGAGTTCCATCCGGTGCGGTGGACGAGCTGCATCCAGGCCATGTAGGTCTGGGTGAGGGTGCTTCCTCCCCACTGCCGGGCTTTGAGCAGGATGATGCGTATGGGTTTGCGCTGCCGCCGGTCGTGTTCGAGCAGGGCGAGGAGCCTCCGCTGGGGGTAGTTGAGGAAGAGGGGGATGTCGCTGCCGGAGAGTTTGTCTTTGATGGTGACGCAGGTGGCGGCCCAGAACTCGAAATCGTAGCGTATGCGCAGGGCGAAGAGCTGGCGGGTGAGTTGTTCGAGGGTGTCGGGGCCGGGAGCGAGGCCGAGTTCGTCGCGGAGAAAGGTGTGCAGGCTGCGGCAGCGGCACAGCCGGTCGACCCAGTGGTGCTGCCGGAGCATGTCGTCGGGGAGCCACAGGGGGCCTCCGAGTTCGTCGATATGCACTTCGCTGCGGGGCAGGGCGGTGGAGCCTTGTCCGGTCACCTGGTCGTAGGGCCGGGAGAAGGTGTCAAGTCGTCGCCGGTTTTCGGCGATGATGTCCGGGATGTTGTCGTACATGTTTTCGGGATTGGGATATGATGCGCAGGGCGGTGGGCACCGAGATGTAGAAGCGGGGTGCGGGGGCGTAGATGACCTGCCGCACGGCTTCGATGCGGGTCAGGGGTTCGCGGGCGAGCAGGCGGCAGAACCGCTTGTGTATCTCGATATACATCAGCAGGGCTTCGGGGGGCAGGGAGAGGGCCTCGCCGTTTTCGAGCCGCCGGATGTTTTTTATGGCGGCTTCTTCCGAGACGTAGAATCGCTGTGCGGGGGTGTGGATGGCCGACAGGCACAGGTAGTTGTAGCGTGGCCGTTTGCCTTTGAGGTGGCTCAGGGTGTTGTAGTAGGCGTCGATGAAATCTTTGTCCCTTTCGGGCAGGTAGTCTTGTTTGTACATGGTCATGCGGGGTTTGTGCATGAGCGGGTAAGCCGATGGCAAAGATAGGGCTTCGGGCGGGTTTTGTGCCGGATTTTTCCCCTCTGTCCGGGCCGATGTGGTTTTTTGGGGCGGGGAAAAGGGGTAAAAAAACAGGATTCGGCGGTGTGGCCGAATCCTGTTTCCGGATGTATGCAGGGTGTCCTGTTTTTATTGGGGACAGGTTACTTCGTATTCCCAGGAGGAGGTGTCTGTCGATGCCCGGATGACGACGGTCACGGCTCCCTGCGTGAAGTGGAACGGTATGGAGAATTTATTGCCGATGAGTTTGTCGGGCCCTACGAGTATGCGTCCGCTGGTATCGGGTCCGTCATACACGGTCAGGTAGTCGTCCACACTGTAGAAGTCGCCGTGGATGGTGGCATTTCCTTCTTCCTGCCCCATGCCGTAGGAGCGTGTGTGGAATTTTTCGTTGGACTGTTTGACGATGTTCATCCCTCCGTTGCAAGGGGGCAGGTTGATTTTTAACGGTATGTCGCGCCGCTCCTGGTCGGCCTGCAGATAGGGCCAGTCCCGGTCTTTGACTTTGGTACTGTTGGTGGTGTATCCTTTCCGGGAGGCGACAATCGATATTTTCTCGTTTTTGCGCATCTGTACCGAGAAGGTTCCGTTCCCGCTGTTGGTGGGGGAGAGTGCTCCGCTGATGCTTCCGGTAATTTGCAGGGTGCAGTTGGGCAGGAGCACGCCGGGTTTTTCTTCGCGCACGGTGCGGAACTGCAGGGTTTCGAGTACGGGCTGCATTCTTATTTTGCGGTCTTTGATTTCTTTAAACAGGGGATATTGTGTCTTTTTCGTCCGGTATTCGGGCTCTTTTGTCGAGATAATCTCGATGCGGGCGTCTTCTTTGGCCGTGACCGGGAAGATGCCGTTGCTGTTGCTGATCTCGGTAACGGTGCGGGTGGTCCCGTCGGGGTCGGTGATGATAATCTGGTTCTTTACGCCGGGGATGGGTTTTCCGGTGATGCTGTCTACGTTGATGAACTCCTGCTGGTAGGGGTCGGGTTCGAGCCAGACGGTGCGTATGCTGTCGGGCTGTTTAATGAAGTTCTCGACCGTCCACGGGCCGCCTTCGAGGTCGCCGTCGCGGTAGTGCTGCTTGGTGGCGTGTATGGCGATGGTCGAGAGGACAAAGGCGTCTTCATAGAAGGCGATGCCTTTGCCGTCGATACTGGTGCGCACCTGGCGGCTCTGCGTGTCTTTGCTGGCGCCGGGATGGGTAAGGGTAACGGTGCAGAGGGCATCGGGGACGGGCTGGCGGGTCTCTCTGTTTTTGACAAAGAAGGTGAACCGCTCTTTAATGGGCCGCAGCCGCATCGCATTGCTGTCGTTGGCGATGAGGAGGTCCCGGCAGGGTATCTGGGTGCGGGTGGTGTCGGCGTATCCGTAGCAGCTGCCCAGCAGTTGCTCTATCTGGCCGCAGAAGCGCATTTGGGGCAGGGTGGCTATTCCGGCGGCATCGGCTTGTACGGAGTCGGTTTTTTCTTCTCCGTTTTCGATGTACCGGTAGGTGAGTATGCCTTCGGGGAGGAGGTCGCTGGTCTCCAAGTCTACGAGTCTGATGTGGAGGTCTTCCCGTCGGGGGTCCATTTTCAGTCTGACGTTCCGGGTGTAATGGAAGTTGCATTCGACATTACGGGCGGCATAGCATTCGCCGGTGGCGTTGAACCGGGCTTTGGCCAGGCAGTGGAACAGATAGCTGTAGACGCTGCAAGGCAGGTCTTTGAAGGTTGTTTTCCCGTCGGTATCGGTTTTCTGTGTCATGGAAACGGGCTCGTGGGCGAGGAACGTTTTTTTCCACAGGTAGTGGGCGGTGTAGTCGAGGGCGACTTCCTGGTCGGGTACGGGATTGCCATACTCGGCATCGGTGCAGTGCACGGTGATGTCTTTGCGGCACTGGATGAGCAGCAGCAGGGGGAGCAGCAGCAGAAGCAGCCACCAGGGTTTGCGGTGATGTACCAGGTATACGGTATATTGGTTGTATTCGTCCCGGTATCGCATTTTGTGGTCGATGTGAATCGGTCGGTTTTCGTTTTTGTCCATAGTTTATTTTTTTTGTTTGGGACTTTTTCGGGGGTCGTGCAGGTCGTGTTCGGCCTGGTATTCGGGGGTAATGGTGAATTTTACCCGTATTTTCTCTTTGTGGGTAAACCATTCCTGCGGCACCACGCAGTATCCGTCATCGTCGGTACAGAGGGGTATTTCGCCCTGTTTCCGGGTCACCAGCACGAAGGGAAGCCGGGGCAGGGGATATGTTTTGCTGTAGTCGAGCAGCCGGATGCTCACTTCGCGGGGCGGTTCGGGCTCAACAGGCGGTTCAGGGTCGACGGGTGGTTCAGGGTCGACGGGCGGTTCGGGGTCAATGGGTGGTTCGGGGGCGACAGGCGGTTGCGGCTCTTCGACGGGGAGATTCCATTCGAAACGGAAACGGAGTGTCTCTTCTCTGCCCGAAGGGGTCTCCTGTCGGGTTTCGCCGTGACACCGTACGGTGCATTCGGGCTGGTTCGGGGCGGCTTCTCCGTTTTCTCCGACCTGCAGGGGCAGGCGTACCGAAGCGTGTCCGGCTGCGTCGGTGTCCAGGAGGATGCTGTTGCCGTCAAAGGTGACCTCGACCGGTTTTCCGGCGGCCGGGTTTGCTCCTTCGGCGGCTGTTATCTCCACCTGAACGTACCGGGTGAGGTCGTAGATGTACAGCTCTTTGCCCGACTCGACGAGCAGGGTAAAGGTCGGTCTGTCCGGGAGGTCGATGCAGTAGGAGTCGCCGACGGGCATCGGGTTGTCGACGTGGAAGTATCCTTCGGCATCGGTGAAACGGGGCTGGCTTGCCAGCCGGAAGGGGAGGTGGGGCAGGCTTTTTCCGTTCCAGTGAAAGGCGATGCTCACTTTCTGGCGTTCAATCCGGTGTATCCAGGTGGTGAGTGCTCCTCCGGGAGGCTCGTTGGGGAATCTGAAACAGCAGGCGACGAGGGCGATTTCCCAGTTCTCTCCGTCGGGACGGAAATAGATGAATTTGTCCGAGGGGATGGTGAAGGCGAGTTCTTTCAGGGGGGAGTCTTCGAGCTGCTGCTGCATGGCCTGGCGCCGTTTGTCGTAGGCTTGTGCCACTGCGATTTTCTGGCTTTCGGTTCCGTTCTTGAAAGATATCCAGCCGTCTCCGGGCAGCGTCCACTGGAGGTATCCGTATCCGGCCTGGGGGGCGGGCAGCAGCAGACCGTATTTTTTCGCCAGGGTTTCGAGTGCGGCGTGTATCTTGCCGATAGGGGTTTTGGGGTCGTGCAGAGGTGTTATCTCGCCAATGTGCAGTTTGATAATCATAACCGTTGTTTTTGGGGTGTGTTTACAGGGCCAGGCATACCAGGGTAAGTATGACGAACCAGATGACAAAAAAGAGGGGGACGACAATCCGGAAGGTCCGGTGCAGGGTCTTGTGCCGGAAAAGCAGCATGCCGGCACCGGCACCGTAGGCGCCTCCGATGACGGCGAGTCCCAGCAAGAGGGCTTCGGGTATGCGCCACTGGTGGTAAATGGCCCGTATCTTGTCGATGGCATAGAGCGCAAATGTGGCGACATTTACTGTAAAAATAAACGTGAAAAAGAGTTTTCCCAACAGTAATGTATTCATAGTGTGTATTTTTTATGCAAAAAGCAGTTTGTAACAAAACCAATAGGTGGCTCCGGTAAGCAGTGCGGTGCCCAGCAACAGCAGCCACAGCTGGGCGGAGCTTATCGCCGGCGGTTCGGGCCGGGGCTCTTCTTCCGGTTCTTCTTCGGCCGTTTCTTCCGGCTCTTCTTCGGTCTGTTCTTCTTCTTCAGAATGGTTGCCGGGTTGCTCTTCCGGCTTTTCGTCCGGGAGCTGCTCTTCGACGACAGGCTGTTCGTCGGTCTTTTCTTCGGGTTGCTCTTCCGGTTTTTCGTCCGGGAGTTCGGGTTCGGGCAGAGGTTCGGGCAGAGGTTCGGGTTCGGGCGATACCAGCCGGAAAACGAAGCGGTTCATTTCTCCGAAGAGCGGCTGCTGCCGGGTTTCTCCTTCGACGGTAACGGTGCAGAGTCCGTTTTCCGGGTCGAGGGGCAGTTGTGTAGTCACTTTTCCGCTGCCTCCGGTGGTGAGGTCCCGTTGCAGTCCGGCGTATTGCAGTCCGACGGCGGCTGCGGCGCAAGGCTGTTCGTCCAGATATACTTCGATTTCGACAAGGGTGTACCGGGTGATGTCTACGGTGATCTGCCCTTGTCCCGGCAGTACGGTGATGTGCTGGTGGTGGTCGTCGATGTCGATGTCGAACTGGTATCCGACAGGCAGGTCGCCGATGTCGTACCGGCCTTCGGTGTCGGCTATCCGCGAAAATCCGTTGATGTGGAACGCCTGTCCCGGTACGGATTTGCCGTTGTAGACGATGTGCAGGGATACGTGCTCGACTTCTGTCTGAGGGCAAGGTCGTCCCACCATACCCTGTGAGTTGATGCGTTCGGGGTAGCGGTATCCCCATGCCGTGAGCCGGATGAGCAGGCGGCCGGAATCGTCGGGTTTG
The DNA here is from genome assembly GCA_022511245.1 of Coprobacter sp. Taxonomy (GTDB): domain Bacteria; phylum Bacteroidota; class Bacteroidia; order Bacteroidales; family Coprobacteraceae; genus Coprobacter. Next base: position 7,097 of record JAFLRV010000095.1, read on the forward strand.
TAATAGATGAAACTGTCGTCGGGCACCGACAGCACCCGCTCAGCCATCTCCTGATTGTTCCCGAAGCGGAGGCTGACGGCTTCCTGCCGGCGGCGGAGTTCGCGGCGTACTTCCTGCGACATGAGCGGGTCGCTCTCCGAGAGGGGTTTCCACCCGTCGCCGGGCAGTTCCCATTGCAGGTATTCGTGACCGGGTGTGCGCTCGGTGAAGAGTTGTTCTTCCCCCTCTCCGAACTGTTTTTTCAAAGTGGCGTATACTCTGCTGTAGTCGTCGCCAATCAGGCAATATACGCCGGCCGATTTTATTTTGATGTTCATATTCTCAATTGGTATTTTGTTCCCGGAATTCGGTTCTCCGGACACACGGCATGTTTCTTTATATATGGATGTTCAGTATGGTATCGTGAGCCTCGTTTGCTCCTTTGCAATTTGTTTCCAGAGCCTTTTTGTATTTCTCGAATTGCCCTTTCAGCCAGGGAATGCTTCGTATGGCCGTGATGATTCCATATTCTTCCTGCTCCTTCAGCACCTCCTGGGCCATAGGAGAGGCGGCTTTATGTGTCTTGAATTCCTCTGTTGCTTTGTCGACCTCTTTGATTATGTCCTGAAATTCTTTTACCATGCTTGGATAGCTCTCCAGCTGGTTATAGAGGGTGCTGAGTTCCTCTTTTTTGGTTTTATCGGTCGTTTTGTCCCGCAGGGCTTTTATCTCCCGGGTGCACCGGGCCACGGTTTCGGATTGGTAGGGTGAATTTACAGCCTGTATCCCCCTGTCATAGGAGTTGTACTCGTTGAGCAGTTTGCTGAGTTTGCCGGCCGCAGCTGCCACCTGTTTGTCGTCCCGGGCATACTGGTTGTAGAGCCGGGTTTCCTCTTCGAGTTCTTCCAGGTTAATTTGGGTGTAGGATTTCGAGAGCCATTTCGAATCGACGGTTTGAGCCAGCTGGGCCAGGTACTTTCCGCGAAATTCGCCCAATTTGTCCAGCTCTTGCTGAAGTTTCTGATTGTTCCGGTTGGCCGCTTCGAGTTTCGCTTTCCAGTCTTCAATCTCCTGTTGATGGGCCTGATTCTGCTGCTGTTTCAACGCCTCTTTGTTGTTCTCGGCCTCTGTCTGCTGCTGTTTCAGGACTTCGATTTCCTGCTCCTTTTGTTGAATCTGCTGATTCAGGTCTTTGATTTGCTGCTCCAGCGCCTTGATTTGGGTTTTGGAGGCGGCGTTTTCCAGCGTCTCGTTTTTCTGTTTCAGTTTGTCGATTTCTCCTTGCTGTTTTTCGTTTTCTTTCGTCAGTTTTTGGATTATGTCCTGCTGACTCTTCGCTTCGCCCTGCAGCTTTGCAATTTCGGTCTGCAGGTTGTCGTTTTTCTCTTGCAATAATCTGTAAGCCTCTTTGTAGCCGTCGCTCTCGTTCTGTGCGGCAAGAGCGGTCGAGAGGCAGGTGAGCAGGACCAGCAGTCCGTGTTGAAGGTATTTCATGTCGGTGTCGTGTTAGGGGTTATGAGTTATTGTTCTTTGTAGTTTCTCAGAAATCGGACCAGTTCCGATATTTCAGATGTGTTTTCGTCGGCAAACTGTACATAAACCTGGTTGAGCCGGGCGATATTTTCAGGGGTAGGTTCTTCGGATTGGAAGTGGTCGATGATTTGCCGGCTCAGTTTTTGGTAAAAACTCTTTTGCTGAGCATTGAGTTTTTTTTCCAATGCGGTCCGGTCGAGTCCGGCGGCAAATCCCGGAATGTGCGACATCTCTTTGTAGAGGGCGTCGCTGCGGTAGCGGTCGGCGGTAGCGAGCAGGCTGTTCCGGCTGACTTCGAAACGGGTCCAGGTCCCGTTGTCGGTGTCGAACTTGGGTCCGATGGTGTGGCT
>JAFLRV010000096.1 GCA_022511245.1 Coprobacter sp.
GAGCACGTGATTTGTAATCTCGGGGTCGTGGGTTCGAATCCCTCTATCGGCTCGACAACAACGGAGATTTCCTGTGGCGGGAAATCTCCGTTGTCCGTATTTATGGAGAACCCACCTTTTCGTATGGAACGAGACGCCCTTGATTTAAGTACGATGAATATCCCCCGACTGTTCCGGAAATATTTCATCCCCACACTGGCCGGCATGCTGGGCATGTGCGCCGTTACGGCGATAGACGGCATTTTCGTGGGGCACGGAGTCGGCAGCGACGGCATCGCCGCCATCAACATACTTATCCCCGTCTTCATGTTTCTCATGGGAGTAGGACTCATGGTCGGCGCAGGCTGTTCCGTCGTGGCCTCGATACACCTGGCGCAAGGCCGCATCAAAGCCGCCCGCATCAACATCACGCAGGCGATGGGCTTCGTCACCCTCACCGCCCTGCTCATCTCGGCCCTGCTCCTGCTCTTTCCCCGACAGGCCGCCCGGTGGCTCGGCGCCTCCAACAGCCTGGCCCCGCTGGTGGTCGACTACCTGCTCTGGTTTACCCCCTCTTTCGTTTTCGCCATATGGACCACCGTAGCCCTGTTCGTCATCCGGCTCGACGGCGCACCCCGTCTGGCCATGATGTGCAGCCTCGTGACCGCCATCGTCAATGTCATCCTCGACTGGCTTTTCATATTCCCGTTCGGGTGGGGCATCATGGGCGCCGCCTCCGCTTCTGCCGTCAGCACCGTTATCGGCGGAACAATGGCCGTCGTCTACCTCTTCAGCTATGCCCGGCAACTCCGGTTCTATCCCCTCAAAATGAGCCGCAAAAGCCTCCGGCTCTCGATGCGCAATCTCGGATACCAGTGCCGCATCGGCTCGTCGGCCCTGCTGAACGAAGCCACAATGGCCATGCTCATGTTCGTCGGCAATCTGGTCTTTATGCACTATCTGGGCGACAACGGTGTGGGAGCCTTCGGCATCGCCTGCTACTATGCCCCGTTCGTGTTCATGGTGGGCAATGCCGTAGCCCAGTCGGTACAGCCCATCATCAGCTACAATTTCGGCGGCAACAACCGGCGGCGAGTCTATGAGGCCGCCCGCATCGCCCTGTCGACCGCCCTCCTTTGCGGCACAGCCGTGACCGGAGTATTCGTTCTGTTTCCCGACTTCCTGACCCGGCTCTTCATCAGTCTCGATACGCCCGCCGCACAGATTGCCGTGACCGGCTTTCCCCTCTTTGCCGCCGGATTCATCTTTTTCATCCTCAATCTTACCGTTATCGGCTACTACCAGAGCATCGAACAAGTACTTCCCGCCACCCTGTTCGCCCTGCTGCGGGGATTCTTTTTTCTCATTCCCGCTTTCGTGCTGCTGCCCCGTCTGCTGGGCACATCCGGCATCTGGCTGGCCATGCCCCTCTCCGAGACGGCCACCACACTTTCCATCCTCCTCCTTTATCTGTTGAAAAAGAGAAACCGACCCGACCGGGAAATCTAAAAAGCCCGGACACCTCCCCGCAAAAAACACCAAATTCTTTCACAAAACCAAAATTATCTTATTTTATTTATATATATTTGTTGAGTAAAAATTTATTAAAAACTTAAAATTATCTCATTATGAATTTTGTAGATGCAGTAAAAACTTGTTTCAACAAGTATGCTTGTTTTGAAGGTCGCGCCTGCCGTTCCGAGTATTGGTATTTTTACCTTTTTAATTTGCTGTTAGGTATAGTATGTGGAGCACTGCTCGGAAAAATAGGCAGCTCCATTGTCAGCCTGGCATTGTTCATACCCAGTCTTGCCGTAGGAGCACGCCGTTTGCACGACATCGGCAAGAGCGGTTGGTTCCAACTTCTTTGCCTTATCCCCCTCATCGGCTGGATATGGCTCATCATACTCTTTTGCAAAAAAGGTGATGAAGGAGCCAACCAGTACGGAGAAAACCCGCTCAACCAACAAGTAGCAGAATAATTGCTCCTTAATTATAAAACACAAAAAAGCGATGGGAAATTCCCATCGCTTTTTTGTCTGTAGCGAGACCGGGGCATGATCCCGGGACCTCATGATTATGAATCATGCGCTCTAACCAACTGAGCTATCTCGCCAACATGTAAAATTAAAACTAAAATTATGAAAGCATTTGCTCACAAATGCGGTGCAAAGATATATCGTTTTTTTCAATCCTGCAAAAGTTCACCCCATTTTTGTTTTCTTTTTTTTCTTCCATACCCGCTAATACCCTACTGATCAATACATTAAAAGATTACAAAACACAAATAACCGCAAAATGTAAAAAAAATGCGGCAGTATAGTGATAAATAGCCGGAGATTCCATATATTAGCCCCGTAATTATAAGTATGTCATCATTCGCTCCCAAAACGGTACAACATGAAAAAGGAAAAATACACCGTCGAATACAGCCTCAACAAAATATCCCCCGCCTCCCTCTGGACCTACATCGGCACGGCCAACGGCCTTTCCGAATGGTTTGCCCATCCCATTGTAACCGATGGAAAACACTTCACCTTCTACTGGAACGACACGCCACAGGAAGCCATGCAGATAGCGCTCCGCACCGGCACCTACATCCGGTTCAAGTGGTGTGACGAGGAGCCCGACAGCAAAACCTATTTCGAATTTCGCATCCATGTGACCGAGCTCACCGGAGACGTCGGGCTCGAAATCACCGATTTCGCCTTCCCCGACGAAAAAGAGGAGAGCATCGACCTCTGGAACAAACAGGTCGAAACCCTCCGGCGACAAATCGGAGCCTGAAAACAGCCGTCGGAAACGGTCCGGCACCCCTCCGGTTCGGGTATTTTACAGTTTTTATACCCCTATACCTATCGGAATCTCATTTTTTTACGCTACTTTTGCGGAACAATGTAAATCGACGGTATGTTTCGTATCAAACGGCTATATACATTTATTTTGCAGACATTCCTGCCGGTCTTTCTGATGACATTTTTTATCTGCCTCTTCATCGTGCTGATGCAGTTTCTGTGGAAATACATCGACGAAATGGTAGGCAAAGGCATCGAAATGTCGGTTTTGGCCGAACTCTTCTTCTACGCCGCCATCACCCTTATCCCCATGTCGCTCCCGCTGGCGCTGCTGCTGGCTTCGCTGATGACCTTCGGCAATCTGGGCGAACGGCTCGAACTGCTGGCCATCAAAGCCGCCGGAGTCTCCCTGCTGCATGTGATGCGCCCCCTTATCGTCGTCATCAGCATCATCGTCGTAGGAGCCTTCTTTTTCCAGAACAACGTACTGCCTAAGGCACAGGTAAAAATGTGGACGCTGCTCTACTCCGTGCGGCAGAAATCGCCCGAACTCGACATTCCCGAAGGCGTCTTTTACGACCAGATAAAAGGCTACAACCTCTTTGTCAAGCACAAAAACATCGAGACCGGCATCATGTACGACATGGTTATATACGACGTATCCAACGGCTTCGAAGACGTCATGATGATTCTCGCCGATTCCGGCCAGCTGAAACTGACCGACGACAAACAGTTTCTCTTCCTGACCCTTTATCACGGCGAATCGTTCGAAAACCTGAAAACACAGCGACAGAACGCCAGGAACGTCCCCTACCGCCGGGAGACCTTCACCCAGAAAGAGATACTCATCCCCTTCGATGCCAATTTCAACCGCATGGACGACGGAATCATGCAGAACCAGTACATCGGGAAAGACATGCACGCCCTGCGCACTTCGGTCGACTCGATGAACGTCCGGGTCGACAGCATCGGGCAGAAGTACGGCAACGACCTCAAACGGGCCGGCTATTTTACGATATATGAAGAGCGGAAAGAGCTTGCCGAGACCCAACCCGTCACCTACAATGTCGACAGTCTCTATGCCAGCGAATCGGTACTCCGCCGGAAAGCGCTCTACGAGCGGGCCATTGCCCGCGCCGAAAACATCCGGCGCGACTTCGAATTCAAGGGCATGGTCATCACCGACGAAAAACGCACCATACGGCGCCACGAGATAGAGATGCACAAGAAATTCACCCTCTCCTTCGCCTGCCTCATCTTCTTTTTCATCGGGGCACCGCTGGGAGCCATCATCCGCAAAGGCGGACTGGGCATGCCCGTCATCGTATCGGTGCTGCTGTTCATCTTCTACTACATCATCGACAACTCCGGGTACAAACTGGCCCGTGACGGACGCTGGCCCGTGTGGGAAGGCATCTGGCTCAGTTCGGCCGTACTGCTTCCGCTGGGCATATTCCTCACCGGCAAGGCCGTCAAAGACTCTGCCGTATTCAACCGCGACGCCTACGCCAATTTCCTGCGCCGGCTCATCGGCCGCAGGGAGACCCGCAGCATCGCCCTCAAGGAAGTAGTTATCGACGATATGATACCCTCCGTACTGCTGGACTACATCGACCGGCTCGATGCCCTTTGCCGGCAGATGCAAGCCGCCACCGGAGACCGGAGACAATCCTATTTCCGGTACTGGACCGCAGGTTACGACCGGGAGCTGCTTCTCACGATTTCCCACCAGCTGGAGCAGCTGGTCGAATACGCCCAGAACACAAAAAGCCAGCCGCTGATAAACAAACTGGCCGAATACCCCGTACTGCGCAACCTCTACCTCTACCGGCCCGCCCCGTCGGCCACAGCCGGGAAATGGCTGGCCCTGCTCCTGCCGCTCGCCCTGCCCGCCTATCTGCTCGGCAGCCGCCAGCAGGCAGAACTGCGCAGCGACATTGCCGCCATACGCCGCATCGGAGAAGAACTCAAACAACTCATACACAACGAAGAACAAACCCATAACACCCATACGGAGCCTTGAGCCCGCAAACTCAAACACAGAAAAACATGAGCGAGATAAAACTGAACACAATCGAAGAAGCTGTCGAAGACTTCCGGGAAGGCAAGTTTATCATTGTAGTCGACGATGAAGACCGGGAAAACGAAGGCGACTTTATCGTTGCCGCCGAAAAGATAACCCCCGAAAAAGTCAACTTCATGATGACCTACGGTCGGGGAGTACTCTGCGCCCCCATTACCGAAGAGCGCTGTGCCGAACTCGACCTCGAAATGCAGGTATCCACCAACACCTCCATTCACGAGACCCCCTTCACCATCACCGTCGACAAACTCGGCGGAGACTGCACCACCGGCGTATCCATGTACGACCGGGCCGAAACCATCAAGGCACTGGCCAACCCCGATACCAAACCCTCCGATTTGGGACGTCCCGGACACGTCAATCCCCTGCGGGCCCGCAATCGGGGCGTACTGCGGCGTTCGGGCCACACCGAAGCCGCCGTCGACATGGCCCGGCTGGCCGGACTCTACCCCGCCGGAGCACTCATCGAAATTATCAACGAAGACGGTACGATGGCCCGGCTGCCCCAGCTCATGGAAGTATCGAAACGGTTCGGCATCAAAATCATCACCATCAAAGACCTCATCGCCTACCGGCTCAAGGCCGAATCGCTTGTCGAACGGGGCGAAGAAGTCGACATGCCCACCGGCTACGGACACTTCCGGCTCGTCCCGTTCCGGCAGGTATCGACCGGACTGGAACACATCGCCCTCATCAAAGGACAATGGCAGCCCGACGAACCCGTTCTCGTGCGGGTACACTCCTCCTGCATGACCGGCGACATCTTCGGGTCGAAACGGTGCGAGTGCGGCGAACAGCTGCACAAAGCGATGGCCGAAATCGAAAAAGAGGGCAAAGGCGTTATCGTGTATATGAATCAGGAAGGACGGGGCATCGGACTCATGAACAAGATAAAAGCCTACAAACTGCAGGAAGAAGGGCTCGACACCGTCGATGCCAACCTGCATCTCGGATTCCGGGCCGACGAACGGGACTACGGCGTAGGAGCCAGCATCCTCCGGGAACTGGGCGTACGCAAGATGCGGCTCATGACCAACAACCCCGTCAAACGCATCGGACTCGAAGGGTACGGCCTGCAAATCGTCGAAAACGTCCCCATCGAGATTACCCCCAACCCCTACAACCGTTTCTACATGAAAACCAAGAAAGAGAAAATGGGGCACGACCTCCACAACATCGAGTAACCGCCCGAAAGAATACCGGCCGTTCCGATTTTCCGGTGCGGCCGCAACCAAACAAAAAGCGCTGTCGGTCAGGATTGACGACAGCGCTTTATCTGTTTTACAAAAATATCATTTCAATTTGAGAATCGCCTCCTTGATGCGGCGCAGCGCCTCTTTCAGATTCTCATCCGAAGTGGCGTAAGAGAAGCGCAGACACTCCGGAGCGCCGAAAGCGTCGCCGCCCACCGTAGCCACATGCGCCTCCTCCAGCAGATACATCGCCAGATCGTCCGACGAGTTTATCGTGCGGCCGCCGGCCTGCTTGCCGAAACAGGCACTCACTTCGGGGAACAGATAGAAAGCCCCCTGCGGGTTGTTCACCTTGAATCCCGGTATCTCTTGGGTAAGTTCCACCACTAAATTGCGGCGGCGTTCAAAAGCCTGACGCATCGTCTCCACACACGACTGGTCGCCGGAGAAAGCGGCCGTCGCAGCCTTCTGGGCAATCGAGCAGGGGCCCGACGTGTACTGGCTCTGCAGTTTGTTGCAGGCTTTGGCAATCCACAGCGGAGCGGCGATAAAACCGATGCGCCAGCCCGTCATGGCATACCCTTTGGAAACACCGTTGACGATGATTACCCGGTCACGGATTTCCTCGAACTGCGCAATGCTCTGGTGACCGCCCACATAGTTGATGTGTTCATATATCTCGTCGGCCAGCACCAGCACCTGCGGATGCTTCGCCAGGACATCGGCCAGCCCTTTCAGTTCGGTCCGGGAATAGACGCTCCCCGTCGGGTTCGAGGGCGAGCAGAGAATCAGCATTTTCGTACGGGGAGAGATGGCCGCTTCGAGCTGGGCGGGCGTAATCTTGAAATCCTGTTCGATACCCGCCGTTACAATCACATTCTTGCCTTCGGCCAGCTTCACCATTTCGACGTAGCTCACCCAGTAAGGCGCCGGTACGATAACCTCGTCGCCGGGATTGACCAGACTCAGCACCGCATTGCATATCGACTGTTTGGCACCGCCCGATACCACAATCTGTTCGGGAGCGAAATCGAGGCCGTTTTCGTTTTTCAGCTTGCCGCAAATCGCCTTTCTCAAATCCATGTAACCGGGCACCGGCGAATAGAAAGAGAAATTGTCGTCGATGGCCTGTTTGGCAGCCGCCTTGATATGGTCGGGAGTATTGAAATCGGGTTCTCCTACACTCAGGTTGATGACATCGATACCCTGTGCCTTCAACTCGTTGCTCTTCTGAGACATAGCCAGTGTCTGCGACGGAGACAGGCTGGCCAGACGTTCTGAAACTTGATTCATGGGTTCTATCCTGTTTTTAATGTTTTTTCTGCTGTCTGCAAAGATAACAAAAAAATATCCCGCCGCATCGTTTTCAAAAACAAATTTCCAACCGGTCCGCAGTTTATACGGTCAGGCTCCGGACATGCCACGACAATATTGCGGAACGTGCCGTGCAGAGACGTGCCGCGGCATCCGCATGGTTGTGTAAATCGGTTCGGTCCTCCGGACGTGCCTATAGCGGCAGGACAAGGCGCAGACCGAGGCTGCTGTGACCGTCGTCAGAGGTGCGGTTGTCACGGCACGACACCCGGCAGAAATCGGCGCCCCTGAACCAGCTGCCACCACGGAACGCACGGTAATTGCCTGTGGCAGGACCTTCAGGATTGCTCTGCGGAGAGTTGCTGTAATAGTCTACGTTATACCAGTCGCTGCACCATTCCCACACATTCCCGAGCATATCATACAGTCCGAGAGCATTAGGCGCTTTGGTACCTACCGGATGAGTTTTGCTGTCAGAATAGATGTCGTAGTACCACGCCACCTCGTCTATATCGTTGCTCCCGGCGTATTTGTAGTAGGTGCCGGACTGGCCCATAGTACGGGTATATTCGTCCTGCTGACCGCCCCGGGCCGCATATTCCCACTCCGCCTCTGTCGGCAAACGGAAGTTCTTGCCGGTCATCTCATTCAGTTTGGTGATAAACGCCTGACAATCGTCCCACGATACCTGCTCTACCGGCAGATTGTCATTGCCGGTAAAATAACTCGGATTCGTTCCCATCACCCGTTTCCACAGCCCCTGCGTCACCTCGTATTTCCCGATGTAATAGGAATCCAGCGTCACCTCGTGCACCGGAGATTCATCAATCCATATTTCCGAATCGTAGTTAAGGCCGTTCGAATCAGAGTCCTGCGCTCCCATCAAAAACGTACCGCCCTCCACATAGACCATATCTTCCAACAATTGTTCTATTCGGTCCCTCTCTTGCGGCTCATTCTCGTTCGATTCATTTTTTTTCGGTTCATTCTCTTTGCTGCAGCCGGTACCGGCCACCAACAGGGCCGCTATCGCCCATACGAATAATCTCTTTGTCATTGCTTTTTCTGTTTGGTTTATCAAAATTTGGGGACAAAGATAATCATTTATACGGTTCGATATGCACATCTATCTGTTTGACAATCAAAATAATATATATATTATATACAAGCATTTTTTTTGAATTGTGCAAGAAATTTGGGAAAATTTATTTTTCGGACATGTCGTGACATGTCCGAAAATACGAACGCCGACAGGCCCAAGCCGCCTCTGCTTTGTAGCGGAGGGTCCCGTGAGGGGCGGAAAAAGGCGAGGAC
>JAFLRV010000097.1 GCA_022511245.1 Coprobacter sp.
GGCCATACCAGATTCTCCTTGTCGGGGAAATGTTTTTTCAGGAAATAAAGTATCATATCCCGGCCCCGAGTCGAATAACTCGGATACATGGTCACTTTTCCGAAGAAATATTTGATTTGCGGATAATCTACCGTCAAAGCGCCCAAACCGTCCCAAAGGTTGTCCAGCGCATACAGCCCTTTGGCTCCGGCTTTCGACGACTGATACTCCAGAGTCACGAACGAGCGGCCCAGCTCAAGCGTATAGGGCATATACTCCTCGATGAACTTTTTGGAAAACTCGAACAGGTGGGATGTAGCGATAACGGGCCGGCCTTCGGCATCGTACTTCACGTTTTCACCCAAAATGAAACGGTATCCGCCCAATATCTCCTCTGCATCGGGATCCCATACGACCAGTTGCTGGCAGGGTTCCTGCATGGTGTCATATTCGTCTATATCGTAGGCTTTCCCCGTACCGCCGCCGGCCGAACGGAACGCCACTTCACGCAAACGGCCAATCTCTTTCATGACATGAGGAGCGTTATAGCAGTTCACGATATAAATCTCATTGTTTGCCTTACGGGTGTGCCGCATAAAACGTTCCGGCGTAAGCTCCGCCTTAATCAGTTTACGGTCTATCGGCGCTATTATCTCTTCCACAATACCCATATTTTTCTATTTTTTCAAACTGTAAACCCGTTCTTTCATCTCTTCAGCCCACTGGCTCTGCGACTTGGAACGATCGAACGTCTGCCACGAAACCGGTTTTCCGATATATACGGTAAACGTTCTGGTTTCACATTTAAACATCTCACTGGGCAAATATATCAATTCGAGATTGAATTTGATGCCCAGCATTTTCCGAATCCGGGCAAACCGGTAGAAAAATTTCGAATTCAATCCGTCAAAATAGACCGGTATCACATCCCGCCGATACTGCACGGTTTTGGCGATAAACGCCTTTTTCCATGCCAAATCCCGCACGCCGCCCGGTTGCAGCCGCGAGCACAGTCCGGCGGGGAACACCAGTATCTGATTGTCCGACTCATATGCCCGGCTTATCTCTCCGGCCAAATCCTTCGCCTGCTTTCCATAACTGTTGACCGGCAGAAAGACCGAAGCCAAATGAGTTATATTCATCAGCAAATCATTGACCAGCACCTTGAGTTTCGAATCGTATCGGCTTCCCAGAATCGAGACCAGACTTATCCCGTCGAACCCGCCCAAAGGATGATTCGACGCAAACGTAAACCGACCCTCATCCGGAATATTCTCCAGACCGACGACATTGACCGTCACATTCAGTTCTTTCAGCAAAAAATTGGCAAAATCGACCCCTCCGCCACCGTGATAAGTCCGCAAAATAGCGTTCATTCTTTTCTGGCAAATGGTTTTTTCGATAAACCGATAAACAAAACCCGGCAGGCGTTTGCCCAATTTCGGAGATTTTGTCTTTATAATTCGCTCTATATCTAACTGTAACGGCAATTCTTTATCCATCTGGTTTTTGCACAAGGAGATACAAAAATACATTTTTTTTGAGAAAAGCCCAATTTATGAGCAGAAAATCTCCGTTTTTTTCAAATACGACTGTCATCTTACCGTTTTTTCCCTGTTTTTCCGGTCATTTTTCCGATGAAAAGAGCCGATGTTTCCGGTTTCGGACAAAAGCGGAAATGACAAAAAATTCACCGATAATTTTTCACAGAAAAAAACACCCTTTTCGTAAACAAAAATACAAGAATTATACTTAACTTTACCTCCCGAATCCTGAATATATTTTTTATCGGAAAAATGGGGCAAGAACCTATATACCACATTCCGGCTTTGCTCGATGAATGCATGGACGGACTGCATATATCTCCCTCCGGCATCTATGTAGATGCCACCTTCGGAGGCGGAGGCCATTCCGGTGCGATTCTGTCCCGGCTCGACACCGGCCACCTTTATGCGTTCGACCAGGATACCGATGCCGAAAAAAACAGATTCAGGGACAATAAATTCACCTTTGTCAGGAGCAATTTCAAGTTTCTGAAAAACTTCCTCCGCTACCATCAGGTGGACGAAATAGACGGATTGCTGGCCGATTTGGGCGTTTCATTCCACCATTTCGACGATGCCCGGCGGGGGTTCTCGTTCCGGTTCGACGCCCGGCTCGACATGCGGATGAACAATCGGGGCGGAAAATCGGGGGCCGACATCCTCAACGAATACACCGAAGAGCGGCTGGCCGATATTTTTTACCTGTACGGAGAACTCAAAGCCGCCCGCAAAATTGCAGCAGCCATTGTCAGGAGCCGGAACACGGCCCCCATTACCGACACCGCCCGGCTGCTGGAAACCGTGCGGCCGTTTATCGACCGCAAGCAGGAAAAGAAAGAACTGGCCCAGCTCTTCCAGGCTCTGCGCATCGAGGTCAATCAGGAAATGGACAGCCTCAAGAAACTGCTGACACAAGCCACCGAATGTCTCCGGCCGGGCGGACGGCTGGTGATTCTCACCTACCATTCGCTGGAAGACCGGCTGGTCAAGAACTATTTCAAGACAGGAAATTTCGAGGGGAAGCCCGATGTCGACTTTTTCGGCAGAATCAACGCCCCGCTCAAGCCTGTGAACCATAAAATCATCACCCCTTCGAAAGAGGAGATGGAGACCAATCCGCGCTCCCGGAGCGCCAAACTGAGAATCGCAGAAAAAGTATAACCCAACACGACCGAACAATATGCCGGAAAACGAAAACACCAAAGAGAAAAAATCGGTCTTGCGCTACCTGTACAAGACGACAGCCGACATTTTCAAAGGAAAAAGTATCTCGAACGAATTTCTGATAAAACACTGGGTTACGATTTTTGTCTTCATATTCCTCGTACTGGTCTATATCAGCAACCGATACAGCTGCCAGCAGAAAATGACCGAAATCGGCATGCTGAACAAACAGCTGACCGATATCCGGAACGAAGCCCAGACATGGTCGTCCGAACTGATGGGCCGCAGCCGGCAGTCGCAGGTGCAGGAACTGGTCAACACCAAAGGCCTGCAACTCAAAACGTCAAACCGTCCCCCGTTTTACTTAATGCGCAAAACTACAGAAAATGACAGCCAGTAAAAACAGTATCTTACTTCGCTACGGCATTATCTTTTTTCTGGTATTGTCCGTGTGTGGCGCCATACTCTTCTGTGCGGCCCGTACCATTTTCATCGAAGGCGAAGAGTGGAAAAAAATCGCCGAAAGCCTGAAGCCGAAAGAAAGAGTGAAACTTCCGCCCAGAGGAAACATATATGCCTGCGACGGACGGCTCATGGCCAGCAGCATACAGGTATACAAACTGTATATCGACTTCCGGGCCGACGGACTGACAGAGGAACTGCTGAAAAAATACATCAAGCCGCTGAGCGAAGCGCTGTCGAAAAAACTCGGAGACCGCACACCGGCCGAATACGAAAAACACATACTGGACAATTACAAGAAAAAAAGCCGGCAATTCCTGATTTCCCGGAAAAAGGTAACCTATACCGATTTGCAGGAAATCCGGCAATTCCCCCTGTTCAAAAAAGGCTCCAATGTAAGCGGATTCTATTACGAAGAACTGATTAGCCGGAAAAAACCGTTCGGGACGCTGGCCTCCCATACCATCGGCGGACTGTATGCCGACTACGAGAAAGGAGGGAAAAACGGCATCGAGCTGAACTACGATTCCATTCTGAGAGGCACACCCGGATTCGAAACCCAACAGAAAATTCGGGGGAAAGTCGTCAGAATCGTCAACCAGGAGCCCGTCAGCGGACAAGACATCTATACCACCATCGATATCGACATTCAGGACATTACCGAAAAAGCATTGCGGGAAATGCTCACCAGCACCAATGCCCAGTGGGGGTCCGCTGTCGTCATGGAGGTAAAAACGGGAGAAGTCAAAGCCATCGCCAACATGGACCAGACCAGCAACGGCAGCTACGTCGAAATCTCCAACCACGCCATTGCCGACCTGCTGGAGCCCGGCTCCACGTTCAAAGTGGCCTCGATGATGGTGGCACTGGATGCCGGTGTTATCAAACCCAAAGACATAGTCGATACCGGGAACGGGCTGTACATGTATGCCGGCCGCCGGCTGACCGACCACAACATCAATCACGGCGGATATCACGAAATCACCGCCGCCGAGACCATTTGGTTCTCCTCCAACATCGGCGTGGCCAAAATCATCCTGAAAGGGTTCGAAAAGAATCCCGCCGATTACGTCGACCGGCTCTACGCCATCGGGCTGAACCGGCAAGTAAACTTCAATTTCCAAGGAGAAGGCTACCCCATTATCAAACACCCGAAACACAACAAAAACATCTGGTGGAAAACCTCCCTGCCGTGGATGTCGTTTGGCTACGAGACCGCCATACCGCCCATCTACACGCTGATGTTCTACAATGCGATTGCCAACGACGGCGTGATGATTAAACCGATATTCGTGAAAGAAATCCACAAAGGCAGCGAATGCGTACAGAAAATAACCACCGACACGATTAACCCGCAAATCTGCAAGCCGCAGACACTGGCCGACATACGGCAGATGCTGAAAGATGTCGTCAAACAAGGAACCGCTCAGGCGGTGAAGTCCGATTATGTCGAGATAGCGGGTAAAACCGGTACCGCCCAAATCTCTCATGGGAAAGACGGATATCACGGCAACGGGACACAGCACCGGGTGTCATTCTGCGGCTACTTCCCCGCCGACGAGCCGAAATATTCAGCCATAGTCGTCATTTCCAACCCCCGCATCGGCTATCCTTCGGGAGGGTCCATGTCGGGCGGCGTGGTCCGCCATATCGCCGAACAGATTTATGCACAAGGCATCCAGCTGTGCGACGCTCCCAATCTGCCGGACTCGTTGCACAGCCGCCTGCCCAAAATCAAAAACGGGAACAGCCGGAATACACAGCTGGCCTGCGGGAAAG
This sequence comes from Coprobacter sp., assembly GCA_022511245.1. GTDB lineage: Bacteria > Bacteroidota > Bacteroidia > Bacteroidales > Coprobacteraceae > Coprobacter. Next base: position 4,929 of record JAFLRV010000097.1, read on the forward strand.
TGGACGTACCATGCGAAACGCTGTCGCCCGACGACCAGTGGGCACACATCGACTATACCTATAAAAACAAAGTGTCGTTGAAAGGAATGTCCGCACCTCCCGACAAAGTACCCAATGTCATCGGTATGGGAGCAAGGGATGCGATATATCTGCTCGAACAGGCCGGAATGAAAGTCTCGATTTCCGGAAAAGGAAAAGTCGTCAGCCAGTCGCTGCCCGGCGGAACAGCCGCCGCACCCGGACAAACCGTCGCCATCGTATTAAAATAAATTACAAACAGCAGACAACCATGATTCTAAAAGATTTATTACAAGGCATTCCGGTCAAACAGACCGTCGGAAGTCTCGACATCGACATAAAAAACATCGATTCCGATTCCCGGAACATACAAACCGGAGATTTGTTCATTGCAGTAAAAGGAACCTCCGTAGACGGACACGACTTCATCCACAAAGCGGTGGAGCAAGGTGCCGTTGCCGTCGTATGCGAACACCGGCCGGAACAGCTGCCCGACGGGGTCACCTGCATTCTGACCGGCGACAGCGCCGAAGCGCTGGGTTGGCTCGCATCAGCCTGGTACGGTCATCCGTCGGAAAAACTGAAACTGGTCGGCGTCACCGGAACCAACGGTAAAACCACAACAGCGACACTGCTGTACGAGATGTTCCGGCTTTTCGGAGAGAAAGCCGGACTGCTGTCCACCGTATGCAATTACGTCGACGGAGAAGCCATACCGGCCACCCATACCACCCCCGACCCGCTCAACCTGCACCGGCTGTTGCGAAAAATGGTCGATGCAGGATGCACCTGTGCGTTCATGGAAGTCAGTTCGCATTCGGCCCATCAAAAAAGAATCGCCGGTCTCGATTTCGACGGAGCCGTGTTCACCAATCTGACCCGTGACCATCTGGACTACCACAAAACGGTAGACGCTTACCTGAACGCCAAGAAGATGTTCTTCGACGGACTGAAAAAAGAAGCCTTCGCCCTGACCAATCTCGACGACAAATCGGGACCGGTCATGCTGCAGAATACCGCCGCCGGGAAATACGGATACTCACTGCGCACACTGGCCGATTTCAAAGGCCGCATCATCGAGAGCCGTCTCGACGGAACCACGCTTGAAATCAACGGCAAAGAGGTGGAAGTGCAATTCGTCGGGAAATTCAACGCCTACAACCTGCTGGGCGTTTACGGCGCAGCCTGCCTGCTGGGAAAAGAGCCCGAAGATGTCCTGGTGAAAATGAGTATGCTGATACCCGTTGCCGGTCGATTCCAGACCCTGCATGCCCCCGAAAAATATACGGTTATCGTCGACTATGCCCACACCCCCGATGCGCTGAACAACGTACTCGGGTCCATCCGGGAAGTACTCGGCGACAAAGGAAACATCATTACCGTTGTCGGAGCCGGAGGGAACCGGGACAAAGGGAAACGGCCCCTCATGGCGCAGGAAGCAGCCAACGCCAGCGACAGGGTCATACTCACGTCGGACAACCCCCGATTCGAAGAGCCCGGCGACATCCTGAACGACATGCTGGCCGGGCTGGATGCCGGACAGCGGAAAAAAACACTCTCCATTGCCGACCGGCGGGAAGCCATACGCACGGCCACCCAGTTTGCCCAGCCCGGCGATGTAGTGCTGATAGCCGGAAAAGGGCATGAAAACTATCAGGAAATCAAAGGTGTCAAACACCATTTCGATGACAAAGAAGAAGTCGAAAAAATTTTTCGGGGAGAACTGTAATTAATTAATAATAATGGTATCTTAAAATTCATCGGTTATGTTGTACAATCTGTTTCAGTATCTCGACCAGCTCGATATTCCGGGAGCCGGAATGTTCAAATATATCTCGTTCCGCTCCGGCATGGCGCTTATTTTTTCGCTGTTCATCTCCACCATCATCGGCAAAAAAATCATCGAAAGGCTTCAGCAGATGCAAATCGGAGAAATCGTCCGGGATCTCGGACTGGAAGGTCAGATGTCTAAAAAAGGGACACCCACTATGGGAGGCATCATTATCATCATTGCCATTATCATTCCCTGTCTGCTCTTCGCCCGGCTCGGAAACATCTACATGATACTGATGCTCATCACCACCGTCTGGCTGGGAGCTATCGGATTCCTCGACGATTACATCAAAGTATTCAAAAAAGACAAAGAAGGGCTGCACGGACGGTTCAAAATCATCGGACAGGTCGGACTGGGCCTTATCGTCGGGCTCTCCCTTTACCTGAGCCCCGATGCAGTCATCCGGGAAAACGTTTATATGCAAAGCTCCGAAAATGGAGAAGAGGTGGTAAACTATATGCCCGAAAACATCAAATCGACCCAGACGACGATTCCGTTCTTCAAGAACAACAACCTCGACTATGCCGATTTGGTCTCTTTTCTGGGCGACAACGCCCAGACGGCCGGCTGGATTATTTTCATCCTGATTACCATTTTCGTCGTAACCGCCGTTTCGAACGCAGCCAACCTCACCGACGGACTTGACGGGCTCACCACCGGCAGTTCGGCCATTATCGGAGTCACGCTCGGTATTCTGGCCTACCTGTCGGGGCACATCGCTTACGCCTCCTACCTCAACATCATGTACATACCCGGCACCGAAGAACTGGTGGTATTCGCCAGCGCATTCATCGGAGCCACCATCGGCTTCCTCTGGTACAACGCCTTCCCGGCCCAAGTATTCATGGGAGACACCGGCAGCCTCACGCTGGGGGGAATCATCGCCGTATTCGCCATCTCGATACACAAGGAGCTGTTGATACCCGTACTTTGCGGTGTCTTTTTCATCGAAGAACTGTCGGTCATGATACAGGTCGCCTATTTCAAAATAACGAAAAAGAGAAACAACGGGCAAGGCAAACGGGTCTTTAAAATGACCCCGCTGCACCACCATTTCCAGAAACCGGGAAACGCCGGAATCGACGCCCTCATACAGCGGCCCATTCAGCCCATCCCCGAATCGAGAATTGTGATACGCTTCTGGATTGTCGGTCTCATATTGGCCGTCATTGCCATCGTAACATTGAAAATACGGTAACCACCAAAAGTATAAACGAGTAAAAAAGGATAACCATAAAATGAACAAGCGCATTGTTGTCTTAGGAGCCGGAGAGAGCGGGGCCGGAGCCGCCGTACTGGCCAAAGTGAAAGGATTCGATGTATTCGTATCGGACATGTCGGCCATCAAGGAAAAATACAAAAACCTGCTCGACCGATACGAAATTGCATGGGAAGAAGGACGCCACACTCCGGAACAGATACTGAATGCCGATGAGGCGGTCAAAAGTCCGGGAATACCCGAAACCGCCCCCATTGTAACCGCACTGCGGGAAAAAGGCATCCCCGTTATCTCCGAAATCGAATTTGCCGGCCGCTATACCAACGCCAAAATGATATGTATTACCGGCAGCAACGGCAAAACGACGACAACCCTGTTAACCTATCACATCCTCAAAAACGCCGGTCTCAACGTAGGGCTGGCGGGCAACGTGGGGCAGAGTCTGGCCTATCAGGTCGCCACACAGAATTACGATTACTATGTTATCGAACTGAGCAGTTTCCAGCTCGACAACATGTACGATTTTAAAGCGAACATCGCCATCCTGCTGAACATCACCCCCGACCACCTCGACCGGTACGGATACGATATGCAGAACTATATCGACGCCAAATTCCGCATTACCCGCAACCAGACCGAAGACGA
>JAFLRV010000098.1 GCA_022511245.1 Coprobacter sp.
TGACGGGTGGACAACCCGCACCCGGGACCGGAAGCCGTCAGCTCATTTTGAGCATACGGTGGCGATTCGGGAGGGAAAAGCCGATATCCTGTCGTCGTTCCAATTCGTAGAAGAGGTATTAAGAGATAAAACAATTTAATATTTTATATGGCAAAACAATCTGCAATAGAACAGGACGGAGTAATAGTGGAAGCATTGTCGAATGCTATGTTTCGGGTTGAACTCGAAAACGGGCATGAAATTACGGCCCATATTTCGGGAAAAATGAGAATGCATTATATTAAAATTCTCCCCGGAGACAAAGTGAGAGTAGAAATGTCTCCCTATGATTTGTCCAAAGGAAGAATTGCTTTTAGATACAAATAATACAGAAAAGATATGAAAGTAAGAGCATCATTGAAAAAGCGTACGCCCGATTGTAAAATCGTAAGAAGAAATGGCCGCTTGTATATTATTAACAAGAAAAATCCTAAGTATAAACAACGTCAAGGATAATTTATTATTTTTGCAAAATAATTTTTCTATTATATGGCTATAAGAATAGTTGGAGTAGATTTGCCGCAGAATAAAAGAGGCGAAATTGCGTTGACCTATATCTATGGAATAGGCCGGAGCGCATCAAATACCATTTTGGGAAAAGCCGGTATCGATAAAGATATCAAAGTAAAAGACTGGACCGATGAACAGGCCGCCAAAGTGCGTGAAATTATCGGTGCCGAGTATAAAGTTGAAGGTGACCTCCGCTCGGAAGTGCAGTTGAACATCAAGCGATTGATGGACATCGGTTGCTATCGTGGCATCCGTCATCGTAACGGTTTGCCTGTGAGAGGCCAGAGTACCAAAAACAATGCCCGTACACGCAAGGGTAGAAAGAAAACAGTTGCTAACAAGAAAAAAGCTACTAAATAATAACTAAGTATGGCAAAAAAAACAGTCGCAGCAAAGAAGAGAAATGTGAAGGTCGATGCAATGGGCCAAATGCATGTCCATTCTTCGTTCAACAACATTATCGTGTCTCTTGCCAATAGTGAAGGCCAGATTATTTCGTGGTCTTCTGCAGGTAAGATGGGATTTAGAGGTTCAAAGAAAAACACTCCGTACGCTGCTCAGATGGCAGCACAGGATTGTGCCAAAGTAGCCTATGATCTCGGTTTGAGAAAGGTGAAGGCTTATGTGAAAGGACCGGGTAACGGCCGGGAATCGGCGATAAGAACCGTTCATGGCGCCGGTATCGAAGTAACCGAAATTATCGATGTTACTCCGCTTCCACATAATGGATGTCGTCCTCCTAAAAGAAGAAGAGTATAATAGTTCTGTTTTTGAAAAAGAGAATCTGGACTGGTGAATAAGATTGCAACCTTTCTCCTCTCTGTAATCGCGGCTGCACTAATTCGGGTTCTGTAAGTTATAAATTAAAAAAAAATTAAAAATGGCAAGATATACCGGACCTAGAACAAAAATTGCCCGTAAATTCGGTGAGGCTATTTTCGGAGCCGACAAAGTTTTGTCGAAAAAGAATTATCCTCCCGGACAACATGGCGCCAATAAAAGAAGAAAAACTTCGGAATATGGTATCCAGCTTCGTGAGAAGCAAAAAGCGAAATATACTTACGGCGTGTTGGAAAGACAATTCCGTAATTTGTTTGAAAAAGCATCTCGTACCAAAGGTATCAAGGGTGAAGTGCTGCTTCAGTTCCTTGAAGCCCGTTTGGATAACGTGGTTTTCCGTATGGGTATTGCTCCTACGAGAGCTGCTGCCCGTCAGATGGTTTCCCACAAGCATATCGTTGTCGATGGCAAAGTGGTGAACATTCCGTCTTACTCGGTAAAACCGGGCCAGATTGTAGGTGTTCGTGAAAAAGCGAAATCGCTCGAAGTGATAGCCGATTCTCTCTCAGGTTTTAACCACAGCAAATATCCGTGGATTGAGTGGGATCAGAACTCGTTGAGCGGTAAATTCTTACACTTGCCCGAAAGAGCGGATATACCGGAAAACATCAAAGAACAGTTGATCGTAGAATTGTATTCTAAATAATAATTGATTCCATGGCGATATTAGCATTTCAAAAACCCGATAAAGTATTAATGTTGGAGGCGGACTCTTTTTTCGGTAAATTCGAATTCCGTCCGTTGGAGCCCGGTTACGGCGTTACGGTAGGTAATGCCCTCCGCCGTATTCTCCTTTCTTCACTTGAAGGCTTTGCTATCACATCGATTCGCATCGATGGTGTTGAACATGAGTTTTCGACCGTTCCCGGAGTTATCGAGGATGTGACAAACATGATTCTGAATCTGAAAAAGGTTCGGTTCAAACAGATTGTCGAAGAAATCGAAAATGAAAAAGTGTCGATTACTGTTTCGGGTTCGGAAGTGTTCAAGGCTGGAGACATTGGCAAATATCTTACCGGATTTGAAGTATTGAATCCCGAACAGGTAATTTGCCATATGGATTCAAGCGCAAGTTTTCAGATAGATATTACCATTAACAAAGGTCGTGGATATATTCCCGCTGATGAAAATCGGAATCCCAACGATGAAGTGAATGTAATTCCTATCGACTCTATCTTCACTCCCATCCGGAATGTGAAATATGCTGTTGAAAACTTCCGCGTAGAACAGAAGACGGACTACGAAAAATTGGTATTGGAAATTGCCACCGATGGCTCAATCCATCCGAAAGATGCATTGAAAGAAGCGGCTAAAATCCTTATCTATCACTTTATGTTGTTCTCCGATGAAAAAATTACATTGGAAACAACCGATGTGGACAATAACGAAGAGTTTGATGAAGAAGTACTGCATATGCGCCAGTTGCTCAAAACAAAACTCGTCGATATGGATTTGTCGGTACGTGCCCTCAATTGCTTGAAATCGGCCGATGTAGAAACATTGGGTGAATTGGTTGTATTCAACAAAACGGATTTGTTGAAATTCAGAAACTTCGGTAAAAAATCTTTGACCGAATTGGATGAACTCTTGGCCAATTTGAACCTTTCGTTCGGAATGGATATCTCGAAGTATAAATTAGATAAAGAGTAAAACGATGAGACATAATAAAAAATTCAATCATTTGAGTCGTACGAAATCTCATAGAGATGCGATGTTGTCGAATATGGCCAGTTCTCTGATTCTCCACAAAAGAATCTTCACGACGCTGGCAAAAGCAAAAGCATTGAGAATGTACGCCGAACCCCTTATCAATAGAGCGAAAGAAGATACGACCGCTTCAAGAAGAGTAGTGTTCAAATATCTTCAGAACAAAGAGGCCGTTACGGAACTTTTCAAAGAAGTGGCTGCCAAGATAGCCGACCGTCCCGGTGGATATACCCGCATATTGAAAACGGGAAATCGTTTGGGTGATAATGCAAAGACCTGCTTTATTGAACTCGTTGACTACAACGAAAATATGTTGAAGGAAAAAGCTGCCAAGAAAACAACCCGTACACGTCGTTCCAAAAAGAAAGACGCTGCTCCGGCTGCACCGGCAGTCGCTCCTGAGGCTCCTGCTGCAGAAGAAACGGCAGAAACTCCGAGTGCAGAATAAAGTTTGCAAGCGATATGTAAAAACGCTGTTCCATACCGGAACAGCGTTTTTGTTTTTACGGCAGGTCAGCATAGTCCCGTTTATTTCACGGTGTTCGTGAACCAGACCTTTCATTGAGCGGTTATCCATATAATTGGAAATTTTATATGGATAGTATTTATGAAGATAGCGAAAGTTAAGGGACGGGAAATCCTTGATTCGAGAGGGAATCCCACAGTTGAAGTAGATGTCTGGCTGGCATCGGGTGTTTGCGGTCGGGCATCGGTGCCTTCGGGAGCATCGACAGGAGTGCATGAAGCACTGGAACTGAGAGACGTATTGAGCCACCGTTACGGAGGGAAAGGCGTTACTAAAGCCGTTGACAATATAAATAAAATAATCGCTCCTGAATTGATAGGCCGGTCATCGTTGAACCAAATTGCCATAGACCGGCTGTTGCTCGCTCTGGACGGTACACCCTCCAAATCAAATCTGGGGGCAAATGCCGTTTTGGGAGTCTCTTTGGCTGTCGCTAAAGCCGCAGCAGGATATCTTCGGCTCCCGTTATATAGGTATATAGGCGGTGTCGATAGTTATGTGATGCCGGTGCCGATGATGAATATTATAAATGGAGGTTCCCATTCCGATGCCCCGATTTCGTTTCAGGAATTTATGATACGGCCGATTGGAGCCCCTTCCTTTAGAGAAGGATTACGTATGGGAGCCGAAGTTTTTCATGCCTTGAAAAAAGTATTGCAGTCCCGCAATCTGAGTACGGCGGTCGGCGATGAAGGCGGTTTTGCTCCTGCCTTGACAGGAACAGAAGACGCCCTCGATTCAATCATGAAGGCGATAGAGCGGGCCGGGTATCGGCCGGGCGAAGAAATAACGATTGCTTTGGACTGCGCCGCTTCGGAATTTTATAAAGACGGAGTATATGACTATACGATATTTGAAAAAGAGAAAGGCGGTAGGCGGACATCGGAAGAGCAGGCCGATTATCTGAAATCATTAATAGAAAAATATCCCATTGATTCTATAGAAGACGGGATGAGTGAAGAGGATTGGGCCGGCTGGAAATCCCTTACCGCATCGATAGGCGGGAAATGCCAGTTGGTAGGAGACGACCTGTTTGTGACGAACGTCAAATATCTGGAAAAAGGTATCCGGGAGAATTGCGGAAATTCGATATTGGTCAAAGTAAATCAGATAGGAACCTTGACAGAGACGTTGCAGGCTGTTGAAATGGCCCAGCGAAACGGATATACGGCCGTAATCTCCCATCGTTCCGGTGAGACGGAAGATGCTACCATTGCCGATATTGCCGTAGCCACCAACGCCGGACAGATAAAAACCGGTTCGTTGAGCCGGTCGGACCGTATGGCAAAATACAATCAGTTGCTCCGTATCGAAGAAGAACTGGGCGATAATGCTGTTTATGGTTACAAAAAAATAGTGTAATCTTATAGAACAATACTAAGAGTCCTGATTTGCAGGACTCTTTTTTTATGGACTTGGCATTAGAAAAAAAATCTATATAGGCATCATTATGGGTCTCATTTTATAATAATATTCTGTAATCTCATAATATTATAGATATATATTCTATATTTCTTTTGAACTGTTACATAAAATCGCTAATTATTGTACCTTTGTATTGAAATTTGTATCTGAGCAAGCATTAAAAAAAGAAGAGAATTATGAAAAAGGAGACAAAAGCGATTCATACAGCTTATCAGGAAAATGACCCGTATGGGGCGTTGGCAATGCCGGTATATCATTGTGCGGCATATGAATTCCCCAATGCGGCCGAAATGATTGAGTCTTTCTGCAACCGGAGCAATAAACCCGATTATTCACGTGTTACCAATCCCACTGTAATCTATTTTGAAAATAAGGTAAAAGCCTTGACCGAAGCCGATAATGTCATTGCATTCAGCTCCGGTATGGCAGCAATTAGCAATGCGTTGATATGTCTGTCGGCTGCAGGAAAGAATATCGTGTCGTCTCAACATATGTTTGGCAATACCTACGCTTTCCTTAACTCGACATTGGCCCGGTTCAATGTGGAAACGAAATTGTGTGACCTGACCAATATCGATGAAGTTGAAAAGAATGTAGATGAAAATACCTGTTGCATTTATTTGGAGATAGTCACCAATCCGCAGCTGGAAGTAGCCGATCTTGGGCAGTTGGCTGCGGTAGCGAAACGTTTTAATATCCCGCTGGTGGCCGATACGACAGCAATTCCGTTTACCGAGTTTGAGGCAAAGAAATTAGGGGTAGATATAGAAATCGTATCGAGTACCAAATATCTTTCCGGTGGCGGGACCTCTATTGGCGGGCTGGTTATCGATTACGGAACTTGTCCCGGTTTCGGCAAGCGGATGAAACAGGAAATGCTGCTGAATCTGGGGGCATATATGACTCCCCATGTCGCCTATATGCAGACACTGGGTCTTGAAACGCTCGATGCCCGGTATCGCATGCAGGCGGGGAATGCCCTTGAACTGGCAACGAGATTAAGAACTGTTCCTGAAATCTGTCATGTCAATTACATCGGACTTCCCGATAACCCCTATTATGAACTCTCGCAGCGACAGTTCGGCCCTACCGGAGGCGCTATGCTGACGATTGAGCTGGCCGATAAAGAGTCGTGTTTCAGTTTTATCAATCGACTGAAGTTGGTCAAACGGGCCACGAATCTGTTCGATAACCGTACATTGGCGATTCATCCGGCAAGTACGATATTCGGGAATTTTACAGAATCACAACTGCAAGATATGGATGTTTCAGACCGGATTATTCGCATTTCAGTCGGCCTTGAAGCAGTTGATGATATTTTTGAAGACATACAACAGGCTGTGAAAAAGTAATGGGAATGTATGATTTCGATAAAATTATAACCCGGAGAGATACCGGTGCGCTGAAAGTCGACGCTTTGCAGGAACGCTACGGAGATGCTGATTTGCTGCCTTTGTGGGTGGCCGATATGGATTTTGCAACGCCCGATTTTATTTTGGCTGCAATCAAGGAGCGGCTGGAGCATCCGGTATTGGGTTATACGGTTGACCCGGTGGATTACTGGCCTTCCGTCATTCGTTGGCAGGCATCCCACCATCAATGGGATATTCGGCAGGAATGGCTGACATTTGTACCCGGTGTAGTCAAAGGAATCGGTTTGGCCATTAACTATTTTACCCGGCCCGGCGAGAAAATCATTATCCAGTCTCCGGTATATCATATCTTCAGACAGGTAATAGAAGGCAACAATCGGGTTGTGGCCGATAATCCTTTGCGGGAAAATCCCGATGGCACTTACTCTATGGATTTTGACCAGTTGGCCCGTATAGCCGATGAGCATTGTAAGATTTTCCTGTTATCCAACCCCCACAATCCCGCCGGTATCGTCTGGGATAGGGAAACGTTGGCCCGGTTGGCCCGGTTTTGCCGCGAACGCAGAATTATTGTCCTGTCCGATGAGATTCATGCCGATATGACCCTGTGGGATAATCACCATGTCCCCTTTGCTACGGTTTCGCCCGAAGCCGCCGAATGTTGTATTACATTGTGTGCTCCGTCAAAAGTTTTCAATATTCCCGGCATTGTCAGTGCATACGCTGTTGTCTCCGATGAAAAGTTGCGCACCGGGTTCTACGGTTGGCTTCAGGCCAATGAATTGAATGAGCCTGCTGTGTTCTCTCCCATAGCGACAATCGCCGCATATGAACAGGGAGAATCATGGCGGAAACAGATGCTGGAATATGTACAGAAGAATATCGATTTTATTATCGATTTCTGTGCTGAATATATCCCTGAAATAAAACCGTTGCGACCGCAGGCCTCGTTTCTGGTATGGCTCGATTGCCGAGAGTTGCATTTGACCCATGCCCAGTTGGTCGATTTGTTTGTGAAAAAAGCCCGGCTGGCTCTGAATGACGGTGAAATGTTCGGTAAAGGAGGCGCAGGGTTTATGAGAATGAACGTTGCCGCCCCGAGAGACATTGTCCGGCAAGCACTTGAACAGTTGAGAACTGCTTTAAACAAAACGGAATAATGGGGTTAGGGCCTTTGGTTGAGTGCCCGTATAACCCGGATTCCGGTTTGTGAATTATTGCGGGACAAATACGTTGCCAGAGAAATAGGTTCTGTTACGACTTTATGTTCTTTCAAAGAAGCATGAGTAAGATGTACGGCTCCGTTTATGACACAGGCAATACCTACATGAGTAATATCCAGTCCCGGCCGTCCGGTGGTAATGGCAATAATATCGCCGTCCTTTATCCATGATAAATCGGCATGAAACAGTTTCTCTTTAGGGATATAAGCCGCACTGTCTCCGGAAAGATTTTGTTCATGTTCCCTGATTTGGGCAATTGCAGAAGAATTGCCTTTCAGCAATGGATATTTGTCGGCATTTTCAGACATGAAATAGAGTTCGAGCGGAATTTTGTCCGATGAATGAACCGGAGAAATTTCTTGTACAATGCCTTTCCGGGAATTATCCCAAATCCAGTCGCTGAAATAATGCAATCGGGAGCCGTATCCATTGATAACCCCGTCATGATAACGAGCCCGTTGTAATGCTTTTTCGTAATCGCTGACAGCACATTTCCCGCATTGTTTGGTAATCGACAGCGCCAAAACGGTTTCTATAAAAGTGGTACAATCCAGCTTGTGAACATTCACAATCAGGCACTCTTCCGGCAGAATGTCCAATGTCCCTCCGGCATACGGAATATTGTGTAATTGTTTCGCATAAAAAGAGATATATTCGTTAATGTCATCCGTCTGTATGTTCAGATGCAATAATTTCTCTATACACAAACTGTCTTCCGATGAGATGATGACCGGCCCATGCTGAGCCCGCACAGGAAGGAAAGAAAAGATAAGCAAAAAAATGAAAGCGATTCTCTTCATTTTTCAAATACATTTAGATGGTACAAAGATAAAAAATAGCGGAATATTAGAAGATATATCTGCCGGAAAGAAAATTTTTCCCCCGCCCTACACGTCTGTTATATAGGGCATTTTGGCTTTATTCAGAAGATCTGTCAAAAAAAGATGTAAAAAAATTTGGAAAGGAATAAAAAAGGGAGTACTTTTGT
>JAFLRV010000099.1 GCA_022511245.1 Coprobacter sp.
AAAACCGCAACTTATTCCCGGATGTGAAGATTTGATAGCCACAGGCTATCATACGGAAGGAGTTATTCCTATTGTAAGAAAAGATGAAAGAATCTCGTTAGTTGATGTAAACGGTGAAACAAAAGCGGTTCTTGAACCAATCAATGGAAAAGAAGTTATCTTAAGTACCCAATTTTTTATGAATGGAAATCTTATAATAATGTTACAAAACGGCAAATGGGGTACTGTTAATCGTAAAGGGGAAACCATCATTGAACCAATTTACAATGAAATTCAGCCCTTCTCCGAAGGGATTTGTATCGGTATAATTAAAGAGGAAGAAAAACAAACAATTGTAGCTTTGGATTCCAAAGGAAAAGAGTTGTTTCGGCTAAAAGACAATTATAGCTATGACGGTTTTGTTTTTCGTGGAGGAAGAATGACCATCCAAAAAGGAGATGTACTCGGTTACATCGACAAAAAAGGAGAATTTACAAAATTGCCGGCAAAATTTGAAAAATACTTTGGATTTTCCGACAAGTACTACGCTTTCTGTAATTCCGATTACAAATGGGGAATAGTGAACAAAGAGAACGATGTGATAGTTCGGGCAAAATACGAGGAAATAAGTTATATCGACAACAATATGTTCTTGGTAAAAAACGGAGATACGTACCAAATTATCAACGACAAAGCCGATGTTATTACAGAGATAGATGAGAAAGAGGTGATAAGTCTTAGTTTTATTTTACAGGTAGCCGGATTGTCTACACCTTTTTACCTTATTGGAGGGGAAAATAATTCCATTATGTTCTACGACAAAACGGGAAAAGCCACAACAAAAAACGATTTCTATTCTGTAAATATAGATGCAAATTCTAATATATTAAAATCCGACTATTTTGATTTTACAGGAGCCGTCTCAGCTTTTGCAGACCATATTACCGAAACCGGAACAAAAACAGCCGCATTGGGAGAACCCATTCGCAAATATGCCACCGGAGAACCTGCCGACTATCGATACGATTATAGTATCTCGGAACCGGTAAAAGATTTCAATTTTCACAACGCATCGATGTCTATCGAACTGAGATCGGATGAAGTCATTGCCAATAGAGAACCTGTTTATTCCTATGAAGAAGATTATTTTTACATTTATCGATATATAGACAGATATAAAGATATCTGGAATACAAAAGCAAAACTTGACAAGATAGAACTTACCTTAGAAGGTCCTAAACCCATTTTTGAGAAAGGAAAAGATTTACTGGTCAACATACTGAAAAACAAAGGATTTAACCTGCAGAAAAATGAAGAGGCTTATGCTGTTTTAAGCAATGGAAAAACTTGGATTGTAATTGGTTGTCCCGACAATCTCAATAACATTGAGGCTTCCATGATGACCGAAGCCAAATATCAATCAACAGGATTGAGCCGGTTTGTAGATTCATATGAGAGAGCCTCGCAAAGCAATAGAAAAGGTAAAAAATACTCCTACTCCGACGAAATTGTAGTTGATACTACTGTTGTAGTTGATACCCTTGGCATTTTCTAAATATTAACCGGGAGAGAGTCTATACAATGACTCTCTCCACTTAATCGAATAAAATGGTAACGTATCTGAGCAAATCGTTCAAAAGTTTAATCGGCACTATAGTAAGCCTTTTGTTGTTTTTTCAATGGACATGGCTATTATCATGCTCTGTCAATCAACAACAGAATGATAAAAATACGACTGACACAAAACCCGCTTCAGAAAATCAGTTGAAAGAAAATATATCCAAAGAGGAACATAATCATGATACAACCAACAAACCTTATTCTTTGGCGAATCTGGTAGAACAATATCCTTCCGATTTTTCTATACAAAAGCTCGGTCCTACATGGAATTGGAAAACAGAGGCTGAACCCTATCCGTTATTGCTTTATGGTGAGGGAACATTAAATCATGGAGCCATTCATCTTGTATGTCATCTCACCCAAAAAGGGATTCTTTATGGCCGATATCGCCACTCCAACGGAACTCAGTTGGATGTAAACGGATATATTAAAAAAAATGGAGACATCGATGTCCAGTTGGGTCATGGAAACGAAACATCATTTATGAGTCTTTATCCTTTGGATAACCAATCTACCCAAACCAAATATCCTTATTTCGGGAAATGGGGAAAGAAAGAGGCCCCCGTAGAAATTACGTTCCGGCTTGGCAAAGAATTTTTTCCGGCTCATTGGGATGAATTCAATGAAGAAGATTCACGAAAAGGAAAACAAGCTGAACTTGAAACGAAATTCAGAAATGCACCTTTTGACAATGACGATGACGAAAAGATATCCAATGCGTTGTTAGGTTATCAATTATATAGATTGTATGTTACAGACTGGCATAGAGCTCAAGATTATTATCCTTTGAGAGATAAATATTATGTAAGGACAGTCGTAAACGGAATTAAACGAAGTGCAGATACTCAATTTCGTTATGAAATAACATGTAATGCGTCACATCTGAAACTCTATTCAAATTCAGAAACATTTACACAACTGGATTATCCTCAGGAAATTATTTTCAAAGGTTTTTTCGACAGGTATATAGATGAGACTTTAATATTTACTTATGCAGTTCCCGTAAGAGCGTATTAATGTAATATATCAGTTTCTGAATCTCCTTTCAATGTATCCCGACATCACATGGGGTCTACGTCGTAATAGAGAATAACCGATTTGAACCGTTCGTCTTTCAACATCTCGTCCTGCACCTGATGCAGCAGTTCCCGGACTTTCGGCATCGAGGCACGGGTCTCGATTTTGAGCATGATTTTGCGGATATAGAGCGTCTGTATGCGGGCCACCGGCGGGTTGTCGGGACCCAGAATACGGGAGCCGAACACCTGTTTCAGCAATTGGGCATAGGAGCGGGAGAGGGTATCCAGCAGCTGTTCGTCCCGATGTTTCAGATAGATATAAACCAGCCGGAAGAAGGGCGGATAGGAAAATCGTTCCCGCTCGGCCAGCTGGGTACGGTACATGCCCGCATAATCGTGGCGTATCACCTGTTTTATCAAGGGATGTTCCGGCTGGGCGGTCTGTAGCACGACGGTGCCTTTGCGGTTTTTCCGCCCGGCCCGGCCCGCCACCTGCGCCATCAGCTGGAAAGCCCGCTCGTGTGCTCTGAAATCGGGGAAATTCATCATGGTGTCGGCACTCAGAATCCCCACGACACTCACATTGTCGAAATCGAGCCCTTTCGTCACCATCTGCGTACCGATGAGGATGCGGGACTTTTTTTGCTGAAAATCGTCGATAATCTGCTCATACGCCTTGCGGGTACGGGTGGTATCCAAATCCATCCGGGCAATTCTGACATCGGGGAAATACTGGGCGGCATCCTCTTCGATGCGTTCGGTACCGAACCCCCGTATCTCGATAGAGGTATGTCCGCAGGCGGGACATTGGCGCGGTATCTCGTATGTATATCCGCAATAGTGACAGACGAGCTGGTTATAGCGCTTATGATAGGTCAGACTCACATCGCAGTTCCGGCATTTGGGCACCCATGCACAGAGTTTGCACTCGACCAAAGGGGCGAATCCCCGCCGGTTCTGGAAAAGGATAATCTGCTCGTCCCGTTTCAGGGCTTCGGAGGAGAGTTGCAGCAACAGAGGCGAAAAATTGCCCGGCATCTGTTTCTGCCGGCGCAGCCGCTGCGAATCGGCCACCTGTATTTCGGGCAGCTCCAGCCCTTCGTACCGGGTGGTCAGTTCCACCAGGCCGAATTTCCCCTGCAAGGCATTGTAATAGCTCTCTATGGCCGGTGTGGCCGAGCCGAGCAGGGTTTTGGCCCCGTGCATCGAGGCGAGGACGATAGCCGCATTCCGGGCATGATAGCGGGGGGCCGGATCCTGCTGCTTGTAGGTGTTTTCATGCTCCTCGTCGACAATGACCAGTCCCAAGTCCCGAAAAGGGAGAAACACCGAAGACCTTACCCCCAGCACGACTTTGATTCCCTTTTCATGCAGCAGGCTGTTCCACACCTCGACCCGCTCGTTGTCCGAAAATTTGGAATGGTATATGGCCAGCTGCGGGCCGAACACCCGTTGCAACCGGGTGGTCAGCTGGGTGGTCAAGGCGATTTCGGGCACCAGATAGAGCACTTGCCGCCCCTGCCGCAAAACCTGTTGTATCAGATGTATATATATTTCTGTCTTTCCGCTGGAGGTGACGCCGTGCAACAGCGTGACTTCCTTGTCCCGGAACGTGTCGGTTATCTCGTTCAAAGCCTGCTGCTGGGGGGCACTCAGGCAACGGGCCTCGCCGACGGTGCCCGACGTTCCGATGCGGCTGATTTCCCGGACATAAGGTTCCAGAACGCCTTTTTCTATCAGTCCCGTCAGCACGGCAGGCGATACATCGGCACGTTCCAGCAGCTCTTTTTTCTTCACCTCCTTCAGCTCTCCCCGCCGCATAAATCCCGACATCTCGATATAGGCCATCAGCAGCTTCAGCTGTTTGGGTGCCGACGAGAGCTGGTCGAACACATCCCGAAGCTCTTCCCGCCGCTCTTTCCCGAACGTCATCCGGAGGCAGACTTCGGTTTTGGGCCGGTATTTGGCCTTTATCTGCTCCGAGACCACAACGGCCTCTTTCTCCAGCAACAACCGCACCATCGGCAAGACGGAACGTATGCCGCTCTCCTTTTCGAGCTCCTGCACCGACAGCCGGTCGTAGCGGGACAACACATCCAGCAGCAGCACCTCTTTCTCCTTGAGCCGGGCGTCTTCCGACTCCTCGTAATCGGAATTGAGCGCTATCTGCGTCTCGCTCTCCAGTTTCAGTCCCGAAGGCAGCGCCGCCTTGTACACCTCCCCGACCGAACAGAGATAATATTCGGCAATCCATTCCCAGAACTTGAGCTGGGGCCGTCTCAATATCGGGGTTGCATCCAGCAGGGACGAAATCTCTTTGGTCTCGTAATCGGCCGGCGGATAATGATGTATATCGGCCACAATGGCCGTATAGTATTTCCGCTTCCCGAAAGGAACG
The DNA here is from genome assembly GCA_022511245.1 of Coprobacter sp. Lineage (GTDB taxonomy): Bacteria > Bacteroidota > Bacteroidia > Bacteroidales > Coprobacteraceae > Coprobacter. The sequence continues at coordinate 5,017 of JAFLRV010000099.1, forward strand.
ATAACCCGGCTGCCCCGCTGTATCTCCGACAGCAGTTCATCGGGAATACGGTAGGTGTAATACTTACTCAGCGGAAGGGGCAATATGACATCGGCAAACTGGGGCATACACAGCAATTAGCGACTACAAATATAGTAAAAAAACAGGAGCGAGACGGCTTGTCTGAAAGACAAATCGTTTCGCTCCCGCCCATATGCTACGAACCGGCCGGTTAAAACAGGTAAGCGGCCGAAATGGTCCAGTAACGGTTTTTCCCGTTGAAATCGGTTTCAGGAACGGAGATGGTTTTGCCCAAGCCCCAGCCATACTGGGCCGAAACCTGAACTTTGCCGATAACCTCGACTCCGAGACCGGCGTTTATCGAGGTATCGTATTTCTTTTCCTTGAATGCGTTTTTGATATTGTCCCCGACCAGGAACGAAAAGCTGGGACCGGCAAAAACATAGGGTTTCAGTACCGACAAAGGCAAAGAAATCTTGTATTTCAGATTGACCGGTATCTCGATATAATCGAGTTTCGTCGACGATTTGCTTTTGCCGACAGCATTCTCCAGCAGAGTGCTGGCCGAAAGGTTCAGTTTGGCTCCCCGACGGGCATACATCACGGCACCGTCGACGCCGATACCCAATACCGGCAGGGTATATTCGGCCATGACACCTCCGGTGAATCCGGCAATATTGGAGCTTTTTATTCCGTTATCGAATTTCAGATTCGACAAATTGGCTCCCACACGAATACCATACTTAAACTGTGCGTTTGCCGGTGCAGCGGCAGCCAGGACAAACAGCAGAAAGAGAAATGCAACTTTTTTCATTGTACACAACGGGTTAAATTCTTAACTTTATAATAGTATAATCTCAAACAAAAATAACGTTCTGCGGTTCAAATATACAAAAAAGATGAAAAAATTAACGAACGGGGCGACAGAAAAGTGACAAAGCTCCACCCTGCACCCGCTGTCGGCGGCCGAATCGCATCCATTTCCCGGCAGACTTTCTTATTTCACAAAAAAAGAGTATCTTCGTTCTGTCAAAAAACGATGATATGGAAAACAGTGATATCACGACAGAAGAAAAAATCGTCAAGATGCTGCGGACGGTGTACGACCCCGAAATCCCGGTCAACGTGTATGATTTGGGACTTATCTACAACGTAGAGGTCGACAGCGGCCACAACGTAAAGATAGAAATGACGCTGACCGCTCCCAATTGTCCCGCCGCCGACTTTATCGTTGAAGACATCCGCATGAAAATCGAGAGTATCGAGGAGGTCAAAAGTGTCGACATACAGCTGGTATTCGAACCGGAGTGGGACAAAGAGATGATGAGCGAGGAGGCGAAGCTCGAACTGGGTTTTTTATAAAATAAAACGATACCGCACCATGAAGCGAACCTATTTCATATCTGACCTGCATCTGGGCGCCCGCAGCGCACCGGCCCCTGCGGGAGATACCGAACGGCGGGTGGTCCGGTGGCTCGACAGCATCAAGGAGGACGCCGGAGCCATATACCTGATGGGCGATATTCTGGACTACTGGTTCGAATACAAGACGGTGGTTCCGCGCGGGTTTGTCCGCTTCTTCGGGAAAATAGCCGAACTCACCGACAGCGGTATCGAGGTGCACTGGTTCATCGGAAACCACGACATCTGGATTTTCGACTATCTCCCCACCGAATTGGGGGTTATCGTGCACCGACAGCCGGAAATAAAAGAAATCGGCGGGAAAAAATTCTTTCTGGCACACGGGGACGGACTGGGAGAAACGCCGTTATCGTTCCGGTTTATCCGCAGTATATTCCACAACCGGCTCTGCCAAAGGCTTTACAGCGCCGTGCATCCCCGATGGACCGTCGCATTTGCCCACAAATGGTCGGCCCACAGCCGGGCCAACGGGGAAGAAATGCCGTACAAAGGGGAAAAGGAAGAGAATCTGGTGCTTTTCGCCAAAGCGCTGCTGCAAACGGAACACATCGACTTTTTCGTTTTCGGACACCGGCACATCATGCTGGATCTGATGCTGAAAAAGGAGAGCCGCCTGCTGATTCTCGGAGACTGGATAAAACTCTTTTCTTACGCCGTGTATGACGGGGTAAACATCCGGATGGAACAATTCGAAACGGAATAAATGTCCTGAGCAAAACAGCCAAAAAAAGCCGGTTCCTTTTCCGAAACCGGCTTTTTTCTGTCGTAGTTTTTATCATTAACGGTTCTGAAGTATCTCTTCCGTATCCGAAGCAATCATAAATTCTTCGTCGGTCGGTATCACAACGACTTTAACCTGAGAATCGGCAGCACTGATAACGGCCTCCGTGCCCCGTATCTTCCGGTTCTGTCCGGCATCGATGCGGACACCCATAAATTCCAGTCCCCGACAGGCCGCTTCGCGGGTGAGCACCTGATTCTCGCCCACGCCGCCGGTAAACACGATGATATCTACCCCGCCCAAAGCAGCGGCATAAGCACCGATATATTTCCGGAGACGGTAATCGTACATGTCCAGTGCCAATCGGGCCCGTTCATTGCCGGCAGCAATGGCCGACTCGATTTCACGCATATCCGACGACACGCCCGACACGCCCATCACGCCGCATTTCTTATTGACGAAATTGGACAATCCGGCGGCATCCAGCTGCTCTTTTTCCATGATATAGACCAGTGCTCCGGCATCGATATCGCCCGACCGGGTGCCCATCAGCAACCCTTCGACCGGCGTAAGTCCCATCGAGGTGTCGACCGATTTCCCGTCTTTGACAGCCGTAACCGAACCGCCATTTCCCACATGGCAGGTAATGATACGCTGCGACTCATAGGGGACGCCCAGAAATTCACAGGCCCGGCGGGACACATAGCGGTGACTGGTTCCGTGAAAGCCATACCGGCGGACACCGTATTTCTCATACATTTCGTAGGGAATGCCGTACATATAGGCCGACTTGGGCATCGTCTGGTGGAAAGCCGTATCGAACACGGCCACCTGCGGAACATCCGGCAAAATAGCCTCCACAGCTTCGATACCTTTCAGATTGGCCGGGTTATGCAGCGGTGCGATGTCGATGCACTCGACAATCTTCTCTTTCACCTCTTCGGTTATCAGCACCGAACGGTTAAATTTCTCACCGCCGTGAACGACGCGGTGACCTACGGCGTCGATTTCTTTCAGCGACCCGATACATCCGTATGCTTCGCCGGTCAGAGTATTCAGGATAAAATCGATTCCTACCGTATGTTCCGGAATATCTTTTTCCAGAATCACTTTCTCGCCATCGGGCAAGGTCAATTTAAGGAACGAGCCTTTCAGACCGATTTTTTCGATGCCGCCCTGAGCCAGTACGCTCTTGGAGGCCGTATCGAACAACTTGTATTTAATCGACGATGAACCGCAGTTCAATACCAAAATTTTCATTTTCTTATTTTTTTAATTCGTTTTTTATTCCGATAGCCTGATTGGCCGTAATGGCAATCATTTTATATACATCATCAACCG